>JASCPF010000030.1 GCA_029959325.1 Microbacteriaceae bacterium PS02068
GTGCGCGGCGGTGCGGTTACGCCTTGCCGCCGCGCACGACTCGCAGGAGGAACGCGATCAGGGCGATGACGCCGACGATGAGCGCGACCCACAGCAGCCAGCTGAAGGCGGCGTTCATGCCGCCGACGATGGCCAGCACGATGGCGACGATGATGATGATCAGGAGAGCGATGTTCATGGGGGTGCTCCTTCATTCCTTCGGGGCAGGATCATGGAATCTCCATGACGCCACGACATCCGTGGCTCCCCGAAGCTACCCCCGTTCGCACAATGACCTCACCCCCTTGCCAGAGGGCGTCGATCTGCGATACGGAGGAGGGATGCCGCACAACAAAACGCCCAGATCGTGAGCCGACTGAAGAAGGTCCGCCCGGGTTCCGACCTCGGCTTCCGCCGCGTGCGATCCGGCACGGGATTCCGCTACACCGATGCCGACGGCGGCGCCCTGCCCGCCGCCGAGCGCGAGCGCATCGCCGCCCTCGTGATTCCGCCGGCCTGGACCGACGTCTGGATCAGCGCAGCACCGAACGGCCACATCCAGGCGACCGGCCACGACGAGGCCGGGCGCCTGCAGTACCTGTACCACCCCGACTGGTCGGCCGGCCGCGACAAGGGCAAGTACGCGCGCGCCCTGCAGCTCGCCGAGTCGCTGCCTCGCGCCCGGGCGCGAGTGACCACGTCGCTGCGGCGCGACGACCTCGACCGCGAACGCGTGCTGGCCACGGCGTTCCGCCTGCTCGACACGGCCGCCCCGCGCGTCGGCAGCGAGCGGTACCTCACGAAGCACGGCAGTCGGGGCCTGACGACGCTGCGGCGGAGGGATGCCGCGGTCGAGGCATCCCTCATCAGCCTGCGCTTCCCGGGCAAGAGCGGCAAACGCCAGAGCCTCGACATCGACGACGAAGAGCTCGCGATCGTCATCGCGCTGCTCGTCGCGGGGCGCCCGGGGTCGCCGCTGCTGGCGTTCGAGCGGGGCCGCCGACGCGTGCCGCTCACCCCGAAAGACGTCAACGTCTACGTGCGCACGATGACCGGGGGTGCGTTCACGGCGAAGGACTTCCGCACGCTCCGTGGCACGATCCTCGCCGCCGACGCGCTCGCGCGCATCGGCCCGGCCGGCTCGAAGCGCGACCACAAGCAGGCCGAGATCCTCGCCGTGAAGGCCGCCGCCGAGGGCCTCGGCAACACGCCGACCGTCGCGAAGAGCTCGTACATCGACCCGCGCGTGTTCGATCGCTATCGCAAGGGGGTGCTGCTCGACACCGCGGTCTCGCCCGAATCGGCGATCCGTGCACTGATCCTGAACTGAACGGGCGATATCGTGCGGTCATGGCCTCCGCCCGATCCGCCTCGCACGCTGAGATACGGCGTGGTGCGGTCTCGCCCGCCGCGCTGGCGCTCGTTGTCGTCGGCGGCGCGGTCGGTGTCGCCCTGCGCTCGCTGATCGTGGTGCCGTTCGCGGCGGCCCCGCACCCGCTCGTCGTGCCGGGCGCGACCCTCGCGATCAACCTGCTCGGCTCGTTCCTGCTGGGCGTCATCGTCGGGGCGTTGGCCGATCGGCATCCGCGCGCCCGGCTCTTCCTCGGCACCGGCGTCATGGGCGGATTCACCACCTACAGCGCGTTCGCGGTGCAATCCGTGACGGTTTCGAGCGCATCGCCGTATGTCGGGCTCGCGCTGATCGCCGTATCGGTGTTCGGCGGCGTGGTCGCCGCCGGGATCGGCCTCGGCGCCGGCAGGCGCGTCGCCAGACGGCCGGACGACGACCTCGACAATCCCGAGGATGCCGAGTGAACGCCGTCGACTGGGCGATCCTGATCGTCGCCGGCGGCATCGGCGCGGGCGTGCGCTACCTGCTCGACGGCGTCGTCATGCGGGGCCGTCCGGGGGCGTTCCCCCTCGGCATCCTGCTCGTCAACATCATCGGGTCGTTCCTGCTGGGGCTGCTCACCGGCATTCCCGGCTTCGCGACGACGTGGCTCGCGATCCTCGGCACCGGGCTGCTCGGGGGCTTCACGACCTTCAGCACCGTGGCCACCGAGACCGTGCTGCTCGCCCAGGGCGGTCGCCGCGACTGGGCGTGGATCAACCTGCTCGGCACGCTGGCGCTGTGCGTCGTCGCCGCGGCCCTCGGCCTGATGATCGGCGGGATGTTCCCGCGCTAGTGCACCTCGTTCGTGGCTGACGCTCAGCCCGCGACTCCGGGCCCGATCTGACGGGGCGCAATGCCGAGGCCCGCCCGCCAGTCGCGGATGACCTGCTTCTGCGCGTCGTTGCAGGTGTAGCCGTACCCGACGCTCACCTCCCAGTACTCGCGTGAGCTCGTCCACACGACGTGGTCGAGCTTCCACCCGTCAAGGAAAGTGAGGGCGAAGCAGTCGGCCATCGTCTCTTCATCGCCGCCGAACGAGGCGAGCGCGGTCGCCGTCGGCCCGGGGTTGGCGAACTGCAGCACGTGCGCGAACTCGTGATAGGCGATGCCCGTGCGGATCTCGTCGGTCATGTACGGCTTGACCTCGTCGGCGGCATCGACGTGCACGGTGCGAGGATCGTCGGATGTCACGCACGCCAGCACGTCGTTCTGGCACAGGGCGTCGGCGTCATCGAGCTTCCACTGCACGAACCCCGAGCCGAGCGAGTCGAGCGTCGCTTCGTAGACGCTGCCGCTGGCGTTCGCACCGGCGGCGGCCGTCGCCGCCGCGCGGGCATCGATGAGGTCCTGCCGGGCAAGCTCGACAGCGGCGATCGTCTCATCGAGGCCGTCGGCATCCCACCGCTGCGACCACGCCTTCTCCGTGAGCGCGTCGTACTGGTCCCACGGCACGAGCGAGGGGAACGGAAGACCGGCGTAGGCCGCGGTCTCGCCGAGCAGGGCGTCGACGGCGGCCCCGAACGACTCCTTCTTCTCGATGAGATCGCGCTGCTCCTTCAATTCGCGCTCTTTGTCGCGGATGTCGCGCTCGTTGTCGCGGATGACGGCCTGCGCCTGGGTCCACTGCAGGTACACCCACACCCCACCGCCGGCGGCACCGAGAAGAGCGAGACTCAGCAGGATCACCGTGACGATCAACCCGACCGGCCGTCGCCTGCGTGCCGGGGGCGCGGGCTGCGGCGTGGATAGCGGCGGCGGCACCGAGGGTGCCGGCACCGATGGCAGCGGCGCGGACGGCGGCGGCACCGATGGTGGCGATGCGTCGTACGGCGCAGCGTCGGGCGCGGGGGGATAGGACAAGACCGGGGCCCTCTCTCGGTGTGGGATTCACCCTATCCGGCGGGCGCGACATTCGTCGGGATAACCCGACCTGGGGCCCTCCGCGACCGTGCGAGAATGAAACCGATACATCCGTGTATCCAATCGCAGCACTCGCAGCACCGCACTCCCACACCGCAAAGGCCACCCGTGTCGAATCTCGCCGTCCTGAGCCTCAAGAACCGGGCGCTCATCGCCCTCGTCACGATCGTCGCCGCGATCTTCGGCGGCCTCGCGCTGACGAGCCTGAAGCAGGAGCTCATCCCGTCGATCGAGTTCCCGCAGCTCTCGATCGTGACGACCTACCCGGGCGCCTCGCCCGACGTCGTCAACAACGACGTCTCGACCCCGATCGAGACGGCCATCCAGGGCATCCCGGGGCTCGAATCGTCGACGGCGACGAGCACGACGAACGCGTCGATCATCCAGGCATCCTTCACCTACGGCACGAACCTCGCGACGGCGGAGCAGAAGATCGACCAGGCGATCAACCGCATCAAGTCGACGCTGCCCGACAGTGTGCAGCCGAACGTCGTGTCGTTCTCGATCGACGATCTTCCGGTGATCTCGCTCGCGGTGACGGGCTACGACGACGCCGAGAAGATCCAGGCCCAGCTCGAGGCCAGCGTCATCCCCGACATCGAGCACGTCGACGGCGTGGCATCCGCATCGATCGTCGGCGGGCAGGGTCAGCGCGTCACGATCACCCCCGACCAGGCGAAGCTCGCCGCGGCAGGCTACAGCCAGACCGCCATCACCGACGCGCTCGACCAGAACGGCGTGCTGTTCCCGGGCGGCGGTGTCACCGAGGGCGACCAGACCCTCACCGTGCAGACCGGCACCAAGCTCACCTCGGTCGACGAGGTCGCGAAGCTGCCGCTCGTGCCGTCGAACGCCGAGCAGATCGCCGCCGGCGCCCGCACGATCGGCGACGTCGCCACCGTCGCGCTCGGCCAGGATCCGGTCACCTCGATCTCGCGCGTGAACGGCGACCCCGCGCTCACGATCTCGATCACCAAGCTGCCCGCCGCCAACACGGTCGACGTGTCTCGGGCCGTGACGGAACTGCTGCCGAAGCTGCAGGATGCCATCGGCACCGGCGCCACGTTCACCGTCGTCTTCGACCAGGCCCCGTTCATCCAGCAGTCGATCGAGGCGCTCGCGCAGGAGGGCCTGCTCGGCCTCGCCTTCGCGGTGCTGGTGATCTTCGTCTTCCTGCTGTCGGTGCGCTCGACCCTCGTCGCCGCGATCTCGATCCCCACGAGCGTGCTCATCACCTTCGTCGGCATCCAGGCGTTCGGGTACTCGCTGAACATCCTCACGCTCGGCGCGCTCACGATCGCGATCGGGCGCGTCGTCGACGACTCGATCGTCGTGATCGAGAACATCAAGCGGCACTATGTGGGCGCGGCCGACAAGAAGGCATCCATTCTGCTCGCCGTGCGCGAAGTGGCCGCCGCCATCACGGCATCCACCATCACGACGGTCGCCGTGTTCCTGCCGATCGCGTTCGTCGGCGACGTGACCGGCGAGCTGTTCCGCCCGTTCGCGCTCACCGTCACGATCGCGATGCTCGCGTCGCTGTTCGTCGCTCTGACGATCGTGCCCGTCCTCGCCTACTGGTTCCTGAAGCCGGGCAAACCTCTGCTCGATGCCGAGGGGAACGAGATCGACCCCGAGGACGAGGGCGCACCGCCGTCGCGCCTGCAGAAGTCGTACCTGCCGATTCTCACGTGGACGCTCAAGCACTCGTGGGTGACGCTGCTGATCGCCGTGCTCGTGCTCGGCGGCACGGTGGCGGCGGTTCCGCTGATGAAGACCAACTTCCTCGGTGACAGCGGACAGAACACCTTCACCGTCTCGCAGAAGCTCGGCCCCGCCGCCTCGCTCGACGCCGAAGACGCCGCCGCACAGAAGGTCGAGGCCGCGATCCTCGGCATCGACGGCATCAAGACCGTGCAGACCTCGATCGGGTCGACCGGTTCGGCGATCCGCGACGCGTTCTCGGGCGGCGGCGCGGGCATCACCTACTCGATCACGACCAACCCGTCGGCCGATCAGGAGAAGGTCCGCGCCGATGTGAAAGATGCCGTCGACGGGCTCGACGACGTCGGCACCGTCACGGTGACGGCGGGGCAGGGCGGCTTCGGGTCGAGCAATGTCGAGGTCGATGTCACCGCGCCCGATGCCGACACGCTGCAGAAGGCCACCGACGAGGTCATCACGGGGCTCGACGGCAAGGACGGCGTCGGCCAGGTCACCTCGAACCTCGCAGCGTCACTGCCGTACGTCGCAGTGACCGTCGACCGCGACAAGGCCGCGTCGCTGGGCCTTTCCGAGGTCACCGTCGGCGCGCTCGTCGCGAACACGATGCAGCCGCGCCAGATCGGCACGGTCGAGATCGACGGCACCGGCATCACCGTGTTCCTGCAGGCCGCCTCGGTGCCGGCCACGATCGACGAGCTCAAGGCGCTGCAGATCCCCACCGCGCGCGGTCCGCTCGCCCTCGACCAGGTCGCGACCGTCGCCGAGAGCAACGGCCCGACCTCGATCACGACGCAGGGCGGTCAGCGCACCGCGACGGTGACCGTGACGCCGTCGACCGACAACCTCTCCACCGCGTCGGCGAGCGTGACCACCGCGCTGAAGACGCTCGACCTGCCCACCGGCGCCGATGCGTCTGTCGGCGGCGTCGTGACGCAGCAGCAGGATGCCTTCGGCCAGCTCGGTCTCGCGATGCTCGCCGCGATCCTGATCGTCTACATCGTGATGGTCGCGACCTTCAAGTCGCTGCGCCAGCCGCTGCTGCTGCTCGTGTCGGTGCCGTTCGCGGCGACCGGCGCGATCCTGCTGCAGATCGCGACGGGCGTGCCGCTGGGCGTGGCATCCCTCATCGGCGTGCTCATGCTGATCGGCATCGTGGTGACGAACGCGATCGTGCTCGTCGACCTCGTGAACCAGTACCGCGAGAAGGGGCTCTCGGCCCACGACGCGGTCATCGCCGGGGGATCGCGACGTCTGCGCCCGATCCTCATGACGGCGCTCGCGACGATCTTCGCGCTCACGCCGATGGCGCTCGGCATCACCGGTCACGGCGGCTTCATCTCGCAGCCGCTCGCGATCGTGGTGATCGGCGGCCTCATCTCGTCGACCGTGCTGACGCTCCTCGTGCTGCCGACGCTCTACAACCTCGTCGAGGGGGCGAAAGAGCGGCGCGCGGCGCGGCGCGGCGGCGCGGAGAAGACGGTGGATGCCGAGGAGGCCGAGAAGTCCGCGGCCGACGACGCTCAGGCCGAGGGCGCCGAGCAGCTGCACCCGCGCCGCGCGCGCCGCGCGAACTGAGACCGAGTCTTCACACGCGCGTCACACGTTGCGCGCTACCGTGGTCCCCACGTCGCCGGATGGCGCCGGGGAAGGTGCAGACCATGGCCGAAGATGCACGCTCGACCGAAGACGCGCTGCGTCACGCGGCACACGACCTCGGGCAAGAAAAGGAGAACGCCCGCGAGCTCACCGGTGACGTGACCCTCGCCTCGCAGGACTTCTCGAGCGAAGAGGCGGGCTACCACAAGACGCTCGGCGCGAGACAGATCCAGATGATCGCCATCGGCGGTGCGATCGGCACGGGGCTCTTCCTCGGCGCCGGCGGCCGGCTGGCGACCTCGGGGCCGGCCCTCGTGCTGGTGTTCGCGATCTGCGGGTTCTTCGCCTTCCTGATCCTGCGCGCGCTCGGCGAGCTCGTGCTGCACCGTCCGTCGTCGGGCTCGTTCGTCTCGTACGCGCGCGAGTTCTACGGCGAGAAGATGGCGTACACGGCGGGGTGGCTGTACTTCCTCAACTGGGCGTTCACCTCGATCGTCGACGTCACCGCGATCGCGCTGTACGTGAAGTTCTGGGCGCCCTACTGGCAGCCGCTGCAGGCGATCCCGCAGTGGACGATCGCCCTCATCGCCCTGATCGTCGTGCTCTCGCTGAACCTGGTCTCGGTGAAGGTCTTCGGCGAGATGGAGTTCTGGTTCGCGCTGATCAAGGTGACGGCTCTCGTGACGTTCCTCATCGTGGGCATCATCTTCCTCATCTTCGTCGGCAAGACCGACGTCGGCCCCACCGGGTGGTCGGTCATCAGCGAGAACGGCGGGATCTTCCCCGGCGGCGTCTGGGCGCCGGCCATCGCGATCAGCGGCGTCGTGTTCGCGTATGCCGCGATCGAGCTGGTCGGCATCGCCGCGGGCGAGACGGCCGAGCCGCGCAAGGTCATGCCGAAGGCCGTCAACACCGTGATCTTCCGCATCGCGGTCTTCTACGTCGGGTCGATCCTGCTGTTGTCGCTGCTGCTGCCGTACAGCTCCTTCTCGGCCGACGAGTCGCCGTTCGTGACGTTCTTCTCGCACATCGGCTCACCGCAGGCAGGCGCCGTCTCGGCATCCATCATGAACTTCGTCGTGCTGACGGCGGCGCTCTCGTCGCTGAACGCCGGGCTCTACTCGACCGGGCGCATCCTGCGCTCGATGGCGATCAACGGATCGGCGCCGCGCTTCACCGAGAAGATGAGCAAGAACGGCGTGCCGTTCGGGGGCATCCTGCTCACCGCCGTCATCACGCTGATGGGTGTCGGGCTGAACGCCATCGCCCCGTCGAAGGCGTTCGACATCGTGCTCGAGGTGTCGGCGATCGGCATCATCGGCGGGTGGACGACGATCATCCTGTGCCAGATGCGCCTGCAGAAGTGGGCGAAGGAGGGCAAGGCCACGCGCCCGAGCTTCCGCCTGTTCGGCTCGCCGGCCACCTCGTGGGCGACACTCGTGTTCCTCGCCTTCGTGCTGGTCACGATGGCCTTCTCGGAGACGGGCCGCTGGGTGCTGCTGTCGAGTCTGCTGCTGATCCCGCTGCTCATCGGCGGGTGGTTCGCGCTGCGCGGGCGCATCGCCGAGGCCGCCCGTGAGCGCGAGGGCTACACCGGCACCCACCCGGTGCTCTGACGGCGGCGAGGCCAGTCGGCGAGCGTCAGCAGCGGGCCGCGGCGCTCAGCCGGCCAGCGGCTCGGGCTGGCCCGCGACGCGCATGAACCGGATGAACACCGACAGCCAGCCGAAGATCAGCGCGAACACGATGATCTCGAATGCCGTGAGCCCGAAGTATCCGACCACGAACAGCACGATCGAGGCGACGAGCGCCGCGAGGAACGCCCACGCCGCCAGGAAGTAGGCCCGGGGCATCCGGCGCATGATCCACGGCCCGCCCACGAGCAGCAGCAGGAACATCGCCGCCATGCCGGAGGCCGAGAGGTTGTGCAGCATCATGTTCACGTTGACCGGGAAGACGCCCACGCACGCGAGCATGATGCCCATCACCTGCAGCGAGATCGTGACGACGCGGATGCCTCGCTCTGACTCGCCGAGGGCGCGCAGGTCTTCGGCGACGTAGAGCGTGAACGTCGTCACGAGCAGACCGCCGGCGATGAGGGTGCCGTTGAAGAGGAAGCTCGACAGGTCGTTGAACGTGCCCAGCTGGCTGAAGTGGTACTCCCACCACTTCGGGTCGCTCGTCGTGAGCATCGCGGCGATGGTGCCGATAGAGATGAAGCTGACGAGCAGCGTGGTGATGCGCTGGGTGGTGATGCGGGATGCCGAGAGGTAGGCGAGCCACGCGGAGACGCCCGCGGTCACCGCGAGCAGCACGGTCGTCCAGAACGCGTTGAGCTCTGCGCCGATGAACGAGCGCGCCAGCACGGCGTAGAGCGAGAGGGTCGCGATCGCGGTGAGGGCGCCGTGCGCGATCACGACCGAGATCGTCGAGACGACGTAGCGCCAGTTCGAGATCTCGCGCCGCCACTCCTGCCCCGACGTCGTCCGCGCGCGCCAGTAGCCGAGCGCGGCGCTGATCGAGGCGGCGATCGTCGCCGCCAGCGCCGCCCAGACGGCGAAACTCCATGACCCCCAGAGGGCCGAGCCCACACCGGTGAGGCCGAGCCCGAGCCCCATGGCACCGCCGGTGACGCCCGAGATCGTCGCGGCCAGCAGGGCTTCGGCCTCGATGCGCAAGGTGGGGGCGGTGGCCGTGGGTGTAGCGGCGGCGGGTGCGCTCATGCCGCCAGTGTAAAGGTGCGCGTCGAGGTCGCCGCGCCACCACCGGGGGTCCTCTCAGGCTCTACCGGTAGCATGGTGCGGTCGGCTTCTGGACACCGCGCGTACGCGGGTGGGTTTGTGAGTCCAATGGGGCCGATGGTGAGCGCCGTTTCGAGCTTTCGGGCGGCGGCGCGCATGAACCATCACTGAATGGCCCCGGCCGACCGATGTCCGGGTAGCTCGCCGCGCTGTGCGCGGACGGGCGCTGTTCTCGTGCGAGACACAACCCAGAAGGACACCCCATGCCCAAGAACAAGAAGCCGGCCGGCAGCCGCGCGCAGAGCTTCGAGCCGCGCTACGGCGAGAAGAAGACGTCGTATCAGGATGCCAAGCGCCGCCCCGGTGCGTCGTCGGCCGGCAAGCCCGGCAGCAAGAGCGCCGGCCACCGCGGCTACCGTCCCGAGCCCGCCGATGCCCCGGCCAAGAAGCAGCGCTGGAATGCGCAGGAGCGTGCGGGTCGCGACGAAGCCCGTGGCATCCGCTCGCAGGCACAGTCGGATCGCCCGCGTCGCGACGATCGCGGCGGCTACGGCGACCGCCCGGCGCGTTCGTTCGATGACCGCCCGCGTCGCGATGACCGTGGTGACCGTCCGGCCTACGGTGGTGACCGGTCGCGGTCGGAGCGCCCGGCGTACGGCAATGACCGCGCTCGGTCGGATCGCCCGGCGTACGGCAATGACCGGGCTCGCTCGGACCGTCCGGCGTACGGCAATGACCGGCCTCGCTCGGATCGCCCGGCGTACGGCAATGACCGGGCTCGCTCGGATCGCCCGGCGTACGGCAACGACCGACCCTCGCGCGATGACCGCTACGGTGCCCGCCCCGCACGCTCGTTCGACGATCGCCCCCGTGGCGAGCGTCAGCCTCGCGACGACCGCCGCACCTTCGGCGATGCCCGTCCCTCGTACCGCGACGACCGTCCGCGGCGCGACGGCGACCGCCCCGCCCGTCCGTCGTACGGCGCCGACCGGCGCAGCTTCGACCGGTCGCGCGAGGACCGCCCGGCCCGTTCGTTCGATGACCGTCCTGCGCGTTCGTACGACAGCCGCCCGCCGCGTGATGCGGGCGACCGCCCGGCCCGTTCGTACGACAGCCGTCCGCCGCGCGAGGAGAAGCCCGGTCGCCACGGCGACTCGCCGCGGCGCTACGACGACCGTCCGGCCCGTTCGTTCGATGACCGTCCCCGTCGTGACTCGGGTGACCGTCCGGCTCGTTCGTACGACAGCCGTCCGCCGCGCGACGCGGGGGACCGTCCGGCTCGTTCGTACGACGACCGTCCCCGTCGTGACTCGAACGACCGTCCGGCGCGGTCGTATGACGACCGCCCGCGTCGTGACGACCGCGACCGCCGCCCGGGTCGTGCCGTCGGCGCGGCCGCAGCGGTCGGCGCCGGCGCCGCATACGCCGGCAACCGCTCTGATTGGAACGCCGACGCGAAGGATGCCGAGAAGCGCAAGGCCTACGAGGCGCACGCCGACACGGTGCACGAGAAGCTGCAGGCAGAAGCCATCCAGGCCGAGGAAGTCGCCGATGTGACCTTCGCGAGCCTCGGGCTCGGCGAGAACATCGTGCGGGTGCTGGCCGACCTCGGCGCGGCATCCCCGTTCCCCATCCAGGCCGCGACGGTCACGCCGATCCTCGAGGGCAAGGACGTGCTCGCGCGCGGCCGCACCGGCTCGGGCAAGACGATCGCGTTCGGTGCGCCGCTGGTCGAATCGATCCTGCGCAGCCAGGCCGGCAAGCGCCGCGAGTTCGGCCGCAGCCCGAGGGCGCTGATCCTGGCGCCGACGCGCGAGCTCGCGCTGCAGATCGACCGCACCATCCAGCCGATCGCGCGCAGCGTGGGTCTGTTCACGACGCAGATCTACGGCGGCGTGCCCCAGGGGCGCCAGGTCGGTGCGCTGCAGAAGGGCGTCGACATCATCATCGGCACCCCCGGCCGCATCGAAGACCTGCAGAACCAGGGCAAGCTCGATCTGTCTGAGATCCGCATCGTCGTGCTCGACGAAGCCGATCACATGAGCGAGCTGGGCTTCCTCGAGCCGATGCAGCGCATCCTGCGGCTCGTCCAGGACGGCGCGCAGAAGCTGCTCTTCTCGGCGACGCTCGACCGCGAGGTCGCCGCGCTCGTCGACGAGTTCCTCGTCGAGCCCGCCGTCTACGAGGTCGCCGGCGAAGACCAGGACTCGGGCACGATCGATCACCGCGTGCTTGTGATCGACCACCGCGACAAGGCCGAGATCCTGACCTCGCTCGTCGACCGTGAGGGCAAGACCCTGATCTTCGCCCGCACCCGTGCCTACGCCGAGATGCTCGCCGAGCAGTTCGACGACGCCGGCATCCACGCAGTTGCCCTCCACGGCGACCTCAACCAGGCCAAGCGCACGCGCAACCTCGAGCGACTGACGTCGGGCCGCGTGAACGTGCTGGTCGCGACGGATGTCGCCGCCCGTGGCATCCACGTCGACGACATCGACCTGGTCATCCAGGCCGACATGCCCGACGAGTACAAGACGTACATGCACCGCTCGGGCCGCACCGGCCGCGCCGGCCGCCGCGGCACCGTCGTGACGCTGATCCCGCGCCAGCGCCGCCGCAAGATGACCGAGATGCTCGAGCGCGCCGAGATCGACGCGCCCTTCGAGGATGCCCGCATCGGCGACGACGTCATCGAGGAGCTGAGCGGCCGCCAGGCATCCCACGTCGACGCCTGACCCGCGCGCGTCGCGCCGCGCCCGCGCCCGCGCCCGCGCCCGATTCTCGCGAAACCGCGCATCTGCACCGCTTTCCGCCGCGAAACGGTGCAGATGCGCGGTTTCGCGTTGGTGCGACGCGACGCGACGTGACGAAACGCGACGCGGCGCGGTCGCGGCGGCGTGGAGCGACGCCTGAGCCTGCAGGGGGATCCGGTGGCAGGCTCAGGACAGCGCGTCAGCTCAGGCCGCTCGTGATCACGACGCGGGTCACGCTCGAGTCGTGCAACGCCTCGTAGCCGGCATCGATCTCGTCCAGCGCGATCTCCTTGGAGATGAGCTCGTCGAGGAGGAACCGACCCTGGAGGTAGAGATCGGCGTAAAGCGGGATGTCATGCTTCGGTGTCGTGGAACCCATGTAGACGCCCTGGATCCGCTTCTGCGCGCCGATGATCCCGATCGTCAGCAGGGGGACGGTAGCGGCGGGGTCGAGGATGCCGATGCAGTACAGTCCGCCGCCGGGCCGGATCATCTCCAAACCCTGCTGCGTGACCTTGGGGATGCCGACGAAGTCGAAGGCCGCGTCCGCGCCGCGGCCGGTGATCCGGTGCACCTCGGCGACCGGGTCGGTGACGGTCGAATTGATCGTGTGGGTCGCACCGAAGCGCCGCGCCTTCTCGAGCTTGTCGTCGGCGACATCCACAACGATAATCGCCGTGGCCCCGGCGACTCGCGCGCCGTTGATCGCATTGAGGCCGACACCGCCGGCGCCGATGATGACGACGCTGTCGCCGGCCTGTGTGTTCGCGGTGTTGATCACTGCGCCTGCGCCGGTCACGACGCCGCAGCCGAGGAGGGCAGCCTGCGGGAACGGGATGCGCTCATCTACCTTGACGAGCTGGTTCTCGTGGATCAGCACCTGCTGCGCGAAGCCGCCGAGGCCGAACGCCTGCGTCACCGGCTCGCCAGCGACGGTCAGGCGCGGCGCATCCTCGGGCCCGCGAAGCGTGACTTCCGGGTGTTCGCACTGGAAGGTCCGCCCAGTCAGGCACGACTCGCAGGCCCCGCAGGACTGCACGAGACAGCCGACGACATGATCGCCCACCGCGAGGGATGTGACCTCGGGGCCGACTGCGGTGACAATGCCGGCGACCTCGTGACCGAGGACCATCGGCGGCGCGTAGCCGATGTTGTTGCGGGATGCCGTCAGATCGGTGTGGCACAAGCCGCTCGCCTTGACGCCGACGGCTACCTCCCGTCCGATGGGCGCCGACAGATCGACTTCTTCGGTGGCGAATCCGCCGCCGAACTCTCGGACGACTGCTGCTTTCATGGGTTCCTTCTCTCAGTTTGTGGTTCCGCTGCTCTGCTGAACCATGGAGGGAGCATTCGGAAGAGGTGCTCCACGAGGTCGTCGGCGTCCAGTACCACGTCGCCGACGAGCCAGGCGTCGATGAGTCCATAAGCGGCGCCGGCGGTGTAGCGCGCGGCGACGTCGGGGTCGAGACATGAGGGGCGTGCGGGATGCCGGCGGAAGTCGTCGGCGATGAGTTCCGCCATTGCTCTGACGTTCGCCAGGTGCGACTCCTTCGTGACCGGCAGTGCGGCGATCGCTGAGTACAGACCGCGGTGTGTGACGTAGTGGTCGACGAGTTGGCGCTGCGACGAGCGCAACGCATGCTGCGGGTCTCCGGGATCATGGCGGTAGGAGTCCGCGATGTGCGCGAACTCTGCCCGGCTGAGCGAGAGAGCCAGCTCGTCGAGGCTGGCGAAGTGTGTGTAGAACGCCGAGCGGCTGATACCGGCATGGCGCGCGAGGGCGGCCACGGTGACGGGTGAGCGCGCCGCCGTCAGCGCGCGCACCGCCTCGGTGAGCGCAGTCCGCGTGCGCACCACTCGCGGGTCGGATGAGGCATCCAGAGTGCGACGCAGCTCCTCATTGGAGCTGTCGTCTTCGCGCATGCGATCATCGTACGCACTTATGGACAGTTGTCCAGAAGTCTTTCCTGGTGGTTGCAGGGGTGTCGCGCCGTGTCGGCGGCCTGGGGGATGATCGACGCATGAACGAGGTCACCCTGCGTCCGTGGCGCGAGGCCGATCTGCCGCTGCTCGTCGCGGCCAACTCCGCGGCGATGACCGCGCATCTGGGTGGGCCCGAGACGGCGGATGCCGTCGCCGCGCGCCACGAGAAGTACCTTCGCCTGGTGCGCGATCCGGCCTATGGGGTGCAGGCGATCGAGCTCGACGGGGTCGCCGTCGGAGGGGTGAACTGGTTGCCGTCGGAGTGGGACGGTGCTCCGGTGACCGAGATGGGCTGGTTCGTCGTTCCGGATGCCCAGGGGCGCGGCGTCGCCGCCGCGGCGGTCACCCTTGCCATCGCCGACGCGCGGCTGCGCGCCGCGCACCGCACGCTGATGGCCTGCCCCGACGTCGACAACCATGCGTCGAGTCGCCTGTGCGCCGCATCCGGATTCACACTGCAGGGCACCGCGGATCTGTCGTATCGCGACGCGATGCTGCATGTCGGCATCTGGACGCAGGACCTCGACGACCCCTCGTCCGTCGCACGCTGACCCCGGTCACGAAACCGCGCGCCTGCACCGATTCGCGGCGGAAGGTGGTGCTGACGAGCGGTTTCGCGTTCACGCGATGCTGAGACGGAGCGTTGGTGCCCCGAGGCCGGCGACGCGCGCCTCAGAACAGCCGAGCCTCGGCGGATGCCGCGGCGGCAGCCCGCCCCGTCATCCGCACCGGACCCGGGCGCGCGGGACGGGTCTCGACGTCCTCCTCCGCGCCGCCGGCGAGACGATGCCGCCGCAGCAGCGGCCGCACCCGCGCCGAGAGCCACTTCCGATATCCGACGGGCGCGTACGACGAGACACCCGGGTACAGCCCGCGATACGCGGGAACGAGTTCGGGATGCTCGCGCTCGAGCCACTGCCAGAACCACTCCTTCGCCCCCGGCCGCAGGTGCAGCGCCCCGAACACGACGCGTGCGGCGCCCGCTTCGCGGATGCGCGCGAGCGCGGCATCCAGGGCCGCCACCGAATCGGTCAGGTGCGGCAGGACCGGCATGAGGAACACCGTCACGCGGAACCCCGCGTCGGTCGCCGCACGCACTGTCGCGAGGCGGGCGGTCGCCGTCGGGGTTCCCGGTTCGAGGGATGCCTGCAGGGTGTCGTCGAACACCGCGATCGACATGGCGATGTGGATCGGCACGCGCGCCCGGGCATCCGCGAGCTGCGGCAGGTCGCGCCGCAGCAGGGTGCCCTTCGTCAGGATCGAGAAAGGCGTCGCACTCTCGGCCAACGCGTCGATGATGCCCGGCATGAGCCGGTAGCGCCCCTCGGCCCGCTGGTAGGGGTCGGTGTTCGTGCCGAGCGCGACGGCCTCGCGCTGCCAGCTCGGCCGCGCGAGCTCGCGCCGCAGCACGTCGGCGACGTTGACCTTCACGACGACCTGACTGTCGAAGTCGCGCCCCGCATCGAGGTCGAGGTAGGTGTGGGTGCTGCGGGCGAAGCAGTTGTGGCTGATCACGCCGCTCGCGATGAAGTCCTCCGTCCCAGTGGTGATGTCGACCATGTCGATGTCGACGCCGAGGTCTTCGACCGAGACGACCCGCAGGTCGGCCACCGACTTCACGGCCGTGCCCGTGATGTCGATCTTGCGGGTGATGGCGGGACGCGCGCGCGCGAAGAATCGCTGGTGAGCGGGCAGCCCACCGGTGACCCGAACGGTAACGACTCCGTTCGGGCGCGCGGGCTCGATGACATGTGGCACCCCGATGAGATTCAGTCCTGCGACGATCGTGTCGATGATGTCGAGGTCCTTGTTCGTGATCCTCAGGACGGCGCGCGAGTACGACCCCTCCGCGTCGAAGATTCCGGAGAGAAACCCCTCGAACCAGAGGTCGCTCGGCACTGACGGTGTTGCGACGAGTGATTCGATGAGCGAGACATCGCCAGCCTTCCCCGTGTGGATCGCCGCCATCGCGCGCCGGTTCTCGCTGGCCGCGACGAACGGCCGAGTTCGGGTGGCGATGCCCTCCTGGGCGAGGTAGCGGCGTGTGCGGTCGAGCGCCTCATCGTCGACCAACGCGAGACGGAACATGTTGATCCGCCGAGTGCGGATCTGGTCGTCGTACGTGCCGTGGAAGATCATGCCATCGCCGCGGATCATGCCAGCCAGGTATCCGCGCCGGTAGTCCGGCAGGTCAGGTTCGCACGCGTCAAGGGGTGCACCCGCGCCGAACCCCATCAGTCGATTGTTCGTCGTCAGAAACGGCCGCTGGCCGGCACTGCCCATCGCGCCGGTGACGTGCTTCCATCCCCGGTCGGTAAGGAAGCGGTGGTCACCGCTGGCTACGAGCTCGGTGCCGTCAGCGAGGGTGATCCGGAAGGCGCGCTTGCGGGTGCTCCACTTCGCGAGCACGGGAGTCGGAACGTAGCGTCGGTATGTGCCGTGACGGGCCGTCCCGATGATGAGGTCTCCCACCTGGAGATCGTCGATGCGACGCTGCCGTCCATCCGCGCACAGCACGAGAGTTTCCGGAGAGACGCAGTAGGCACAGGCATGACTGCAGCCCCGGTAGGGGTTGATCGTCCAGTCGAACGGCATGGCGGATGCCCCGGGCACATGGTTCAGGGCCGACTTGGCGTGCACCTCGTGGAAGGTCATCCCGGCGAACTCGGGCGTCGTGACGCTGCGCACGAGGCCGTCGAGCCTCTCGAGGCCGGGCAGCGCAGAGGCATCCATCTCTCCGAGACTCTGACCCTGCCACCGCATTCATTCAGTAGAACAGAAGTACGATTAGATCTCAACAACCTCGCGCGAGCGCACCTGAAACCCAGTACCATGGCTCGTGGGATTGCATCCCACTGACGTCACTCAACGACGAGACACGAGAGGCAGGCGCATCATGCAGCGCGACATCTACGACGAGGACCACGACGCGTTCCGCGACGTCGTCAAGGAGTTCATCAAGCGCTACGCGTCTGACGAGAAGCGCAAGCAGTGGGAGGCCGACGGCGAGATCGATCGCGCCACGATGCTCGCGGCGGGCGAGGCGGGCATCATTGGGCTGAGCGTGCCCGAGGAGTTCGGCGGCGCCGGCATGCTGCAGGACTACCGCTTCCGCGCGATCGTGCTCGAAGAGACGATCATGGCCGGTCAGGGCTCGCTTGCCGGCGCCTTCGGCATTCAGGATGACCTCGCCGTGCCGTACATCGTGCACATGGGCACGCAGGAGCAGAAGGAGAAGTGGCTGCCGGGCATGGCGACCGGCGAGATCCTCGGCGCCCTCGCGATGACCGAGCCCGGTGCCGGGTCTGACCTGCGCGGCATCAAGACGACCGCCAAGAAGGTCGACGGCGGCTACCTCGTCAACGGCGCGAAGACCTTCATCTCGTCGGGCAAGACGGCCGACATCGTCGTGACCTTCGTGAAGACGGGCGAGGGGAATCGGCCGGATGCCTTCAGCCTGCTGATCCTCGAAGACGGCATGGACGGCTTTGAGCACGGCAAGAAGCTCGAGAAGATGGGCTTCCACGGCTGGGACACGGCCGAGCTCAGCTTCGTCGACGTGTTCGTGCCCGACGAGAACCTCATCGGCGGCAAGGAGGGGCTCGGATTCATCCAGCTCATGATGAACCTGCCCCTCGAGCGCCTGTCGATCGGCGTCGCCGCCGCGGCGGCGGGCGAAGCCGCGTTCGCCTGGACCCGCGACTACGTGCTCAGCCGCGAAGCGTTCGGCGAGCGCATCGCGGACTTCCAGAACACGCGCTTCCGCCTCGCCGACATGGCCACGACGGTCGACGTCATGTGGACCTACAACGACCGCGCGATGATGCTCTACAAGGATCAGAAGCTCACCGCCGAAGAGGCCGCGAAGGTCAAGTTCTGGTCGACCGACCGCGAGGCGGAGCTGCTCGACGTGGGCGTGCAGCTGCACGGCGGCTACGGCTACATCACCGAGTACCCGATCGCCCGCGCCTACCTGGATGCCCGGGTGCACCGCATCTACGGCGGCACGAACGAGATCATGCGCGACATCGTCGCGCGCCAGATCGTCGGCAAGCGCTGACGGGGCCGCCTCCGACCCGAGCGACAGTGAGGGGCAGGCCTCCCGGAGGTCGCTGACGTCATCGCCGCGTCGCTCCCAGGCCCCGCAGTTCTGGCGCATGGGAGGCGCCGAGCGCGGTCGAGATGGATGCCATATACCTCCCTTCGGCGAGCGCAGAAGCACGACACGGTGCAAGGCCAGGCGCGCGAACGCCGGACCGGTTGATCGTTGCGTGCACGTTTGCGCCCCGGGAGTGTCCGGTTGCCGACGTTCGTTGAGCGCCACTACCGCCGTGTGAATCATGGGCAGAGACGCACGCGCGTCATCGATCCAACGGAGGACGTTCAATGAAGAAGAGTCTGTTACGAAGAACAGGAGTGGCGACGGTGTGCGCCCTCGTGGCCGGTGCGCTGAGTCTGGGTGCCCTGCCCCTCGCCGCCCACGCCGACGCTGGTGGGCCCGATGAGGGCGTCGTAACTCAGGCGATGGCGGCTGACCTCTCGCGTATGGAACTCGGCAACGAGGTCGCCCGCGAACCCATCCGCAGCGCTGCAGCCGCCTGGTTCCTGATGACGCTGGTCGATCGCGAACCCGACCGACGCGCCGCGGACGGCCGCTCGATTGCGGCGCGCGTGGCCGAGCACATCTCGAACCTCGTGGTTGCCGGCAACGAGCCCGTCTGCTCAGGCGGCCTTGACACGATCGCCACGAACGCGATGATCCAGACGTTCGCGCTGGCCAAGGAATCGCCCGCGGTGTGGTCGTTGCTGGATTCTGCTGCAAAGGAGAAGGTCGGATTGCTCGTGCGGGCGTGCCTGGTGGCATCTCACTGGCTGCACGACGACGACAACAACTTCAGCACAGGCCTGAACCAGCTCGGCAATACGAACAAGACCTGGAACCCTAACCACGTCGAGGGTGGCATCGGAATGGGTCTGGCCGCAGCGCACTTCCTCGGTGCGGCCGAGGCGCAGGGCTTCCTCGACAGTTTCGACGCCGACGCCTTCGTCGCGCAGCTGCAGGCCGCGAACCTCCCCAGCGCCGCCTGGGTGATGGACCAGACCGCTCCTGACGTGCTCGAGGCCGCCACGCGTGACAAATTCACCTTCCAGGGCCACGGACTCGACGACCCGTGGAGCTGGGTCGCCTACCGCTCGAACATCATGTATTCCGGGGTGGTCGCTCCCACCGGCGCCGGCGGAAAAGGGTACATCCTCGCGGGCGCTGACGGGCTGCCGAACCGTGGCGAGCTGGGCATGGCGCTGGAGTTCGAGTCCATTGACGGCGGGGGCCCGCGGAGCGACATCCACTACGTCGCTCGCGGGTGGAACAACAGCTTTATGAACCTGTGGTTCGCGAACCGGTTCTCCGAGCCCGCGAACAACGTCGACTCGATGCTGCGTCGCTACACCGTCGGCACGACGGACTTCCTCTACAAGGCGAAGCAGGGATACCACAGCTGGGCGCTCAACAAGGACAAGGGCGACTCGGGCGAGCAGCGCATCCATGACGACATCGGCCTGCGCTACCTTTCCGAGGCATGGCGGCTTGCGCCCTCGCTGCACCGCGAAGCCGACCAGGTGAACGAGGTCGTGCGGCCCGCTTCAGGTGACGCCTACGTTCGCGGCGGCAGCAACGCCACGCAGAACTATGGCGCCGTGGGGCGACTCGAGGTCAAGCACGACGCGAACGACGCCTTCGCACGTCAGTCTCTGGTCGCGTTCGACCTCACCGGCTTCCAGAACGTCGACGAGGTGCGGCTGGACCTGCGCGGCTACGTCGACGTGGTTGGCGGGAGCGCCGTCGTTGAGATCGCCACCACGGATCCCGCGTGGCAGGAGTCCACGGTGACGTGGGCGACGAGGCCGGCAACGCGCGACGTCGTCGGCAGTGTCGCCGTCGATGCTACCGACAAGGTCCTCAGCGTCGATGTCTCCGCTGCAGTCTCCGCGGCACTCGCCGCCGGGCAGACGAGTATCTCCTTCGTTCTGCGACTCCAGGCGACCGGGGCCTCCGGTCCGTACACGCTGTTCAGCAGCCGCGAGGGCTCGTACGCTCCGACGCTCGTGGGTGTGGAGCCCGTGGACGAGCCCCTAGGCGCGGATGGGATCGCTGTCACCGTCCCAGAGGCGGGACCGGTCGACGGCGCCTTCGGCTGGACCTTCGCCGGCACCGCACCGGTGTCGCTGGGGACTGCGCAGCAGCAGGGCGGCATGCTGACGGCTGCAGGTCGGCTCAACGACGTGATCGTCGAAGACACGCGCTCCGGCGGCACGACGCCATACTCGTGGTCGATCGCGGGTCGCGTCACCGACTTCATCTCGGCGGATGGCTCGTTCTCAGGTGATCGGCTGGGGTGGACTCCCCGCGTGAACGCCGGTCCCGAGTCCGTCACCGCGGGCCCAGCCGAGCAATCGGTCACCCGAGGCGGTCGAGGTCTCGCGGCTCAACGTGCGCTTGCCTCCTCCTCGGCGGCGGCGAGCTCGGTGGTCAGCGCAGATCTCGAGCTCGCACTGCCCTTGACGACGTCGCCCGGAGACTACGTCGCCTCCGTCGTCCTCACCGCGCTGCAGTAACGCCGCGCACTGTGGGGAGCACGTCGGCGACGGCGTGCCCCCCACATCTTCCCTGCACGCCTGTACCCGATCTGAAGGAGTCTCATGGGCTCGCGCCGATGGTTCTGGATGCCGGAGGCTTCCGCTCTGGTGACGTTGGTCGCCACCCTCACCCTCGGCCTGCCGTGGGTTGCTCAGGCCGCGCCGTCCACCGTCGCGCCGACGAGTGAGGTCGCGTGGACCGTGCGCACTGCCGACAACGAGCACGGCAGCGACCGACCCAACTTCTCCTACGTCGCGCAACCTGGATCTCGCCTTTCGGATGCGATGGAAGTGAGCAACACCGGATCGACAGCGCTGACGTTGGACGTGTACGCAGCTGATGCCTTCACCACCGAGGCCGGGGCGATCGACGTGGGCTTGGGCAAGGAAGTCCCGACCGATGCCGGCGCGTGGGTCACGACCGACGTGTCGGCACTGCAGCTCGCTCCCGGAGAGTCCGCCGTGATTCCGTTCCGGATCGATGTACCCCTCGACGCGCGGCCGGGAGACCACTCTGCCGGTTTGGTGACTGTTCTTCCCCCGGGTGCGGCGGATGCGCTTACTCTCGAACGTCGTCTGGGCACCCGCATCACGGTTGAGGTCCCCGGCGAGAGCACACCCTCGATCTCGCTCGCCGACGCCAGACTGACGTACGCCGTCTCGTGGCTGCCGCTCGTCCCGGGCGCGGCGGAGCTCACCTACCGCGTGACTAACGAAGGCGACGCCGTGCTGTTCGTTCGCGACGAGGCGCGCATCGCCGGCCCGCTCGGCATCCTCCCCGCCGTCGTCGTCCCCGCCGCGCCTGTCGAAGTGCTGCCGGGCTCTACGGTCGTGGTGACGCGCACCGTCGATGCGCACGGTGTCGGGTGGCTGTTCGCCGAGGCAGATGTCACCACGCTTCTGCGCGACGGGTCCTCCGAAGGACCGTCCGTGCGGGTCGTCCAATCGACGTTCGCTCTTTCGCCGGCGGTGGCGCTCCTGGTGCTCGCGGTGCTCGGCATCGGCGTCGGTGCAGTCGTACGCCATCGTCGCCGAACTGTGCGCGAGCCTTCGACGACGGATCAAGCGACCTCGCCCGTCGGACGCAGCGGCCGGCCGTGATCCGGCTATGCCCGTGTTAGAGACCGGGCCAACTCGATCGGGCGATTCTTAGAATCAGCGCCCGCCGAGGAACCGCGCCCGCGCCATCCACTGCACGGCCTGACCGCCCTCGTGCTCGTTGTGGGCGTACACCTCGATCTCCTTGTCGGCCGCCGCGTAGCGGTTGAAAGCCGCGTAGACCGTCGACGGCGGGCAGATCGGGTCGAGGAGGCCGACCGAGAACAGCGCGGGCGCGGTGGCGCGGGCGGCCATGTTCACGCCGTCGAAATACGACAGGGTTTCGAACACGCGTTCCTCGGCCCCGCGATGCACAGAGAGGTAGCGCACGATCTCTTGGTAGGGGTCGTTGCCGGTCATCCCGACGGCGCGCTCGAAATGGCAGAGAAACGGCACGTCGGGCATGGCCGCGACCAGCCCCTCGCAGAGTCCCGCCGTCGCCAGGGCGATGCCGCCGCCCTGGCTGCCTCCGCAGACGGCCACGCGAGTGGCATCCACACACTCGAGGCCACGAACCGCATCGACAGCCCGTACCGCGTCGGTGAAGACGCGTCGGTAGTAGTAGTCGTGCGGATCGTCGATGCCGCGAGTCATGAACCCCTTCGCGGAAGATCCGGTGCCGTGCGGGTCGGCGGTGTGCCCGCCGCTGCCCCACATCGCCCCCTGCCCGCGGGTGTCCATGACGAGGTGCGCGTATCCGGACGCAGCCCAAACGATCCGCTCGATCGGCAGCCCTCGCCCGCCGCCGTAGCCGACGTACTCGACGACCGCGGGAAGCGGGGTCTCCGCTCCACGCGGAACGGTCAGCCAAGCCTTGATCGGGTCGCCCGCGAAGCCCGGAAATGTGACGTCGAACACATCGATCGCGGTCAGGGGCGACGCCGCGGGAACGACGTCGACGCTGCCGCCCGCGGCACGCGCCTCGGCGATCGTCGTCGCCCAGAAGTCGTCGAAATCTGCGGGCTCGCGGACGTCGGGTCGGAACGACGTCAACTCAGGCAGGGGGAGATCGAAACGGGGCACGCTGAAAACATAGCGGGATGCCGGAGGGTCGCGTCGCCCGCGACGTCGCCCGATCGACGGCCGCGACGAACCGTGCGCGAATCGTGCACGATCGGCCAGCGTCCGTCGATTGTCCCTGAGAACAGGGCGCCCTAGCGTTGACGTACACGACCACGATGCTGCGGTTCCGCCGACATCGACGCCGCGCGAAGGGAGACATCGATGGGCAGGCCGCGAGTATTGCTCGATCTCGATCCGGTATTGCAGGGAGAGCTGTTCGATCGGTCGCGAATCGAGCGGCTGCGCTCGATCGCAGAGCTCGCCTCGGCGACCGACACTCGGCACCCAGATGATCGTTTCGACTATGACGTCGTCGTCACCGGCTGGGGTTCGCAGCCCTTCCCGAACACACGCCCCGCGGCATCGCCTCTCGCTCTTGTCGCACACAGCGCGGGAACGATTCGGCGCATCGTCCCGCGCGACCTGATGGCCGAAGGCGTGCGGGTGACGCAGGCGGCGTCGGGGATGGCGGTCTCGGTGTCGGAGCTCGCCCTCACATTCACGATCTCCCTGCTGCGGAACCTCCAGCTCGTCGATCGCAGCATGGTCCGTCGCGACTGGGATGCCGCACTCTCGCATCCGCTCGGCCAGACCATCGCGGGAGCGCGAATCGGGGTCATCGGCGCGAGCCGCG
This sequence comes from Microbacteriaceae bacterium PS02068, assembly GCA_029959325.1. Taxonomy (GTDB): domain Bacteria; phylum Actinomycetota; class Actinomycetes; order Actinomycetales; family Microbacteriaceae; genus Microbacterium. The sequence continues at coordinate 23,521 of JASCPF010000030.1, forward strand.
TCGGCCGGGCCTACATCGAGCACGTGGTCGGCATGGGCGCCGAGGTTGTGGTGTCGGACCCCTACCTTCCGTTGGCGGAGGCGAACGAGATGGGCGTCGAGCTCGTCGGTCTCGACCATCTGTTCGCGACCTCTCGAGTCGTCGCGTTGCATGCGCCGGTGACCTCCGAGACGGTCGGGATGGTCTCTCGTGAACGGCTCGCGTCGATTCCCGACGGGGGAATCATCATCAACACCGCACGCGCCGCGATCGTCGACATGCCCGCCCTCGTCGACGAACTCCGATCCGGGCGCCTCAGCGCCGCGCTGGATGTCTTCGACGCCGAGCCACTGCCCTCAGACAGTGCGCTGTGGGACCTGCCGAATGTCATCCTCACGCCCCACATCGGTGCTGTCACGGTGCACTCCCGCGCGATGCAGGGCGATGTGGTCGTCGATGAGATCGAACGCTTCCTCAACGGTTCTGCGCTCGTCTTCGAGGTCACCCCCGACAACTACGACCGACTCGCCTGAGGCGATCTCTCTCGGCACGCCCAGTCGGCGAGGGCCGCGGGGACGATGCCGCTCGTGACCAGTGCGAGCGGGGGAAAGACCGCGACGACGATCAGCGTCAGGAAGGCCGCGGTGCCGCCGACGCAGAACCTCGCGAGGCTCGCGAGGAAGAGCGACCGGGTCGACGCGAACCACACGCGAACGGATCGGTCGAGCTGACGACTGCCCGCGACGACGAACGCCAGCCAGTACGTCATGCCGGCCATCCCCAGCCCGATCAGCGCGCCCGCGGCGAGGCCGGCCCCGAGCGACGGAGCACTGAGCCAGAACAGCGTCGACGCGGCATACATCACGAGCAGGATGCCGATACCGACTCCCAGGATCCCGTTGGCCCGCACAGCGACCGCGAACGATCGGAAGAACGACCGGATACCAGCAGCCTCGCCGTTCCGGGCGCGGGTCCACTCGTGTTGGAGCGCCAGCGCGGCCGGGGCGAGGGTCACGATCGGCAGCGCAGCCGCGAAGAACGAGAGTTGCAGAACGAGTGCGGTCCCGAGCGTCTCCAGGCGGCCATGCCATTTCACCCTTTCATCCTATGGACGGCCATCTCGGGCGAGTCGCTTCGGGCACATCGTGCACGAAGCGGGCGCTGGAGTCAGCGCATCGTTCGTTGATCATTCCGAGACGGTGCATGAAGCTCAAAGTGATTCCGCTTCGTGCTGCGGAGTGAGGAAGCGACAAGGAGGTCACACATGAAGAACGCACACAGCCATCGGTGGACGAAGACGGTCGGTGTCATCGCCGCTCTCGGCGCACTCGTGCTGGCGGGGTGCTCGTCAGCAGCCCCGGCGCCTGCCGAGACGTCGACCGGGCCCAGCGCCGAGGAAGGCACGATCCGCGTCCTGGTAGCGGGATTCGCTGCCGACGACAAGAGTCGAGCAGCATTTGACTCCATCGTCGACACATTCCACGAGGACTACCCGAACATCGAGGTGGAGTCTGACTTCGCGCCCTACGACCAGCTCAACCAGAAGATCTCGACCGCTCTCGCCGGCGGCCAGAACTACGACGTGATCAGCGCCGGCATCGGCTGGGTCCAGCCGCTGGCAGACCTCGGCGCGTTGCAGTCGCTCACCAAGCTCGGGGTGACGGAAGACGAGGTTGCCGCGAACACGCAAGAGGTGTTCGTCGATCCGATGCTGTGGGACGACGAGGTCTACGCCTTCCCGGTCGTCTCGAACGCCCGCGTTCTGGCGCTCAGCAAGTCGGCGTTCGAGGAAGCCGGGCTCGACCCGGTGGCGCCCACGTCGTTGAAGGAACTGCGCGAGGATGCCGTCAAGCTGACCAAGCGCGACGCCGCCGGCAACATCACCCAGACGGGGTTCGACTTCTGGGCCTCGCCGGGTGAATACCGCCAGATGTGGATGTCGTTCATGGGCGCGCTCGGCGGCCGCATGTTCGTCGACGGCGAGCCCGGGTTCGACGGCAAAGAGGGCGTCAATGCCCTCGAACTGATGACCAACATGATCAACGACGACAAGTCGTCGACGTTCGGATACAAGAACTCGACCAAGACCCCGCTCGTGACGACCGGCGAGGCGGCCATGGGCTTCACATCGGCATACGCGGACTGCAGCCCCGAGGGCCTCGGCGACAAGTGCGACGATCTCGTCTACTTCAACCTCGAGGACGTGGACTCCGTGCTCTTCACCGGTGGTCGAGTCGTCGGTGTCGGCGAAGGCACTGAACACCCCGAGGCCGCGCTCGCCTTCGCGCGGGCGTTCTCGTCGCCCGCGTCGCAGATCGAGATCGCGAAGATCGACATCGGCGTGCCGCTCAGCACGAGCGATGAGGCTGTCGCCTTCGCAGAGGGCAACCCGGCGTCGGCGTACGTGGCGGCGAACCTCGACAAGGCGATCTTCGAGTACGGCAGCGAGACCTTCCTGGACGTGCGCGCAAAGATCGGCGGGCTGCTTGATCAGGCCCTGCTGAAGCAGCGTTCCGCCAAGGACGTGCTCGACGAGCTCAACGGAATCGCGCGCGGCTGACGCGTCGGCGGGTCGTGGAGTTCCCCCCTCCACGACCCGCCGTATCCTGTGCCGTGCGCAGCGACGGCTCTCCCACACGTAACGGAAGCACCTCATGACCGCGATCTCGACACCCGCCCGCAGAGGAAGGACCATCCAGAGCGCGCAGGCGCGGGCCGGATGGATACTGCTGGCTCCCGCACTGATTCACTCGGCTGTGTTCATCGTCCTGCCGCTCGCTCTGGTGGTGTGGCTCTCTGTCACCGATGCACGAATCGCCGGCCGCGGCGACTTCGTCGGCCTGGAGAACTACATCGAGCTCATCACCAGCGACAAAACCTTCCACAGGGCCTTCCTGAACACCGTCCTCTACTCGATCGTGGTCGTTCCCGTGGCGATGGCGCTGGCGCTCTTGATCGCGGTCGGCCTCAACCAGCGCATTCACGGCCGAGGGGTCTTCCGGACGGTCTACTACATCCCTGTGGTCACCTCGGGAGTTGCCGTCTCCGCGGTGTGGCTCTGGATCTACAGTCCTTCCGGCGGACTCGCGAACGAGATTCTCGCGTTCTTCGGACTCGCGCGATCGGGATGGCTGACCGATCCGAATGCGGCGCTTCCGGCGCTCATGGTGATCGGGGTCTGGCAGGGGCTCGGGACCAAGATCGTGCTGTACCTCGCCGCGCTGCAATCGGTGTCCTTCGAGCAACTCGAGGCGGCGCAGATCGACGGAGCGAACCGGTGGCAATCGTTCTGGAACGTCACCTGGCCCGCTCTGGCGCCGGTGCACTTCTTCGTCCTCGTCACCTCGATCACGGGATCACTCCAGGTGTTCGATCTGGTCTACGTGATGACAGGCGGGGGGCCAGGAGACGCGACCAACGTTCTGGTCTTCGACATCTTCAACAATGCGTTCGCCCGTCTGCACATCGGGTACGCGTCGGCCGAGACGGTTCTGCTGCTGTTCCTCATCGGGGCGATGGTCGCGCTCGGACGTCTGGCGCAGCGTGACAAGGGGGACTACTGATGTCGATCACCGAACAAGCGCTGCCGTCCATTGAGGCCGATGAACCGTCCGCACGTCCCGCTCGCCGCCGGCGTTCCCCGCGAGGCCGAGGGTCCATCGGCAGAGCAGTGCTCTACATCCTGCTCAGTATCGGCGGGCTCCTCATGGTCTTCCCGTTCGTCTGGATGCTGCTGACATCGTTCAAGACATTGCCCGAGTTGGACACCTTCTCGTGGCTGCCGCAGCAGTGGCGCTGGGACAACTACGTCGAAGCCTTCCAGGTCGCTCCGTTCCTGCTCTATTTCCGCAACAGCGTCATCGTGGTGGTCGGGCAGACGGTGCCCCTGCTGTTCATCACGACGGCCGCGGGCTACGCGCTGGCGCAGCTGCCGATGCGCGGAGCCAAAACGCTGACGGCATACTTCATCGGGCTTCTCATCGTTCCGTTCCAGATCCTGATCGTCCCCCTCTTCATGATCATCCGCAGCGTCCCGCTGGCGGGCGGCAACGACATCTTCGGTCAGGGCGGCTCGGGATGGGTCAACACGTGGTGGGCGCTGATCGTGCCCTTCATCTCGGCGCCCCTGTTCGTCTTCCTCGCGAGACAGTTCTTCGTGTCGCTGCCCCGTGATCTCGCCGATGCGGCCCGACTCGACGGGGTCAGTGAGATCGGCATCTTCTTCCGGATCATGGCTCCGCTCGCCAAACCCGCGTTCATCACGATCGCGCTGTTCAACGTCGAGTGGGGATGGAACGGGTTCATGTGGCCTCTGGTCGCGACGAGCTCGGAAGCCCTCCGTCCGCTCCAGTTCGGTCTGGCGGCGTTCACCCAGACCACGGCCGGCACACCGCAATGGCCCTTCCTCATGGCCATGTCTGCCGTGGCCGTGATCCCCATGATCCTGCTGTTCGTGATCGGTCAGCGGTACTTCATCGCCGGCCTCGCCCAGTCCGGGCTGAAGGGATGACCACTCCCGTGCTCGGCCTGGCCACGCTCGGAACGCCCGAGCTCGAATGGTCGGAGGTTCTCGCGCTCCTCGGGGGCGATGCGGACCCCGACGCGACCGGCATCACGGCGCTCGAAGTGCGCCTCGCCGACGATCAGGTGCTGTCCGCCGTGTCGTCGGTGGCCGAGGCATCCGCCGTCGGACGCGACGCCTCGGCCGCAGGCCTGGGCATCCTCGCCCTCAGCGGGTACGTGTCACTCGCTGCAGGGGATGCCGATGCGGAAGCCGCGGCGCTGGTGCACCAACTCCGGCTCGCCGACGCCGCACAGGCACGGGGCGTCAGGGTCTTCGTCGGGGCCCCGGCCGGTGCGGACCGCGAATCGACCGAACGCCGTGCCGCCTCGGTGATCACTGCCGCCGTGCACTCCACGCCGGGCGTGCGGGCGAAGGTGCTCGTGGAGACGCACGACTCGCACTCGCGCGCCAGCGACATCATCGCCTTGCTCGACCGGGTGCCGGCGGAGGTGCGATCGCGCGTCGGCGTCATCTGGGACACCGCCCACACCTGGTGTGCGGGCGAGTCTCTCGAAGACTCTTTCACCGCGCTGGCGCCGCTGCTCTCGCACATCCAGGTCAAGGACGTCCGCTCTCGCGACGAGCCCGTTCCCGTGGCGCTCGGAGAGGGCGTCTTCCCGTTCGAAGAGCTGCGCGGGGTGATCGCCGGAGCGCATGTGCCGGTCGTGCTTGAGTGGGAGCGCACGTGGCATCCTGAGCTTCCGGCCGTCTCGACGCAGTTCGCCCGCTTGGTGAGTCTCATGAGGGGCATCCCATGAACGGGGCACTTCTCGGCGTCTCGCTCTCGTCACCGGATCGGGTGCTCAGCCCTCGCACCGGCTTCGGCAGGGAGCACTGGATCGAGTGCGCCGATCAGATGCTGTTGGGGGTTGCCCCCTACGCCTCTGCGTCATCGGCGCTGATCCACCTGCCCGGGCCGCCCTCGCAGCAGGGCATGCGCACCGACGGTCTGGAAGGATTCGCCCGCACGTTCCTCCTGGCGGCATTCCTGCACCACGGCGACCCGGTGCGCGCCGACGTGCACCTCGAGCGCTATCGCGAGGGCCTCGTCGCGGGAACTCGTCGGGGCGGTGACGGCCGCGAGAGCTGGCCCCCGATCGGCGATCTCGGACGATTCGGCCAGTCGCAGGTCGAAGCGGCCAGCGTCGCGCTGTCACTTTCGCTCACGCGATCCGCGGTCTGGGAGCGCCTCTCGGTGCGCGAATGCGACGACGTCGCCGCGTGGTTGGCCAGTGCGCTGGGCAAAGAGCCCGCGCCGAACAACTGGTACCTTTTCGCCCTGACGATCGCGGGTTTCCTCGAATCCGTCGGGCGCGGCGACGACGCGACGCGACGGGCCATCACTCGTGGGCTTCAGCTGTTGGGGCACTGGTACCGCGGTGACGGGTGGTACCGGGACGGCGAGCAGGAGGCGTACGACCACTACAACGGGTGGGCGATGCACTTCTACCCGCTGCTGTTCGCCCGCTCCACCGGGGACGTCGAACTGCAGAGCCGGCTCGAGGAGCGGCTGCACGCGTTTCTCCGCGGGTTCACGCTCACGTTCGACGACAACGGGGCGCCGCTCTACTTCGGCAGATCCCTGTCGTACCGGATGGCGGCGGTCGCCTCGGTGGCGTTGGGAGGTGTCGCCGGTGCGTCACCTCTCACGCCCGGGATGACGCGCTCGATCGCCTCGGGTGGGCTTCGGTACTTCCTCGAACGCGGGGCCCTCCGCGGCGGGGTGCTGTCGATGGGATGGCATGGCGCGCATGCCGCCACGATGCAGAGCTACTCCGGCCCCGGGTCGCCGTACTGGGCATCCAAGGCGTTCGTCGGCCTCCTGGCGGGGCCCGAGCACCCGTTCTGGACCGAGCCCGAGCCCGTGCACGGCATCGGAGAGGCGGTGGCGGCGATCGCGCCCGCGGGGCTGCTCGTGCAACGTTCGGCGACCGGCCTCGTGCGGGTGCACAATCACGGCAGCGATCACATTCCGTACGTCGAACGAGACGACGCGCCGAGCGATCCGCTGTATGCCCGGGTCGCCTACTCGACGCGCACCGGGCCGACGGCGGCCTTCAACCCGCCCGACAACGACGTGAGCCTGGTGCACCGCGGCGTTCGCAGCGTCCGCCGCCGGATCCTCAAGCTCGCGGCACGTGAGGGGATGGCGGCGTCGAGTTTCCATCCGCGTTTTCCCGTTCCCAGTCCCTTCGAAGCGAGCGCGACGACGGGCTTCGGGCTCGTCCTCCCCGGTGCGCGCATCGATCTGCTCACGGTCACGCACCGCGAGGTCGAACTGCGGATCGCACGCGTCGTCGGCGTTCCGGAGGGGGTTGAGGTGCGACTGTCGGGCTGGGCGATCGCCTCAGACGGGGGACCGTCCGGTCTCGAGGTGAACACCGAGGGCGTCACCGCAGAGGTCCAGCTCGCCGACGGCAGCCTTTCGGCGTCGCTGCGTGGCCTGGTCGGCTTCGAACGCGTGGAGGTGAACCCCGCGCCCGCGGGCACAGCGTTCGGATCGTGGGCGGTCGTCCCCGAGCTCGTCGGCCGCGTCAGGGGTGGCGGGGTAGACGTCTTCGTCGCCGCGGCGGTGCTGGCATCGGGGCCGCGCGCACAGTTGCGGGCGGAGGCATCCGTCGAAGGATCACGAATCCTTGCCCGGGTCAGCCCCGACCAGCCGCAGGACCAGATCGTGATCGATCTCGACGACGTCGACTGGCGCTGACTCTCACACTCGCGCGACGCGCGCCCCCAGGTGGGTGAACTCCGCAGCGCGGTGCGCGGGCAGCTGGATGCCTGTGACGATGGCTTCGAATGCGCCCACGACGGCGAAGCGCGCGAACGTGGAGACGCCGAAACGGGTGTGTGTGCCGACGAAGATCCGGCGCGAGGACGAGCTGATCGCCTGGCGTTTGACCTCGGCGGCGGTGGGGTCGGGCGTCGTGAGTCCGGTGTCCGGTGAGATCCCGTTCGCCGTCATGTACGCGAGATCGATGACCATCCGCGCGAGCTGACCGTCGCCGGCATGCTCGACCGTGGCGAGTGTGGTCGCCTTGACACGCCCCCCTACGAGGTAGACCTCCGTGTTCGCCCGGCGCGCGAGTTCGATCGCCGACACCAGCGAACTCGTCACGATCGTCAGGTTGCGCTCTGTCGTCAGGGCGCGCGCGACCATCAGCGGCAGCTGCCCTTCGTCGATGTAGACCGTCTCCGCCGTGCCGAGCATCGCCGCCGCAGCGAGGGCGATGCGGTTCTCTTCCTCGGTCGTGATGCCGTCGGGGTCGTAGATCGACTCGAACCGCCCGCTCTCCACCGGGTAGGCGGCGCCGTACGTCCGACGGATCAGGCCCGCCTTCTCGAGCGCCCGCATGTCGCGGCGGAGCGTCTCCTGCGTGACACCCAAGCGCGCGGCGGCGGAACCGACGTCGACCCGCCCCGCCCGTCGGAGCAGTTCAAGCAGCTCACCCTGCCGCCGCTCAGTTGCCGCTGCGCGCGGTTCGGTGGCACCGTCGCCGTTCGGTTCCACGGTGTCCTCCTTTCGCTTAGCTGCATCCATCATTCAGCGAGCACATGCGGTTCATGTTCGACGGTTGCGCTGAGTCGTCCTCCATGCATAATAGGAAAGCGCTTACCCAAATGCTAGCAGCAGTCGCGAGCAGCAGCTCGTCCACCTACCGAGAGGACCCCTCACATGGCTTCAGCGGCCCCATCGTTCGTCCCTTCCCGCTCGCGGAGCGTGGAACCGGCGGTTCGCGAGATCGGCATCATCATGAACGGCGTCTCGGGGCGCATGGGGTACCGGCAACACCTCGTCCGCTCGATCCTCGCGATCCGCGATCAGGGGGGAATTGAGCTGGCTGACGGAACCAAGGTCACGGTGAAGCCGCTACTCGTCGGACGCAACGAGGCCAAGCTCGCCGAACTTGCCGCCACGCACGGAATCGACGACTACACGACCGACCTCGACGCTGCCCTCGCCAACCCTCAGTGGGAGATCTACGCCGACTTCCTCGTGACGAAGGCCCGCGCCTCGGCGCTGCGCAAGGCGATCGCGGCCGGCAAGACGATCTACACCGAGAAGCCCACCGCCGAGACGGCCGACGAGGCCCTCGAGCTCGCCCGGCTCGCCGAGGCGGCGGGGGTGAAGACCGGCGTCGTGCACGACAAGCTCTACCTGCCGGGGCTGCAGAAGCTGAAGCGACTCATCGACTCGGGTTTCTTCGGCCGCATCCTCTCGGTGCGCGGCGAGTTCGGGTACTGGGTCTTCGAGGGTGACTGGCAGCCCGCTCAGCGTCCCGCGTGGAACTACCGTGCCGAGGACGGCGGCGGCATCATCGTCGACATGTTCCCGCACTGGAACTACGTGCTCGAGAATCTGTTCGGCGCGGTCAAGACCGTCTACGCGCAGTCCGCGATCCACATCGCCGACCGGTGGGACGAGCGCGGCGAGCACTACACCGCTACCGCCGAAGATGCCGCGTACGGCATCTTCGAGCTCGAGGGCGACATCGTCGCGCAGATCAACTCGTCGTGGACCGTGCGCGTGAACCGCGACGAGCTCGTCGAGTTCCACGTCGACGGCACGCACGGCTCGGCCGTCGTAGGCCTGTTCGGCGCGAAGATCCAGCACCGGAACGCCACGCCGAAGCCGGTCTGGAACCCCGATCTCGCCGACGACCATGACTACGACGCCGACTGGGCTGACGTGCCCACCAATGACGTGTTCCAGAACGGCTTCCGCCAGCAGTGGGAGGAGTTCCTCATCTCCTACGTGCAAGGCACCCCCTACGCCTTCGACCTGCTCGCGGGTGCCCGCGGCGTGCTGCTGGCCGAGGCCGGCCTGCAGTCGAGCCGCGAGGGTCGCAAGGTCGAGCTGTCCGCGCTCACTCTGGAGTGAACCGGATGCCGCACCTCACCCTCCTCTCGGGCGACGGGACGCTCTCCGCCGCCGAGTTGAACGACGCCCCCGGCTACGCGCGCCCCGCAGGGCCGCTGCGCTCGCGCGTCGTCTACGCCGCCGCGCATGTGGTGCCCCAGACCTGGGCCGACAACACCCCCGGGCGCCCGGCTGAGATCGACTGGGACGCGACGCTCGACTTCCGCCGGGCTGTCTACTCGTGGGGCCTGGGCGTTGCCGACGCGATGGACACCGCGCAGCGCAACATGGGGCTCGACGCCGCGGCGACGCGCGAGCTCATCGCCCGCTCGGCACAGGTCGCCCGCGAAGAGGGCGGATCCGTGGTCGTCGGTGTCAACACCGACCACGTCGAGGCGGAGAACATTTCGCTCGGCGAGGTCATCGACGCCTACGTGACCCAGCTCGAGTTCACGGAGGAGCACGGCGCGGGGCCTGTTCTCATGGCATCCCGTCACCTTGCTCGTGTCGCCGAGCGCGCTGAGGACTATCGCCGCGTCTACCGTGAGGTGCTCGGGCGGGCGACCACACCCGTCGTGCTGCACTGGCTCGGCACCGCGTTCGACCCGCAGCTGCAGGGCTACTTCGGGTCGGATGCCTGGCCCGAGGCATCCGACGTGCTGTTGCAGATCATCCGCGAGAACCACGACAAGGTCGCGGGGGTGAAGATGAGCCTGCTGAACGCCGAGTCGGAGGTCGCGGTGCGCGAGCGTCTCCCCGGCGACGTGCGGATGTTCACCGGCGACGACTTCAACTACGTCGGCCTCATCGGCGGCGGCGACGTCCCCTCCTCGTCCCAGCCTCAGCGCGACCTTCGCGCACCGCGGCAGCACTCCGACGCGCTGCTCGGGGCTTTCGCCGCGATCACGCCGGTCGCCTCGGCGGCGATCCAGGCGCTCGACGCCGGCGACCCGGCCCGGTACCTCGAGATCCTCGGGCCGACCGAGGCGCTCAGCCGCCAGGTCTTCGCCGCCCCGACGTTCTACTACAAGACGGGTGTGGCGTTCCTGTCGTGGCTGAACGGCCACCAGCCGGCCTTCCAGATGGTCGGCGGACTGCATGCGGCGCGCAGCCTGCCGCACCTGTCGCGCATCGTCGAGCTCGCCAACGCGTCACTCGCGCTCGAGCATCCCCAACTCGCCGCCACTCGCTGGCACGGCATGCTGCGCCACAACGGCATCGACGCCCCCGGAGCGATCGTATGACCGGCGTCGTCGACCCTCGTCTGTCGATCAATCAGGCCACCATCAAGCACGCCGACCTCGCCACCGCGCTGCGCGCGACGGCCGAGGCGGGGGTGCGGTGCATCGGTCTGTGGCGCGAACCCGTGCACGAGGTGGGGCTGCAGACCGCTGCGTCGATGCTCGCCGGCTCGGGTCTGCGCTTCACGACCTACTGCCGCGGCGGATTCTTCACGGTGCCCGGGGGCCCGCAGCGCCGTGCCGCGATCGACGACAATCGCCGCGCCATCGAAGAGACGGCGACCCTCGCCGCGGCTGCCGCGCCGGGGTCCACGGCGATTCTTGTGCTCGTCGCGGGTGGGCTCCCCGAGGCATCCCGCGACCTCATCGGCGCGCGCGAGCGAGTACGCGAGGCCCTCGAAGAGCTGGCGCCGGATGCCGCCGCGTCGGGCGTCACGCTCGCGATCGAGCCGCTGCATCCGATGTATGCCTCGGATCGCTGCGTCGTCTCGACTCTCGGCCAGGCGCTCGACCTCGCCGCGGGCTTCGATCCTTCCGTCGTCGGGGTGACCGTCGACACGTTCCACATCTGGTGGGATCCCGACGTGCTCTCCTCGATCGCGCGCGCGGGCCGTGAGGGGCGCATCGCCACGTATCAGGTGTGCGACTGGAAGACGCCGCTGGCGGCGGATGTTCTGCTCAGCCGCCACTACCCGGGCGACGGCATCATCGACTTCGCGTCGCTGACCGCGGCCGTCGAGGCGACCGGCTACGATCGCGACATCGAGGTGGAAATCTTCAACGAGAGCATCTGGGCGAGCGATCCGGACGAGGTCGTGCGCCACGTCGTCGCGCGCTTTTCGTCGACGGTTTCGCCGCACCTGTCTCAGTCTCTGCCATCGAACGCGCGATCGCGGCCGTGAGGAGCGTGGCCACCGACCGGCGAGATCAGCCCGGCTCCGCGACGACGCTCGACGACGTCGCCCGGGCTGCGGGGGTGTCGTTGGCCACTGCCTCGCGCGTTCTGAACGGCTCGACCCGCAAAGTCGCCGACTCCTATCGCGCCCGGGTGGAGGCGGCCGCCGAGCGGCTCGGCTACACGGCGAACCTCTCTGCGCAGGCGACCGCGCGCGGCACGTCAGCCACCGTCGCGCTCTTGGTCGCTGACATCGCAGACCCCTACTTCGGTGAACTTGCGGCCGGCGTTGCCCGCGGGGCCGACGAGGCAGGACTCGTCATGACGATCGCGATCACCGATCGTGATCCAGAGCGCGAGGTGCGGCTTCTCCGCGCACTACGTGGCCAGCGACCGCGAGGGGTCATCCTCGCGGCCTCGCGGACGACCGCAGCGTCGGTGCCCGATCTGCAGCACGAAGTCGCCTTGCTCGAGTCGGCGGGCGGGACCCTCGTCACGCTCGGCCGTGGTCTCGTCGGCACCCGGACAGTCGCTTTCGACAATCACAGGGCGGCGCGCACCCTCGCTGAAGCGCTCATCGCGCAGGGGTACGAGCACGCGATCGTCCTGGCGGCAGACTCCGGCGTCGTCACCAGCGATGCGCGCGTGAGCGGCTTCGCCGAGGGCTTCGAAGCCGGCACCGGTAATCGAGCGCGCCTGCTGCGGGGTGGGTTCTCTCGCGAGTCGGCGCGCGAGAGCATGTCGATCGTTCTCGACGAGGGCATCGCTCCGCGGACTGTCATCTTCGGTATCTCCGATCTCCTGGCGATCGGCGCGATGTCTGCGGTGCGCGAGCGGGGGATGACGCCGGGGCAGGATGTCGCGATCGCCGGTTTCGACGACGTCGCCATCGCCCGGGATGTGGTCCCGCAATTGACGACCGTGCATGTTCCGCTGGAGGCCATGGGGTACGAGGCGCTGCGGGCGGCCATCGATCCAGACTGGCAGCCCTCCATGCAGGGGCTCGAGTTCGAGGTGCTCCTTCGCGACAGCACGCCGACTCTTCGGCGATGAACGACGGTGAGTGACGACACCTGGCGCGTGGTCATCGCGCCCGACAGCTTCAAGGGCAGCATCGACGCACGTCGCGCGGCGGAGGCGATCGCGGAGGGATGGCGAGCCGTCCGCCCCCATGACGCGCTCGTGATCTCGCCGATGGCGGACGGCGGCGAGGGGACGCTCGATGCGTTCGCCGCCGCGGTCGATCGCGCGGTGCGGATGCCGGTGACGGTGGTCGGACCCGACGACGCACCCGTCGAGGCGCACTGGCTCCTGCTTCCCGCTGCCGAGGATTCACCGGGTGGCACAGCGGTCGTCGAGCTGGCGAGCACGTCGGGCATCGAGTTGCTCGGCTCTGCGAGGCATCCGTTGAGCGCCCACACACGTGGGTTCGGGCAGGCGATCTCGGCGGCACTCGACCACGGAGTGTCGCGGCTCGTGCTCGGCATCGGGTCGAGCGCGTCGACCGACATGGGCCTCGGGATGCTCACCGAGCTCGGCGCGCGCTTCGTCGATCGCGACGGCGCACGGGTCGCCTTCGGCGCGCAGGGCCTGCGCGCCGCGACGGGCGTCGACCTGTCGGACCTCAGACGGATGCCTCTGGGCGGAGCCGTCGTGCTCACCGACGTCGGAGGTCCGCTGACCGGCGACACCGGAGCCGCCCACGTGTTCGGGCCGCAGAAGGGACTCTCACCCGCGCAGATCGTCGAGGTCGACACGGCGATGGCGCACGCCGCACGCCTGCTCGATGCGAGTCCGGCCTCGCCGGGCGCCGGCGCCGCGGGGGGCGTCGGCTTTGCACTGCTCGCGTGGGGCGCAGAGCTCGTGTCGGGGGCGATGGCCGTGAGCGAGCTGACCGGCCTCGCCGATGCGATATCGACCGCGGACTACGTCATCACCGGGGAAGGCAGCTTCGACGCGCAGTCAGCGGGCGGCAAAGCTCCCGCGATCGTCGCAGAACAGGCGCGCGCGGCGGGGGTGCCGGTCGCGCTCGTCGCCGGGCGGGTCGCCGGGTCGGAGCTCGTCGGCGGCTATCACCGCGTGGTCTCCTTGTCAGAGCTCGCCGGCACAGCGCAGGCGTCGCTCGCCTCGCCGCAGACCTGGCTGGGGGCCGCGGGGCGAGAGCTCGCGGGCACGGTGTGACGTAGCTCCGGGACTCGCGTCGCACAGCGCGGTCGCGGGCGTGGCGCGGTTGACCGCCGTGGCAGGGCTATCCGCGGCGATTGCGTATCTCGGTCGGCTGCCCGTAGCTCACCGCGAAACCGCGCAACTGCACCGTTTCGCGGTGGAGATCGGTGCAGATGCGCGGTCTCGCGACGCGTGGGTGGAGGACGCGTGGGCTGCGGCGCGGCTGCGTGCGGGGCGGCTGCGCTGACTGCGGCGGTCGCGGGTAGAGCGTGCGCGCGCGTCAGTGCTGGCCGGCGGGTCCCGCGCCGCGGCCGAGGCCGCGCGCGGCATAGATG
>JASCPF010000031.1 GCA_029959325.1 Microbacteriaceae bacterium PS02068
GGGCACAGCCGGCGCGGGCGCGACGCCCACAGCACGTTTGCCGGCGGGCGGCGCCACCGCAGCCACCCCGGCGGGGCCCGCCGACTCCGACGCCAGCACGCGCGCGACGAGCAGCTCGAGCTGCAGCCGCGGCGAGGTGGCGCCGGTCATGTCGTCGAGCGCGTTGACGGCGAGGTCGGCGATGCGCGAGAGTCGGTCGGTGCCGAAGACCGTCGCCTGCCGCGACATGCGCTCGAGCTCGTCGGCGGGCACGCCGCGCAGCACCGATGTCGCGCCCTCACCCGTCGCGGCGATGATGATCAAGTCGCGCAGCCGCTCGAGCAGATCGTCGACGAAACGGCGCGGATCCTGCCCGGTCTGCACGACCCGGTCGATCGCGGCGAAGGCCGCGCCCGCGTCGTGTACGGCGAAGGCGTTCACGACCTCGTCGAGCAGCTCGGCGTGCGTGTAGCCGAGCAGGGCGACCGCACGCTTGTACTTCACCAACGCGGTCCCCGAGCTTGTCGAAGGGTCGGAGCCCGCGATCAGCTGATCGAGCAGCGACAGCGTGTCACGGGGTGACCCGCCACCGGCCCGCACGACGAGCGGCAGCACGCCGGCTTCGACCTGCACGCCCTCTTGCGCGCACAGCTGCTCGACGTATTCGAGCATCGCGGCCGGCGCGACGAGTCGGAACGGGTAGTGGTGGGTGCGCGATCGGATCGTGCCGATGACCTTCTCAGGCTCGGTCGTGGCGAAGATGAACTTGACGTGATCGGGCGGCTCTTCGACGAGCTTCAGCAGCGCGTTGAAGCCCTGCGGCGTCACCATGTGCGCCTCGTCGAGGATGAAGATCTTGAAGCGATCGCGCGCGGGCGCGAAGATCGCGCGTTCGCGCAGGTCGCGCGCGTCGTCGACGCCGTTGTGGGATGCCGCGTCGATCTCGACCACGTCGAGCGAGCCTCCCCCGCCGCGACCGAGCTCGATGCAGCTGTCGCACGTGCCGCACGGGGTGTCGGTCGGGCCCTCGGCGCAGTTGAGGCACCGCGCCAGAATGCGCGCCGACGTGGTCTTTCCGCACCCGCGCGGGCCGCTGAACAGGTAGGCGTGACCGACGCGGTCGCCGCGCAGCGCCGTCATCAGCGGATCGGTGACCTGGGCCTGCCCGATCATCTCGCCGAAGCTCTCGGGCCGGTAGCGGCGATACAGGGCGGTGGTCACCCGAACAGCCTACGGCGTGCGCCCGACATCGCGTCCGGCGGGCGGGTGGGCGCCGCGCCGCGCCGGGAACACAAGCACGCGGCGAGCCGTTGCACCCGGAGTGGAACTGCAGTCGGTCGACGTCGCCGTGATCGGCGCGGGCCAGGCGGGGCTTTCGGCGGCGTATCACCTGCGCCGGCGCGGCTACGAGCCCCCAGGCACCGCCGCGGCCGGGCAGCCCACGTTCGTCGTGCTCGACGCCGATGCCGCCCCCGGCGGAGCCTGGCAGCATCGTTGGGCGTCGCTGCACATGGCGACCGTCAATGGCATCCACGAACTGCCGGGGTTCCCTGTGCCGCCGGCTGATCCCGGCGCCGAGGCGCGCACGGTGGTGCCCGCCTACTTCGCGGCGTACGAAGACCGGTTCGACCTCCGAGTGCGGCGCCCGATCGACGTGCGTGCCGTGCGCCGTGCCGATGCAGATCCAGGCGGCCGGCTGCTCGTCGAAACCGACCACGGCACCTGGTCGACGCGCGACGTGATCAACGCGACAGGCACGTGGCGACGCCCATTCTGGCCGCACGTTCCCGGCGCCGACACGTTCGCGGGCAGGCAGCTGCACGTGCACGACTACGTCTCGGCCGCCGAGTTCGCGGGCCGGCGGGTCGTGATCGTCGGCGCGGGAATCTCGGCCGTGCAGCTGCTCGACGAGATCTCGCACGTCACCGACACGTTCTGGGTGACGCGCGCCGAGGTGCGGTGGGATGCCACCGAGTTCGACACCGCCGCACGCATCGCGGCGATCGCGGGCGTCGAAGAGCGCGTGCGCCGCGGCGAACCGCCCGGCAGCGTCATCTCGGTCACCGGGCAGCACCGCACCGCGTGGTCGGAAGCAGCCCGCGCGCGGGGCGTGCTCGTGCGGCATCCGATGTTCACGGCGATCGAGCCGGACGGCGTGCGGATGCCTGACGGCACCCTCGAACGCGCCGACGCGATCCTCTGGGCGACCGGCTTCCGCCCCGACATCCGCCACCTCGCGCCGCTGGGGCTGCGCACGCCCTCCGGTGGCATCCGCGTCGAAGGTGGACGCTCGCTCGACGAGCCGCGCCTGTTCCTGATCGGCTACGGACCGTCGCAGTCGACGGTCGGCGCGAACCGCGCCGGACGCGACGCCGTGCGCGCGATCGTCGCCGAGCGAGGTTCGGGGTCTCACCCGCCCGCAGCGGACCAGGCGATCAGGCGATCAGCGCAAGCGACATCAGCGTGACCGAGCCCGCCATCGCCGCGTACTGCGCGCGGTCGAGCGCCGCGCGGCTGCGCCACGCGAGGCCCGCCGAGGCCACGAAGTAGGCCGCCCCCAGAACCAGTCCGGTCACCGCGAGCGAGGGAGCCGCGGTGTGATGCGCGTGGCCACCGTCGAGCATCGCGCCGCCAGGCCCCGCGCCACCGACCACTGCGCCGCCGGTCATCGACATCATGAGAGCCGCCATCACGACCATTCCCGTCGCCGAGTGGACGGCCATGGCGGTGCCGCCGCCCATCACGTCACTCATCGCGGCATCGGCGCGCGCCCGACCGCGCCCGCGCACCGCCGCGAGGAGCATCGCGCCACCGACGAGCGCCGCGACCCACCAGATGACGGGCACGAAGCCGGTCACCGCGGCATCCACCATCGCGATCATCATGAGCAGCGCCGCGCCGAGTTCGACGGCCCGCGCCCGCCGACGGTCGGCTGCGACGCAGCACAGACCGACCGCGGCGGGCGCGAGCGCAAGGAGGTGCAGGATCACGTCGTCAACAGTGGCAGGCGTGGCCGTCGCCGGCGTGACCCTGCGCGCTGTGATCGTGACCGTGTGCGCTGTGATCGTGGCCGGATGCCGGGGCGCAGTGACCCGCCGGAGCCGGCACGTTCAGCACGGGGTTGCGCTCGAAGAAGTTGTACGGCTTGAGCGTGAACTTGGCGTAGTCCATCGGCATGACCGGCCAGTCCTCGTTGCGCGGGAAGTGCGTGAGCCCGAACGTGTGCCAGAGCACGAGGTCCTCGCCCACGAGCGGCTCGTCGCCCGCGATGAAGGCCGGGATGCCCGCGCCGCCCGGGTGCTGGTTGACGAAATCGCCCGCCGCGTAGCGCTCGTCGGGGTCGTACTTCGTGACGAAGAGGTTCTTCGTCGCGAACGCCGCGCGCGAGGCGATCGACGAGTCGTCGTCGGCGAGCAGCACGGGCGTCTCGGTCGGGAACAGCACGTACGACGTCGGCTGGCCGAGCGAGGTCGTCTGCTCGGTCGAGGCGATCTGCCAGACGCGGTTGCGCGCTCCGTCGGCCACGCGACCCGACACGAGCTCGGACGTGATCGGCGTCACCTGCTTCGTGAAGGCGTTGCCCGCGGGGTTCGTCGCCGAGACCGGCACTCGCACCGCGTCGATCTCGTTCACGACGTTCGCGACGCCGTCGACGGTCATGTCCAGGCGCGCAGAGAAGAGGTGCTGGTGATACGGCGCGCCCAGTCCCGGGGCGACCTGCGAGGCGAACGGGTAGTCCTCGCCCGGGTAGGCCGAGGTGAAAAGGATGCCCGTGAGCTTCGCCTCGCACTCGATCGTGCCGTCGAGGTAGAGGTACCAGAAGAAGCCGTAGTCGTAGTTGCCGACGGTCGTGAAGAACGAGATCACGAGGCGGCGCTGGCGGCGCACCTCGCTCGAGCCCGTGAAGATGTCGGTGTGCTTCCACAGTGATCCGAAGTCCTCTTCGTGCATGCAGACGCCGTTGCGCACGGTGCGGGGAGCGCCGAGCTCGTCGGCGAGCACGGCATCCACATAGGTGATGTCGCCGACGCAGTCGCAGCCGAGCTCGAGCTCGTTCGTGTAGCGGCCGAACAGGTACTCCCCCGTGTCGAAGTAGTTCTGCCAGAAGCGGTTCGGCGCGGGGTCGGCGTAGGGCACGACCATCTCGCTGATCGAACCGCGGTACATGACCGGCCGGTCCTTGAACGTGAGCTGACGCAGGATCAGGCCCTCGCGCGTGTCGAAGCCGATGCGCAGGTCCCAGTCACCCCAGACGACGTGCTCGTCGTCGACGGTGAAGCTCGATCCTTCCGGCTGCGTGATGACGATCGGCTTCAGCCCCTCGAGCGGCGCGCCCTGCAGCTCGGGGTCGTCGAAGTTGCCGCTCGTCTCGGGCACCATGAAGCCGGGAGTGTCGACGATGTCGATCACGGCACGCGCGGCGACGTCGATGTAAGCGGTCAGCCCGTCGACCGGGTGGGCCCACGGGTGGTCCTTCGGGTGGTCCTGCCGGAACGCGAAGGTGCGCAGGATGCGCCGCCCCTCCTCCCCCGGCAGCCCGTAGCTGCCCGCCGACAGCGGCACGAGCACGACGTCGTCGACGCTCAGGCCGCGTGCCGCGAGCGCGGCGACCCAGGCCTCGTCCTCGTTCGCGATGACCCCGACCTCTTCGAACTCGGCGTCGAGGATGGGCAGCTGGCCGGCGGTGCCGTCGAGCACCGTCTCGCGCAGCACGGCGCCGGTGCGCAGCGAGACGATGAGGTCGCTCGAGCGCGTCGTGGTCATGTCGAGCAGCTGCACGCGCGCGGCGCGCTCGGGCACCGCAGCGCCCTGCTCCCACGCGAGGATCTCACCCTTGTGCGGCTCTTCGAGGCCGACGTACGCGAAGCGGGTGCGCTCGGTCGTCGTCGGCAGCGCGAGCACGACGGCGCGGACGGCGTCGATCTCGGCCGCCGACAATGAGGCGAGCGGGTGGCTGGGGGCGGGCGGGGCGGCGAAGGCCGCGACGACGGTGGGGTCGGTGATGGTCATGTCGTTCTCCTTGAGTAGGGGATGGCAGGTCAGCCGGCGATGGCGTCGGTGAGCTTGGCGTAGGCGGCCGGGCGGCGCGTGCGGATCCAGGCGGCCTGCACGTAGCCGATCACCGGGAAGACCACGACCAGGGCGATCAGGAACCAGCTGAGTCCGCCGAACACGGGCGCGCCCTCGGCATCCACATCACCGACCATGATCGGGAAGTAGGCGACGATGAGCGCCGCCGACAGCACGAGCCCGATGAAGCCGAGCGCGGGTGCGATCACCGTCTGCCAGAGGCGCCGGTCTTTGCGGGTGCGCAGGAAGTAGACGATGACCGCGACCGAGGTGACCGCCATGAGGATCGCGATCGCGAGGGTCGCGACACCCGCGAACCACGTGAACACGGCGAGCACGGGATCGAGCTGGAACAGCGCGAACACCGCGATGAGCACGGCCGCCGTCGCGGTCTGCACGAGCGACGAGGTGTGCGGCGAGAGGTGCCGCTCGTGCACGGCGGAGAGTCGCTCGGGCAGGACACCCGCGCTCGACATGGAGTGCTGATAGCGCGTGACGACGTTGTGGAACGAGAGCACGCACGCGAACATCGAGGTGATCAGGAGCACGTTCGTGATGATCTCGCCGGCGCTGCCGAGGTAGATCGCCATCGTGCGGAGGATCAGGCTGCCGGGGTCGGTGGCGGCCGCATCGACGATCGCGCTCGGGCCCCACGCCATCACGAGACCCCAGGATGCCACCGTGTAGAAGACGCCGATGCCGATGACGGCCATGTACGTGGCGCGCGGGATGGTCTTGTCAGGATCCTTCGCCTCGTCGCGGAAGATCGCCGTCGCCTCGAAGCCGATGAAGGCCGCGATCGCGAACATGAGCCCGACGCCGGGCGAACCGCTGACGACGTTCGAGGGCTCGAACGGCGCGAGGCTGAGCCCCTCGGGCGCCGAGAACAGCACGACCGCGACGAGCACCGCGACGATCCCGACCTCGGCGATCAGCAGCACGCCGAGCACCTTGCTCGAGAGGTCGATGTGCCGATAGCCCAGGATGCCCACGAGCCCGATGACGAGCAGCGAGAACAGCCACCACGGCAGCGTGACCCCGAGGGTCGACTGCGCCGTGTAGGCGAGGATGTAGCCGACGTAGCCGTAGACCGAGACCTGGATGGTCGTGTAGGTCAGCATCGCGATCCACGCGGCGGCGAGGCCCGTCGACCGGCCGAGACCGTAGCCGACGTACGTGAAGAACGCGCCCGGCTTCGGGATGTGCCGCGACATGGTCGACAGGCCGACGGCGAACAGCAGCAGGATGACGGCGCTGATCGCGTAGAGCGCGGGGAAGCCCACGCCGTTGCCGAGCAGGATGCCGAGCGGAGCCGCACCGCCGATGACGGTGAGCGGCGACGCGGCGGCGACGACCATGAAGACGATCGCGGTGGCGCCCAGCGATCCGGAGAGCGCGCGGGCAGGGACGGTGGTGGTGCCGGGAGCTTCGAGTCTGGTCATGATGACCTCTCTTCGGGAGGGTGGTGCCGGGCGGGGAGGGGCGGATGCCACGAGCTTGACGCGGCCGCATCACGTCACCGTCTCGCGGCCGTGAAAAATCGGCGCGCGCGGAACGGGATCGCGGTGCCGGGGTGTCTCATTCGGGGAAACGATGCGGAAACACGGGTGTCGCCCGGGGGCAACGGCCGCGCCGTACGATCGCGGCGACGGGAGGTGGGACATGACCGCACTGGAGCGCGCGATCCGCAGCCCCGCGCCGGTGCACGACTTCGGTGCACGGTCGCCGCTGCACGGCCTCGACCGGCGCAGCGTGGGCTTCGTCGACGTCATGGCGCAGTCGGTCGCCGCCGTCGCCCCCGCCGCCGCCGCGACGACCATCGCGCTGCTCGTCGCGGGCGTCTCGCCGGGCGCGGTCGTGGTGTCGCTGCTGGTCGCCGGCATCCTGAGCCTGCTCGTCGCCGGCACGGTCGGGCAGTTCGCGCGGCGCTTCGCCGCCTCGGGCGCCCTCTACACCTACACCGCCCGCGGGCTCGGGCCCCGCAGCGGGCTCGCCGCAGGCGCCGCCGTGCTCGTCGGCTACGGCGCGATCGCGATGTTCGCTCTCCTCGGCGGCGCGTATTACACGACGCTGCTGCTGGGACGCGTGTGGCCGGGCATCGACAGCCCGGCCGGGATCGCGCTCGTGCTCCTCGGCGAAGCAGCCCTCCTCGCACTGGTGCTGGTCCGGGGCATCCGGATCTCGTCTCGTGTCGCGCTCGTGGTCGAAGGTGTCTCGGTCGCCCTCATTGTCGCGCTCCTCGTGGCGCTGCTCGGCAGCATCGGGCCCATCGACCCTGCGGCCCTCCTGCCGGGCCCCGGCGACACTCCGCTGACGGTCGCCGCCGGCGCGCTCGTCGCCCTGACCGCGTACGTCGGCTTCGAGAGTGCGGCGACGCTCGGCGTCGAGGCGCGCACGCCGCTGCGCACCGTGCCGCGAGCCATTCGTGCGACGGTTCTCATCGCCCTCGCGCTCTACCTGCTGGCCGCCGTCGCGCAGGTGGCAGGGTTCGCGGCCCTCGGTCGCGACTTCGCGAGCAGCGCCTCACCCGTCAACGAGCTGGCCGACGCCTACGGCCTGGGCGGCTGGGCGGTCGCGGCCGACGTCGGCATCGCCGCGTCGTTCCTCGCGTGCGCGATCGGGTCGACCACGGCGCTCAGCCGCGTGCTCTTCGCGATGGGACGCGACGGTGTCGTCCCTCCCCTCGCCGGCCGCACCCACCGCCGGTTCGGCACGCCGATCGGGGCGATCGCGGTGGCGCTGCCCATCGTGATCGGCGTTCCGCTGGCGCTCGTGCTCGCGGGCGTCGACCTGCGGGATGCCATGCACCTGACCATCGCCGTGGGCGGCGTCGGCTAAATCCTCTCCTACGCCCTGGTGTGCCTTGCCGCGCCGGTTTTCCTCCGCCGCATCGGCGAGCTCACCCCCACGACCCTCGTGATCTCGCTCGTGTCGGCTGTGGCGCTCCTCGCCGCGATCGTGGCGTTCGCCGTCGTCGACCTCGCGGGCGGCAGCCCCGCGATGTGGGTGGTGGCAGGCATCGCGGCGCTGTGCGCGGTGGCGATCGCGTGGCGTCTGCGCCGACCGCTGGGGCAGCTCGGCAGCTACGACGTGCCGGTCGCGGACGCGGTGCTGGGCGGCGTCGCACCCGGTGATGCGGGTGCCTGAGCAGGGCGTCCGATCATCGGGGCCGGCCCTGTCGGCTCGTCAGCCACGCGCCATCCACAGCGCGCTGACCGTGCTCGAGGCGGTCGCCGAACTCGGTGCGGGCGCGACGGCGCGGGAGCTCTCGGCGCGGCTCGCCCTGCCCCGGGCGACGACCTATCGACTGCTGAACCTGCTCGTCGAGGACGAATACCTCGTGCGCACGCCCGACCTCTCCGGGTTCGCCCTCGGGGCGAAGGTGGCCCAGCTGGCCGCCGCCGTCAGCCCGCCACGGGTGCCGACGGCGGCGCGGGCGCTCATTGCGGATGCGAGGCTCGCGATGCGCGGCGGCATCCACGTCGTCGGCTTCGCCGACCATCGGCTGCACCTGGTCGACGAGGACCCCGACTTCCCGCTGAGCGACCCGGTGCGGCTCGCGCGCGAGCCCGAGCGCTTCGCGCTGGGCCTGCTGCTGCTCGTGGCCTCGGGAGACACCGCGCCCGCCGCGACGGCGAGCGCTGCCGAGCTCGCCGCGCTGGGTGGCATCCGCCGCACCGACGGGGCGACGCCGGGCTACGGATGCCTCGCCGTGCCACTGCGCGATGCCGACGGCGCGATCGCCGGCGGCCTCGCCTTCTCAGGCCCCCGGCACCGCATCGACGACGGCGAAGCGCTCGTCGCACGCCTCGCACCGATCGCCGAGCAGCTCGCGCCCTTCGTCACCTGACTCGCGGCGCCGCGCTCAGGAGTCGATGCCCAGGTTCCCGTGCTCCTCGTGGTGGGCGGGGTCGACCACAGGGGTCGTTCCCGTGATGACCGGGATCGACGTCGTCATGGTCGGGATGGATGCCGACAGCAGCGTGCCGTCTTCGCGCAGCGACTCGCCGATGTCGCTGAGCGTCGGGCGTCCGCTGATCACGGGGCCCTGGCCCTGCAGCGGCACGGTGACCGCCGAGTCGGGTTCGATGGTGTACTTCGTGCCGCGCACCGAGAAGGTCACGGCCTCGCCGCCGTTCGCATCAACGACCAGCTCGTCGGCGGTCACCGTCACCTGCAGCGCGGTGCCCTGCCAGTTCAGAGGGAACGACAGCAGCGGCCAGTCGGCCGGCAGGCGCGGGTCGAACGAGAGCTCGCCGTAGTGATCGCGCATGCCGCCGAAGCCCGCGACGAGGGCCGTCCACACGCCGCCCGCCGACGCCACGTGCACGCCGTCGGCGGCGTTGTGGTGCAGGTCTCCCAGGTCGACGAAGATCGACTGCGAGAAGTACTGCAGCGCGAGGTCCTGGTAGCCCACCTCGGCCGCGAGAATCGCCTGCACGACCGCCGACAGCGTGGAATCACCCGTCGTGAGCGGGTCGTAGTACTCGAAGTCGGCCAGTTTCTCTTCGTCGGTGAAGTGGTTGCCCTGCAGATACAGCGCGAGCACCACGTCGGCCTGCTTGAGCACCTGGTAGCGGTAGATCACGAGCGGGTGGAAGTGCAGCAGCAGCGGCCGCTGCTCGGGCAGGGTGTGCTCGAGATCCCACACCTCGCGTTCGAGGAAGACCGCGTCCTGCGGGTGGATGCCGAGGCCCTCGCTGTACGGGATGTGCAGCGCCTCGGCGGCCGCCTCCCAGGCATCCGCCTCTCCTTCGCCGAGCCCGAGACGGTCGACCATCAATGCGTACTGCTCGGGCGCCTCCACGGCCATCTCACGGACGACCCGCGCCGCGAAGCGCAGGTTGTAGCGGGCCATCACGTTCGTGAAGAGGTTGTCGTTGACGACCGTCGTGTACTCGTCGGGGCCGGTGACACCGTGGATGTGGAACACCTCGGGCGCGCCGTCTTCGTTGTAGCGCCAGAACCCGAGGGTCGTCCACAGCCGCGCGGTCTCGACGGCGATGTCGACGCCCTCGCGGTAGAGGAACTCGTCGTCGCCCGTCGCCCGCACGTACTTGCCGAGCGCGAAGCTGACGTCGGCGTTGATGTGGTACTGCGCCGTGCCGGCGGCATAGTAGGCGGATGCCTCTTCGCCGTTGATCGTGCGCCACGGGAACAGGGCTCCGGCCTCGTTGAGCTGAGCGGCGCGCTTGCGGGCGGCGGGAAGCATCAGGTAGCGCATGCGCAGCGCGTTGCGTGCCCACTGCGGCGTCGAGTAGATGAGGAACGGCAGGACGTAGATCTCGGTGTCCCAGAAGTAGTGGCCGCTGTAGCCCGAGCCCGAGACGCCCTTCGCGGGCACGCCCTGACCGTCGGCGCGGGCCGCCGCCTGTGCGAGCTGGAACAGGCACCACCGCGTCGCCTGCTGCAGGTCGGGGTGCCCGCCGATCACGACGTCTGAGCGGTCCCAGAACGCGGCCATCCACGCGGCCTGCCGGTCGAACTGCGTCTGCACGCCCTCGGCTTCGACGCGATCGAGGGTGCGCCGTCCGCGGTCGACGAGCTCGCGTGCGGGCACGCCGCGCGACGTGTGATAGCTCACGAGCTTGGTGACGGTGACGGGAACACCCGCCTTGGCCTGCACGCGGAACACGTTCTTCGCGATGTCGGGCTCGACCGAGGTGCGCGCCGAGTACTCGTTCTCGGTCTCGATCAGGTGGTCGGCGACGAGCGAGATCGTCATCCCCGACTCGGTCACGCGGTACGACAGCGCCGAGCGGCTGCCGTCCTGCCAGTACTCCTGGGGCTGCAGTACGCGGTCGTGGATCTTCTCCGCCTTGCGCGGATCGAACCCTGCCTTCGCTTTTCCGGGGGCCGTACCGCCGTAGACGTCCTCGCCGTCCTGCCGATTGAGCAGCTGCGAGCTGATCGTCACCGGGGCATCCGCGTTCAACACGGTCACCGTGACGCGCATGACCGCGAGATGCTTCTCTTCGAACGAGACCATCCTCTCGAAGTCGATCACGACGTCCTTGCCGCTGGGCGTCATCCAGCGCACGTGACGGGTCATGATGCCGGTGCGCATGTCGAGCGCACGCTCGTACTCGCGGACGTCGGCGACGTCGAACGACAGCGGCTCGTCGTCGACGAAGACCCGCATGACCTTGGCATCCGGCGCATTGATGATCGTCTGGCCGACCTCGGCGAAGCCGTAGGCCTGCTCGGCGTGACGGATGGGGAAGACCTCGTGGAACCCGTTGATGAACGTCCCGTGCTCGTGCGCGTGGCGCCCCTCGGGGTGGTTGCCGCGCAGCCCCAGGTAGCCGTTGCCGAGGGCGAACAGCGTCTCGGTCACACCGACGTCGTCGAGCGAGAATCTCTTCTCCACGAGGCGCCACTCATCGACGGGAAAGCGATCGCGGTCCATTCGGTCCATCCCTTCGGTCACAGCAGAGTTCACAGCGGATTTCGCGGCGGAGGTCACGAGACGAACGCCGACAGGTCGTCGACGACGAGGTCGGCGCCGAGGTCGAGCAGGGCCTGGGCTCCCGCCCCGCGGTCGACGCCGACGACGAGCGAGTATCCGGCGGCCGAGGCCGACTGCACACCCGAGTGCGCGTCTTCGACGGCGGCGCTGCGCGCAGGGTCGACGCCGAGCATCTGGGCGCCCTTCGCGAACATGTCGGGCTCGGGCTTCGAGCGCAGGCCCTCGCGCTCGGCGACGACGCCGTCCATGACGACCGGGAAGAAGTCGCGGATGCCTGCCGCCGCCAGCACCTCTTCGGCATTCTTCGAGCTCGAGACGACGCCGATCGGGGTACCGGCGGCGCGCAACTGCTCGAGCAGGGCGAGCGAACCGGGGTAGGGCGCGATCCCCTCGGTGCGCAGCACGTTCGCGAAGACCACGTTCTTGCGGTTGCCGATGCCGCACACGGTGTCGGCGGACGGGTCATCGGCGGGCTCACCCCACGGCACCTCGACGTCGCGCGAGCGCAGCAGGCTCGCGACGCCGTCGTAACGCTGCTTGCCGTCGAGGTAGCGGAAGTAGTCGTCCGGCTCGTATGCCGGTTCGATGCCCCAGGTCGCGAAGAGCTGGGTGAACATCGTCTGCCAGGCGTGCATGTGCACTTCGGCCGTCGGCGTCAGCACACCGTCGAGATCGAACAGCACGCCGTCGTAGGTTCTCAAGTCGGGAAGTTCAGGGAGTTCCTCGGTCACCGTGCCAGCGTAGTGGCGGCGCGAGACCGGCGTGTGACAGATGTGGGATGCCGCGGCGGGCGCCCTCACGCTACCCCGGCGACAGAGAGGGTCTGCCGCGCGATCTCGAGCTCTTCGTTGGTCGCCACGACGAGCACGGTGACGGGCGAGTCGTCGGTCGAGATCACGCGGATGCCCTTCCGACGCTCGTCGTTGCGGGCGGCGTCGAGGTGCACGCCGGCAAAGCCCAGCGTCTCGACGGCGGCGGCGCGCACGAGCGGCGAGTTCTCGCCGACTCCCGCCGTGAACGAGATGACGTCGACGCCGCCGAGCTGCGCGATGTAGGCGCCGAGATAGGCCCGCAGCCGGTGGATGTACACGTCGAACGCGAGACTCGCGGCCCCGTCACCGGCCGCGCGGCGGTCTTCGATGTCGCGCATGTCGCTGACGCCGGCGAGGCCGAGCATGCCGCTGCGCTTGTTGAGGAAGCTGTCGAGCTCGCCCGGTGACATCTCTTCGCGGCGGGCGAGCACCAGCAGGATCGACGGATCGAGATCGCCCGAGCGGGTGCCCATGACGAGGCCCTCGAGGGGGGTGAGGCCCATCGAGGTCTCGACCGACAGGCCACCGTCGATCGCGGCGACCGAGGCGCCGTTGCCGAGGTGCAGCACGATCTGCTTCAGCTCGCGCAGCGGGCGCCCGACGAACCGCGCGGCCTCTTCGCTGACGAACTTGTGGCTCGTGCCGTGGAACCCGTAGCGGCGGATGCGGTGCTTGCGCGCCAGCTCTCGGTCGATCGCGTACGTGTAGGCGGCCGGCGGCAGCGTCTGGTGGAAGGCCGTGTCGAAGACGGCGACGTGGGCCAGCTGCGGAAACGCCGCCCGGGCAGCGCGGATGCCCTGCACGGCGCCGGGGTTGTGCAGCGGGGCGAGCACCGACAGCTCGTCGATGTTGATCTCGACGAGGTCGGTGATGAGCGTCGGGTGGAAGAAGCGGGCCCCGCCCTGCACGACCCGGTGCCCGACGGCGGCGGGCGGGTTCTCGGCGAGCGAGGGGCCGTGTTCGGCGAACGAATCGAGCATGAGCGCGAAGCCGGCGGCATGGTCGGCGATCGGCACCTCGCGCGTGTACGAGGCATCCCCCGTCTTGTGGGTGACCGAGCCGATGTCTTCACCGATGCGCTCGACGAGGCCGGATGCCAGGGACTCCTGCGTCTCGACGTCGACGAGCTGGTACTTGAACGACGATGAGCCGCTGTTGATGACGAGCACGACGGTCATGCGGTGGCTCCTTCTGCGGCGGCATCCTGCGCCTGATATCCCTGGGCCTGGTATCCCTGGGCCTGAATCGCCGTGATCGCGATCGTGTTGACGATGTCGTCGACGAGCGCGCCACGGGAGAGGTCGTTGATGGGCTTGTTGAGCCCCTGCAGCACCGGCCCCATCGCGATCGCGCTGGCCGAGCGCTGCACGGCCTTGTAGGTGTTGTTGCCGGTGTTCAGATCGGGGAAGACGAACACGGTGGCGCGACCCGCGACCTGCGAGTCGGGCATCTTGGTCTTCGCGACGGCGGCGTCGGCCGCGGCGTCGTACTGGATGGGCCCCTCGACGAGCAGTTCCGGTGCCCGCTCACGCACGATCACCGTCGCGGCGCGCACCTTGTCGACGTCGGCGCCCGACCCCGATTCGCCGGTCGAGTACGAGAGCATCGCGACGCGCGGGTCGATGCCGAACTGCCGAGCGGTGGATGCCGAGGAGATCGCGATGTCGGCGAGCTGCTCGGCCTTCGGGTCGGGGATCACGGCGCAATCGCCGTAGACGAGCACGCGGTCGGCGAGCGCCATCAGGAACACGCTCGAGACGACCGAGACGCCGGGGCGGGTCTTGATGATCTCGAACGCCGGCCGGATCGTGTGCGCCGTCGTGTGCGCGGCGCCCGAGACCATGCCGTCGGCAAGCCCCAGATGGACCATCATCGTGCCGAAGTACGAGACGTCCGTCACCGTGTCGGCGGCCTGCTGATAGGTCACGCCCTTGTGCTTGCGCAGCTCGGCGTACTCCGTCGCGAAGCGGTCGACCGTCGCGGGATCGAACGGGCTCAGCACCTGCGCCGCCGACAGGTCGAGGCCGAGCTCGACGGCGCGGCCGCGCACGTCGGCCTCTTCGCCGAGGATCGTCAGATCGGCGATGCCCCGCGCGAGCACCGTCGCGGCCGCCTTGAGCACGCGGTCATCGCCGCCCTCGGGCAGCACGATGCGCTTGCGCGAGGTGCGCGCCGTCTCGAGCAGCTGGTACTCGAACATGAGCGGGGTGACGACGGTCGAGTGCGCGAGACCGAGCGACCGGGTGAACTCGTCGGTGTCGATGTGCTGCTCGAAGAGGGCCAGCGCGGTGTCGAAACGACGCTGCGATCCGGCGGCCAGCCGCCCCCGCGTGCCCATGACCCGGACGGCGGTGTCGTACGTGTCGAGATCGGTCTGGATGATCGGCAGCGGCGAGTCGAGGCCGACCATGAGCTCTTTCACCGCGGGCGGCAGGGGGAACGGCCCGTTGAGGATGATGCCCGCGATCGAGGGGAAGGTGCCCGATGAGTTCGCGAGCAGCAGGCCCAGAAGCACCTCGGTGCGGTCGGCGGGCACGATGACGATGGCCCCCTCGGTGAGCCGCGGCAGGATGTTGTTCAGGGACATCCCCGCCACCACGACGTCGAGCACTTCGCGGGTGACGAGATCGTCGTCGCCGCGCAGCAGACGGCCATCGAGCTTCAGCATGATGTCGCGCACGGCGGGTGCCACGAGGAACACGTCTTCGGGGATCGACCAGACACCGACCGGCGTCTCGCGCACGCCGTCGGCGGCGGGGGCGTTCTCGACGACGGCGCGCACCGCGGCGTTCACGGCCGAGAGCTCGTTCGGATCGGCGCGGTTCGTGATGACGGCGAACAGCTCGGCGCGCTGATGGGTGATCTCGGTGAGGACGAGCTCCATGATCTTCCCGATCTGCTCGGGGGTGCGCGCGACGCTCACGCCGAGGCGGTCGCCCTCCCCCGCCCGCCCGTTGAGGGCGACGAGCACCGGGGCGCCGAGGTTCGCCGCGATGCGGGCGTTGTAGCCGAGTTCGCTCATGGAGCCGACATCGGTGAAGTCGCTGCCGACGATGACGACCGCGTCGCACTTCGC
Organism: Microbacteriaceae bacterium PS02068; assembly: GCA_029959325.1. Taxonomy (GTDB): domain Bacteria; phylum Actinomycetota; class Actinomycetes; order Actinomycetales; family Microbacteriaceae; genus Microbacterium. The sequence goes on from JASCPF010000031.1 coordinate 15,407, forward strand.
CTCGACGGCTTTGAACCGGTCGATGATCTTCGACAGCGCGGCATCCGCGTCGTGGCGTATCTCGTCGTACGTGACGCCGACGCATTCCTCATAGGTCAGGTCGACGCCGACGTGGTCGAGCAGCATCTCGAGCACGTAGTCGCGCTCGGCGGTCGAACGCGCGATCGATCGGAAGACCCCGACCCGCGGAATCGAGCGGGTGAGCGCGTCGATCACGCCCAGGACGATGGTGGACTTGCCCGACAAGCCCTCGGTCGACGTGATGTAGATGCTCTGGGCCACCCCGCCAGCCTAGGCGGGCGCCGGATGCCACGGCCAGAGAGCCGCCCGGACAAAACCGACCGTTCACCCGGTGGCCCCGCCCGGTCCCCGAGATTGCTCAACCCCGGTCCCCGAGCCTGTCGAGGGGTCGCACCGCCACCGATGACCCTTCGACAAGCTCAGGGACCGGACGAAGAAGCTCAGGGACCGGACGAAGAGGCTGAGGGACCGGACGAAGAAGCTCAGGGACCGGATTCAGGGTGAGGCTCCGGGGTAGCGGGCGCAGACGGCGAGCGGGCGAGGCGCCGAAGATCATCGGCGCGATCGTCGATCAGCGCCAGCTTCTTTGCGCGGCTCCAGCCGTGCAGTTACTTCTCGCGGGCAAAGGCGTCGTCGATGCGGTCGTACTCCTCGACGTACAGCAGGACGACGGGGCGTCGTTTGATCGTGCAACGGGCCGCGAGGATCTCGTCGTTGTTGTGCTCCCAGACACGAGCCTCAGGTTCCTTCGCCGTGCTGCCGACGTAGAGGCTGTCGTCGCGGCATCGAACGATGTACATCCATGGCATCCCGCCAGCGAAGCAGATCGGCACCGCATCGGAGGGCGCGTCGGCGAAGGTGTGGATGATGTCGACGTTCGTTGAGGCTGGGGAGGAAGCGACGACCCCTCGACAAGCTCGGGGACCGACCGGATGACGACGACCCCTCGACAAGCTCGGGGACCGGGTGAGACAAGCTCGGGGACCGACCGGGATGACGACGACCCCTCGACAAGCTCGGGGACCGGACGGGGCACGCCCGGACAAAAGAAAGACTCTCCGCGAACCCGGCAGAGCCTGGTTACCCTTGCTACGTTTCCGTCCTGGGGGATTTGGCCTGGGTGCCGCCTCGCGGAGAGCTACTGGCAGTTTACCCGACGTCCGGCCCGGCCCGTGCCGCGCCGGGTTAGCATCGAGCTAGCCCACCCGAGCACGCCGCAACGATGCGGCCACACCGACCACGGAAGACACCTCCGCGCATGACCGAGAGTCCGATCACCGCCGAAACCTTCGCCCGATCGGCCGACGCCGTGATCGCCTCGGTGTCGCGTGTCATCGACGGCAAGCCCGCGGCCGTGCGGGCCGCGCTCGTGTGCCTGCTCGCCGAAGGACACCTGCTCATCGAGGACGTCCCCGGCGTCGGCAAGACCATGCTGGCGCGCGCGCTCGCGGCATCCGTCGACGCCACTGTACGACGCATCCAATTCACGCCCGACCTGCTGCCCGGCGATGTCACCGGCGTCAGCGTCTACAACCCGGTCGACCGCGAGTTCGAGTTCAAGCCGGGCGCGATCTTCGCCCACATCGTCATCGCCGACGAGATCAACCGGTCATCGCCCAAGACGCAGTCGGCGCTGCTCGAGGCGATGGAAGAGCGCCAGGTGACGGTCGACGGCACGTCGCACCTGCTCGACGACCCGTTCCTGGTGGTGGCGACCCAGAATCCGCTCGAGATGGAAGGCACGTACGCCCTGCCCGAGGCGCAGCGCGACCGCTTCATGATGCGGGTCTCGATGGGATATCCGGATGCCGCGAGCGAGGCGCTCATGCTGCGTCAGCGCGACACGGTCAATCCGCTCGACGACCTCGCCCCCGTCGTCGACGCACACGGGGTGCGGGCGCTGATCGCGTGGGCGCGCAGCGTGCACGTCTCGCCCGCCGTCGAGGAGTACACCGTCGGGCTCTCGCGCGCGACGCGCGAGCACCCCGACGTGCGCCTGGGTGCGAGCCCCCGCGCGACGCTCCAGCTCATCCGCGCGGCGAAGGTGTGGGCCGCGCTCGACGGGCGTGAGTTCGTCATCCCCGACGACGTCGCCACGCTCGTCGAGCCCGTCTTCGCCCACCGCCTCATCCCCGCGCGCGGCTCGGCCGGCACGCGCGGCCGGTCGAGCGCCGACGCGATCTCGGCGGTCCTCCGGGGCATCGTCGGATCGGTGCGCGTGCCGCTCGCGACGCGCTGAGGACGACACCATGTCGCGCTGGCCGCTGACCGCCCGGGGCACGGGTGCCGCCGTGCTCGCGGTCGCGTGTTTCATCGGCGCGCAGACCTTCACGCTGAGCGCGCTGCGGTACGTCGGCGCGCTGCTGACGATCATGGTGTTCGCGAGCATCGCGACGCTGTACCTCGTGCGCCGCACCGAGAGGGTCACGCGCTCGTTCGACCCCGACATCGCGGCCGTGGGTGACGACGTGAACGTGCGGCTGCGGGTCGAGATCCGTTCGCCGCTGCCGAGCGCGCAGGGACAGTGGAGCGATGCTCTCCCGGCGGGCGTCGAGGGCGACGCAACGGGCGTGTTCCCGCAGACCGGCGCGGGCATGTCGGCGGGATCCCGCGCCGTGGCACTCGAATACACCGTGCGAGCGCAGCGGCGAGGCATCCGGCAGATCGGTCCGGTATCGGTCGTCGTCACCGACCCATTCGGCTTCGCGCGGCGCCGCCACAGCATCGGCCGGGCGCTGCCCCTCACGGTGACGGCCGCCATCGTCGCCCTCAGTCCGCTGGCGGAGCTTCCCGGAGAGGCGGGCGGCAGCATGCACAGCGCGACCGATCAGCTCGGCGAGGGCTCTGACAATCTCGTTCCGCGCCACTACATTCCGGGCGACTCGATGAGGCGCATCCACTGGCGTGCGAGTGCGCACCGTGACCAGCTGATGGTGCGGCAGGAAGAGCAGGAGACGACGCCCGAGGCGACCGTCGTGCTCGACCGGGCGCGCGCACGATGGCACGCCGACGCCGACCGGGCACCGGGCACCGATCCCGGTTTCGAGACCGCTGTGTCGGCGTGTGTGTCGGTGGCTGCCCGGCTCGTGCACGAGGGATACATCGTCACGGTGGTCGAGGCGGACGGCACGGCGGTGACCGATCCGATCGAGGCCGGTGACGCAGCCGGCGTCGAGCAGCTCGCGATCGACCTCGCGACCGTGACGGCGCGGCGCGAGGGCGCGTTCGAGGGCCTCGTCGCGCGGCTGTCCGGAACGGCCACCGGGCCGCTCGTGATCATCACCGGCGCGCTGACCGACGCGGATGCCTCGGTGCTCGCGCCCCTCGCACACCACAGCTCACTGCCGATCGTGCTCGCGGTCGCGACACCGGGGTCGACCCTCGCACCGGCGGCGGAGTCGGGGTGGCGCACCGCGCAGATCGCGCCGTCGTCAGACCTGGCCGCCGCCTGGCGCACGGTCGCCGATCGGGGGGCTCGTCGTGTCCGCCTCTGAGTCGCGCCGCCCTCCCCGCCCGGCCCGCCCGGGCCGCCCTCGCGGCGAGGTGCGTCTGACGATCGCGCTCTGGCTCGCACTCATGGCGACGATGCCGCCGCTGCTCGGTGTGGTGCAAGGCGGCAGCTGGCTTCCCGGCGTCGCCGCGCTGTCTGCCGCGACGCTCGCACTGGGCTTCGTGCTGCGCCGTCGGCAGGTGCCGGCGGTCGGCGTCACTCTGGCCGAACTGGGCCTGTGGGTCTTCGCGGTGACCGCCCTGTTCTTCGCCGGATCGGCCTTTCTCGGGTTCATCCCGACGGGCGCCGTCCTCGCCGCCGTTCCCGACACCATCGAGACCGCGTCGCGGGAGATCCTCGTGGGGATCGCGCCGATCGCGGCGACGCCCGCGCTCGCGTTCGTCATCGTCGCGTCGGTGGGCCTGCTGATCGTCGCGCTCGACCATGTCGTGCTCACGGCGCGCATGCCGCTTCTCGCCGCATGCGCGCTCGTCATGGTGTGGCTCATCCCGTCGATCGCGGTCCCGTCGGGCATCGACGTCATCGCGTTCGTGGTGCTGGCGATCGCACTGCTGTATCTCATCCGCGCCGAGACACGCACGCGAGAGGCGCAGAGCTCACCGTCGCGTTCGGCCGGCGTCACCGCCGTCGCGACCGCGATCGGCGCCGTGGCGATCGTCGGGGCATTGGTGGTCGCACCCGCGCTGCCGGAGCCGACGGTCGCCGCGGGCGGCACCGGCCTCACCGCGCGGATCGACCCCTCGCTCGACCTCGGCAACGACCTCCGGCGTCGTGACGACATCACCGTGCTGACGATGCACAGCGACGCGCCGATTCTGCCGAACCTGCGCGTGGCGACCCTGTCGGTGTTCGACGGCGACGTCTGGCGCACCGACCGCATGCGCTCGCAGCCGCTCGCAGATCAGCCGCTCGAACCCGTGGTCGCCGCCGACGGCGTGCGCATCGTGGAGTATCGCACGACCGTGAAGGTGGCCCAGTTGGCCTCGGCCTACCTGCCCATCCCCTACCCTGCGGTCGAGATCGACGGGTTGACCGGCGACTGGCGGTCGGTGCCCTACAGCCGCACGATCCTGACGGCGAACGGCACAGCGCAGGGTCAGGACTACGAGGTCGTCTCGCACGTGCCGCGTCCGACGCTCGAGCAGATCCGCGCGTCGCGCGCGACGGTGCAGGAAGATCGCGCCGACCTCTACTCGGTGCCTGACAACACACCGACGATCGTCCGCGAGCGCGCAGCGGAGGTCACGGCCGAGGCGACGACCGACTACGACAAGCTCATCGCCCTGCAGTCGTGGTTCCGCGGCCCGGAGTTCACCTACTCGCTGACAGCTCCGGTCGAAGACGGGTTCGATGACGCCGGCGTTGTCGCGGTCGCGTCGTTCCTGCAGCAGAAGGAGGGCTACTGCATCCACTTCGCGGGCGCCTTCGCCCTGATGGCGCGCACGCTCGACATGCCCTCGCGCATCGTCGTCGGCTTCCTTCCCGGTGGCTACACGGGCGATTCCGTCGACGGCCAGCGTGTCGCCCAGGTCACCACCGGTCAGCTGCACGCCTGGCCCGAGGTGTACTTCGAGGGCATCGGCTGGGTCGCATTCGAGCCGACCAAGAGCCTCGGCACCGCGACGAGCTTCGCGAGCGGCTCGTCGACGGTCGACGACAGCGGCCGGGATGTCTCGACGCCGACGGCCACACCGACGCCGACGACCAGCGCCACCCCGGGCGCCGGGCGCAGTGACCTCCCCGAAGACACCCTCGGCCAGGCATCCGGCACCGGCTCGTCGGCGTTCGATGCCCGACCCCTCTTGACGATGCTGACGATCGTCCTCCTGCTCGCCCTGGCGCCCGGCATCGTCGGAGGGCTGCGACGCCTGCTGCTGCGGCGACGCGGCACGATCGGCGCGGCATGGCGACTGGTGCAGGACACCGCGATCGACCTCGGCATCGCGGTGCCGGCGTCGGATTCGCCGCGCGCGTTCGCGGCGCGGCTCTCCGCTCAGGCGGCTGTCGAGCCGGCCGCGCTCTCGCGCCTGGTCGCCGCGGTCGAACGCGCGAACTTCGCCCCGCCCGGCGACGCGAGCGTGGACGCCGCGCGCACTCCCCAGGCGATGGCGGATGCCGAGGCGCTGCGCCGCGCGATGCTCGCCGCGCTGGGCCCGGCCGACCGTGCCCGAGCGCTCGCGCTGCCGCGGTCGCTGCTCATCCGCCCGGGCACCTCGACCGGCGACCGCGACGCCATGGCGTGACGACGGTCTCGTAGCCGCCACCACGGCGTGACGACGCTCCCGTAGCCGTAGCCGCCATCGCGCAGCCGCCGCCGCGCGTCCGCCGCACGACGGCCACCGCACCTCCGCGAAACCGCTCGTGTGCACCGTTTCGCACGCGAAAGCGGTGCACACGAGCGGTTTCGCGTGTCGATCTCGTCGCTGCGGCGTCAGAACGACGAAAAGCGCCGCTCCCGGACAAACCGGGGCGACGCTCTTTCGTGGCGGAAGTGACAGGATTTGAACCTGCGAGGCGAGTTACCCCGCCTACATGGATTCCAGCCATGCTCCTTAGGCCGCTCGGACACACTTCCAAGGGGAGATCCTATCATCGGCGGCTCGGCGGCCCCGACTCCCCCGGGGCTCAGTCCGGCAGGGCGATCTCGCGCGAGGCATCCCACGGTTCGGTCCAGCCGAGGCGTTCGAAGAGCGCGTCGAGCAGGATGCCGGTGAACCCCCAGATCAGGTGCCCCGAGACTTCGAACGCCGGGCCACGCCACTCCTGGCCGTCCCGGCGGATCACCGTCACGCCACGACTGCGCGGGTCGAGCAGGTCGGCGACCGGGGCCCGGAACACCGCGGCCGACTCGGCGACGTCGACCACGCGCACCGGCGACGGATGCCGCCACCACCCGAGCACAGGCGTGACCAGGTGCCCGGAATACTCCAGCGGCACGGCCGGCAGCGCGCCGAGCACTTCGACGCCCGACGGGTCGAGCCCGGTTTCTTCCTCGGCCTCGCGCAGGGCCGCCGCGATGGGCCCGTCGTCGCCCGGATCGAGCCGCCCACCGGGGAAGGCGACCTGGCCCGGATGCGCCCGCAGCGTCGTCGCCCGGGCGAGCAGCAGCACATCGAGGTCGCGCGACACTGCGGCATCCTGCGCCTCTCGCGCCGCAGAGCGAGCGGGAACGCCGTCGAGCACCCCGAAGAGAATCAGCACGGCGGCGGCGCGCGGCGATGCTCCCGTCGGCAGGTCGCGCAGGCGCTCGTCCCACGGCGCGCCCGAGGCTGCGAGGTCGGCCAGTTCGGCCCGAGCGGCGAGTGCGGCCCCGCTCACGGGGTGGTGATGAGCTCGCCCGAGGCGAACGGGAACGGGTACACGACCGAAATCGGGCCAGACGGGTCGGGGACGGGGATGAGCGCGAACCACACCAACCCGATGATCACCGAGCCGATCGTGACCGCCACGATGATCGCCGCCGCCCGGTCGAGGATGCGCACAGCGTCTGTCTCGACGACCGCGGTGCGCAGCACCCGCCTGAGCGCGAACAGCACGATCGCGATGACGGCGATGGCCACGAGCGGGCTCGGCGCGAGGCGGAGCTCGACGCAGCGGTTCACAAAACTCGCGTCGACGGCGGCCGAGGCATCCGCGCAGGTGCCCTTCTGCCCCCGGGTGAACGTCGAGTAGACGACCCACGCGACGACCGCCACAATCAGCAGATTGCGGATCCTGGCTACGATCATCGCGCCCGGAAGCGCGCTCACCTCGTGCGCGAGCACCGGCACGGCGTTCTGCGACATGGAGCCTCCTCGGTGGACCCTCTTCACAATCCCCGTCGCCGGTGGTCGTGTCAAGCCGATGGCTAGGCTGGATGCCCGTGACCTCCGATTCCCCGCGCGCTGCGCGCATCGGCATCGTCGTGACCGACATCTACGCCGAGGCCGATCCCGACTACGACACGCCCCTGCTGCTCGATGCGCTGCGCGCGAGCGGTGCCGACGCCGAACGGGTCGTGTGGCACGACGCGTCGAGCGACCTGGCATCCTTCGATCTGCTCGTGATCCGCTCACCGTGGGACTACCCCGATCGCCTCGACGAGTTCCTCGCCTGGCTCGACCGGGCCGAGGCCGCGACGCGCGTCGTCAACGCGCCCTCGACCGTGCGCTGGAATCTCGACAAGCGCTACCTCGGCGAGCTGGAACGCGTCGGCATCCGCGTCGTGCCGACGGCCTACGCGACGACGGATGAGACCGCCGCGGCTGCTCTCGCCGCGCACGATCGGGTGGTCGTCAAGCCCGCGATGTCGGCCGGGTCGCGCGACACGGGGCTGTTCGAGGCATCCGACCCTCGCGCTCTCGCGCTCGCCGACCGCATCATCGCCGGCGGCGGCGTCGCGATGATCCAGCCCGAGGTCGCCGAGCTCTCGGAGGGGCACGAGAAGGCGCTCTACGCGATCGACGGCGTTTTCACGCACGCGATCGCGAAGGGGGCGCTGCTCGAGACGGGCGGCGGCCTGCGCGGCGGCGTGTATGTCGAGAACCCGGTGCTGGTCGAGGTGACGGATGCCGAGCGCGCCTTCGCCGCTGACGTGCTGCGCGCCGTGCACGCGGTCACCGGCGATGCCGCCCCGCTCTACGCGCGCATCGACACCGTCGACTCGGCGAAGTTCGGGCTGTGCCTGCTCGAGGTCGAACTCGTCGAGCCGGCGCTCAACCTGCACGTCGCACCGTACGTGACGGATGCCACGGCCGCCGCGATCCTGCGCGCTGCGCTCGCCTGACGCGGGTGGTGGGTGGGGCGCGCCGCGCACGTTGCGCTTCACCTGGGCGCCGCGCACGTGCTGCGCGCCGCGCGCGACGCGCCCGCGAAGTTGGCGCAATGCGCGGGTACGCAGGGGGCGAAGCCGCGCGTCGCGACCACTTCATTTGGGCCCTGCCCGCGAAGTTGGCGCAACACGCGGGTACCCACGGATCGATACCGCGCGTCGCGCCAACTTCGTGCAGACGCGACGCTGCAGAGGATGCCAGCGCGCCGCGCGCCGTCAGCCCGCGAGCCCCACCATCGCCGCGCTCTCTTTCCACAGCCGCTGCGCGAGCAGCGGGTCGGCGGCGAGCGCGCTCGTCGCGGCCGGCTTGTTGTTCGCGTGGTACTGACCGCTCTGCCAGTCGAGGCCGGGCGTGCCCGCAGCGAGCCAGGCGAGGCGCGATCCGCCGACCTCGACGCTCGTGAGCAGGCGGGATGCCAGCGGGTTGGTGTACATCCAGCGCCAGGCGCCGGTCGAGGTCGACGCGAAGCTCGAGGCGATGGCGCCCGGGTGGAAGGCTGCCGCCGAGATGCCGTCGCCGCCGTAGCGCCGGGCCAGCTCTTTCGTGAACAGGATGTTCTCGAGCTTCGCGTTGCCGTAGGCGGCACTCGCGGAGTATCGGCGCTCGCCCTGCAGATCGTCGATGTCGAAGCGCGAGAAGCGCTGCGCCGCGAGGCTCGAGGTCTGCACGATGGATGCCTCACTCTCGATCAACCGGTCGATGAGGAGGTTCGTGAGCAGGAACCCGGCGAGGTGATTCACCTGGAAGGTCAGCTCGAATCCGTCGCGGGTGAGCGTGCGATCGCCGAAGATACCGCCCGCGTTGTTCGCGAGCACGTCGATGCGCGGGTAGGCCTCGCGAAGGGTGGCGGCGAGCGTGCGCACCTGATCGAGCTCGGCGAAGTCGGCCACGTGCCAGTCGGCACCGAGCTCGCGGCCGACGGCCTCGGTCTTCGCCGGGTTGCGGCCGACGATCACGACCCGCTCCCCCGCCGCATGCAGCTGCCGAGCCGCCGCCGCACCGATGCCGTCGCTCGCTCCGGTGATGATGATGGTTCGGGTCATCCGGCGAGACTACCCGTCTCGACCCGCGACGATGCTGAGCGCGGTTACGGTGGAATCGTGGCCCTCTCTTCCCAGACAACCGCCCGCCCGCCCCGCCCGACGATCGAGCTCGAGGTCGTCCGCACGGCATGGCTGTCGCCGCACCTCGTGCGCGTGACGCTCGGCGGCGCCGCGTTCGCGCAGTTCCAGGACCGCCCCGAGACCGACAAGTACGTGAAGCTGAAGTTCACGGCATCCGATGGTCTGCCCGTCACCCGGACGTACACCGTGCGCAGCGTCGATGCGACGGCCGCCACACTCGACATCGACTTCGTCGTGCACGGTGACGAGGGGCTCGCGGGGCCGTGGGCGGCCGCCGCGAAACCCGGGGATCGCATCTCGTTCATGGGGCCGGGCGGCGGGTACGCGCCCGACGCCACGGCTGGGCGGCACCTGTTCGTGGGCGACCTCTCGGCTGTGCCGGCGATCGGCGCGGCGCTCGAGGCGCTTCCGGTGGATGCCATCGGCCACGCGCTCCTGCAGATCGATGCCTCCGACGCCGAGATCGTGCTCGCGGCGCCCTCCGGCGTCGTGATCACGTGGATCGTCGACCCCGCGCACGACACCGAGACCCTCGCAAACGGGCTGCGAGGCCTGGACTGGCCCGGTGGCCGCGTGCAGGTCTTCGCCCACGGCGAGCGCGAGTCGATGAAGGCGATCCGGCACGTGCTGTTCGACGAACGCGGCCTCGATCGCGGAGACGTATCGCTCTCGGGCTATTGGGCGCGCGGTCGCACGGAAGACCGCTTCCAGGCCGAGAAGCGCGAGCCCATCGGGCAGATCCTCTAGACGCACGTAATCTAGTAGTTCTCCTACTTTCGGCGTAGCCTGAGCGCATGGGAACCGTCACGAGAACCGAGCTGAACCAGCAGACGGCGAAGGTCCTGGCGCGAGTGGCGGCCGGCGAAAGACTCATCGTCACCGATCGCGGCGTTCCGGTCGCCGAGATCGCGCCGCCTCCGCGGTCGACGTGGGACGCGCTCACTGCGGCGGGGCGCATCCGACCGGCACGGCGCAAGGGCGCCGTCGATCTCGAGCCCGAACTGTCGGGACCCTCCGTGTCGGAGATGATCGACGACGTCAGGCGTGATCGCGCATGATCTACGTCGACACCTCGGCCGTCGCGAAGCTGCTGCGGGTCGAGGACGAGACGGATGCCGTGCGCTCGCTCTTCGAGTCGGGCGATCGACTCGTCTCATCACGGCTGCTCGAGGTCGAACTCCACTCGATCGCTGCCCGCCAGGGTTACGACCGCGCCGCAGTCGACGGACTCATCGATCACGTCGCCACCGTCTCGCTGGGCGATGACATCACGCAGATCGCTCTCGACCCGCGCGCCTCGCTGCGCACGCTCGACGCCCTGCATCTCGCAACAGCCGTGCTCCTCGCCGACGAGCTCACCGCATTCCTCTGCTTCGACGTCGAACTCACACGCGCGGCGCGCGACCGGGGCATCCCTCTCCACCCGCTCTGCGCGACGTGAGCCGCCGTCACACCCGCGCGATGATCGACGGGTCGTCGACGCGCCAGAATTGGATCGACTGCAGAATCCAGAACGCGGCGAAGAGCACCAGAGCGAGCACCTCGCCGATGAACACGCCGAACAGATCACCCGTGTGGAGTGGGCCGTACAGAGGCATCCCCACGACGACGAGCGCGAGGGCAGCCGCGATCGCGATGTAGGCGCCCTTCAGCCAGCGCGGCGCGGCGCGGCCCGTCGGCGCGAAGGCGGTGATGACGGCGACGGCCGCGATGATCCCGAAGAACGCGACGGCGGCGACCAGGTGCGCCCCCGCCAGGAAGGCATCTTCGGCGAGCCACCACGTGAGCCACACGGCGATCACGATGACCCCGCTGATCGTGATCGAGAGCGCCGCACCCGCCCGGTCGACCTCGCCGAACGCCGCGAGCATGGCGGCGAGCACGAGCACGATGACCCCGACGATGAGGTACGTCAGGATGCCGGTGTCGACAGCGGCCCGAAACGACGCCGGCACGCACGACCCCGCCCCGCCCGGACACGAGGTGTCGATCCCCGGCACCGATCCGGGCGAGATCTGCGTCGGCACGATCGCGACAAGCGGAACGACGACCGCCGCAACGTCGAGCAGGACGCGCTCGACACCCCGACCCGACAGCGCGAAGAACGACACCGAGACCGCCATCAGCGCGCCCACGAACATCGTGTTCGCCGGCGTGTAGTAGTAGTGGCTCAGCGAGGGCAGCAGCCCGACCCGCGGCATGGTGACGAGGATCGCGGCGAACACCACGACGACCGAGCCCGCGATCGCGAGCCGCAGATAGCGGTACGTGCGCTGCAGCGAGGTGCTGGCATCCCTCTCGGTCATCGAGGCGGCGCGCTCAGCGCAGGAACTGCGCGGGGTCGAACTCGTCGATCGCGATGACGCGCACGCGCGGCAGCGTCGCATCGAACGCCAGCACGTCGTACTCGAGATCGAAGAACTCGATGCCGGGCAGGTCGGCGAACGCCGCGTTGCGGAACTCGGTGAACCCCATCACCCCGACGCGCCGCCCGTCGAGCACTCCGCCGAGGTCTTCGACGAAGTCGCCGTCGTGGCTCACGAGCACGACATCGCCCTCGCGCTCGCGCAGCGCCTGGAGCGTCCGCTGGATCGCGATGTCGACGACCTTCTCATCGGGGTCGCCCGAGAGCGGGATCGGCTGGTAGCCGAGCGCGAGCAGCGCCTGGATGAACGACATCGGCAGGTTCGTCGACGCGTTCAGGAAGAAGAGCCCGCGCGCCTGCTGGTTCCACCGTCGCGCGACGAACGAGAGGATGCGATCCCAGCGCGGACGCTCGTCAGGCTGGGGGCGCCGGCCGAGGATCGAGCTGCCGAGCGTGGCGTCGATGTTCTCGCCGTCGACGAGCACCCAGGTCGTGCGCTCGTCGCTCACGAGGTCTCCTCCGCGCCGTCGGCCCGCTCGGCGCCGCGGACGGCGTCGGCAATCGGCACCTCGCCGGAGTTGAAGCGGATCGTCGTGCGGATCGTCGCGGGTTCGTCGGCGGATGCCGCGATCACGGCGGCCACGTCGGCGCGCGAGACCTCGCCGGATGACGTGGCATCCACGTCGATCCGCCCGGTCGGGGCGTCGAGAGTGAGCGCCGAGGGAGCGAGGATCGTCCAGTCGAGCGTGCTCCCCCGCAGGTGCGCGTCGGCCGCGGCCTTCGCCTCGGCATACGCGAAGAACGGGTTGTCGGGATCGACGCCGTGGTCGGCGGCCGCCCCGAAGTACGAGACCATCAGATAGCGCCGGACGCCGGCGGATGCCGCGGCATCCATCGACCGGATCGCCGCGTCGCGGTCGATGGCGTACGTGCGCGCGGGGCTGCCGCCGCCGGCGCCCGCCGACCAGATGACGACGTCGTGGTCGCCGACGAGATCGGTGAATCCGTCGGCGTCGAGCCTCTCGATGTCGGCGACGAGCGGCGCCGCGCCCGTCGTGGCGACGTCGTCGGCGTGGTCGAGGTTGCGGATCACGGCGGTCACGTCGTGACCGGCCGCGACGAGCAGCGGTTCGAGCAGCAGGGCGACCTTGCCGTGCCCTCCGATGAGCAGGATGCGGGCCATGGGGGCTCCTTCCGTCCGTTCCGAGACTACGACCTCGCCCCGACATCTCGGGGGCCGCGACCCGGGAACGACCCGGTGTCGTGCACCCGGCCTACGCTGGAGAGGTGACCGACACCGCATCCCTCGTCCTCGTGGCCAACTCCGGCGACAGCTCGATCTCGACGTTCCGCTTCGCGGACGGCCGGCTCGAGCGCCTCGCCGTGACCGAGGGCCTCACGGGCACCTCCACTTTCGTCGTGGATGCCACGCGCGACCTCGTCTACGCCGGCGTGAAGGGCGAGCCCGCCGGCATCGTCACGCTCGCGCTCGACCGGGTCACGGGCATCCTCACCGCTCTTTCACGCCTCGACCTCACCGGCGGCGGCATGAACTACCTGGCCCTCACGCGTGACGGGTCGGGCTTGCTCGGGGTGAGCTACGGCGGAGGCTACGGGATCAGCTGCCCCGTGACGGACGGCGTCGTGGGCGAGCCGGTCTCGCGCATCGCCTACGCGAACCTGCACTCGGTGCTGCCGAGCCCTGACGGCCGCTTCGCCTACTTCGTGTCACTCGGCGACGACCTGATCGCGCAGTACGCGATCGGCGAGTCACTGGAACTCGTCCCGTTGGACCCGCCGACCGTCGCCGCACCCGCGGGCAGCGGCCCGCGACACCTCGTGATCGATGACGCCCACGCGTCGGTGTACGTGCTGACGGAGTTCTCGGGCGAGGTGCTGCACTACCGCCGCGACGCCGCAACCGGTGCTCTGACGTACGTCGGGGCGGCGACGGCGTACGACCCGTCGGCGGGCCTCGGGCACAGCGAGTTCGGTGCCGATCCGCTGGCGAAGCACTACATCTGGGGCGCCGACCTGCACCGTGCGGGTGATGCTCTCTGGGCATCGGAGCGCACGGAGTCGACGCTCGCGACGCTCGCCATCGCGGCCGACGGCACGCTGGCGCCGGCCGACGCAGTCGTCACGACGGAACAGCAGCCCCGCGGGTTCGGGGTGAGCCCCGACGGGCGCTTCCTGGTGGCAGCGGGCGAGAAGTCCACGACGGTGTCGCTCTACGCCGTCGACGGAGCGAGGCTCGAGCTTCTCGAACGCGCCGAGACCGGCCACGGCGCGAACTGGGTGCGCTTCGTCTGAGCGGGTCAGCGGCGGGCGCGGGTCAGCGGCGGGCGCGGGTCAGTGGCCGGCGCGGGCGTGTGACGGCGCCTGCGATGCTGTCTCCGCCGCGATGCGCCGCTCGCCCACGAGGTTCACGACGCCGAGCGCGACGACCACGGCCGCGGCGACCGCGGGCAGCGCCATCGCCGCCGCGAGCGAAATCTGCTCGGCGAGCCAGCCGGTGATGGCGGATGCCAGGGCTTGCGCCAGCGTCAGCGCCGATCCGAGCAGCGTCATCGTCGTGGCGGCGCGCCCGCGCGGGGCGCGCGCCCCGGCGAGCGAGAAGAGCGTGACGAGGGTCGGCCCGACGCCCAGCCCCATCAGCACGAGCCACAGGGCCGCACCGCTGAAGCCGCTCGATCCGGCCAGAGTGGCATAGCCCGCGGCACCGATCGTGAGCACCAACCCGAACGCGATCCAGCGCTGTCGCAGCGCGAACCGCGCCGGCAGCAGTGCGACGCCCAGCGCGAGCACGGCTGAGCCGATGCCCATCAGGCCATAGAGCAGACCCGCCTGCTCTTCGTGGCCCTGCCCCTGCGCGAACGCGGTCAGCGAGGTGAGCGTCGCGCCGAAGAACGCGCCGACGGCGAAGGTGGCGGCGACCAGCACGAGCACCTCTCGCGACAGCACGGCCCGGAACGCGGCACGCTCGCCCTCGCCGCCGGCGACGACGACGCGCGCGGTCGGGTGCAGCGCGAACGCCGTGACGAAAGCGAAGCTGAGCGCTGCGGCGATCGCGATCGGCGCCCACGGCGCGATGAGCGCGGCGAGGATGCCGACCAGGAACGGTCCGATCACGAACGCCGTTTCGTCGGCGGCAGACTCGTACGACATCACGCGGCTCGTCGTCTGCGCGCGGCGCGAACCGGGCAGGCGCAACGCGATCATGCCCAGGAGCCTGCTGCGTGACATCGCGGATGCCTGCGGGGCGGTCACCCCGATGGCGAACGCGGCCGTCAGCAGCAGGGGCACCGGCCCTCCGGTTCCGACCCCCATCGCGAAGAGCGGGAAGACCGCCAGCAGCGCCGCATTGACGAGCCCGACCGGAACGAGCACCCGCCGCTGCCCGAGTCGGTCGACGAGGTCGCCGATCACGGGCCCGGCGACGACGACGCCCACCCCCACGGCGGCCGAGGTCAGCCCGCCGAGGCCGACCGATCCGGTCGTCGACACGACGAGCATCAGCACGCCGACGGTCATCATCGCGAACGGCAGACGCGCGATGAACGCGATCGGCCAGTACGCCCAGCCGGTGTGGCTGATCAGGCTGCGGTCATCAGACCGAGCATCGGTGCTCGTCTTGGTGCTCTGCACGGTTCCTCCGGAGATCGACTCGTTTTCACGTGCCGCCGTTTCCCGGATCCTTCGAGCTGGTTGATGCACCTCGCGGCGCCAGAAAAGATGTGGGCGCTGCGGAGGCATCCATTCTCTCATGATTCGGCTCACAGCGTCCTGTGAGGTTCGGGAGGGACCAGAATCGTCCTCGGGTGCGTTGTCACCGGTACACGATCCGACGAAGGAGCACATCATGAGCGACGACGGCAGCATCACGCAGACCCCCGGCACCGAGACGGCGGTTCTCGCCGGCGGCTGCTTCTGGGGCATGGAAGACCTCATCCGCCGCCAGCCGGGCGTGCTCGACACCCGCGTCGGCTACACCGGCGGCACGAACGCGCACGCCACCTATCGCAATCACCCGGGCCACGCCGAGGCGGTCGAGATCGTCTTCGACCCGGCCGCGACGACCTATCGCGACATCCTGGCGTTCTTCTTCCAGATCCACGACCCGTCGACGCTGAACCGCCAGGGCAACGACATCGGATCGAGCTATCGCTCAGCGATCTTCCCGCTGTCGCCGGAGCAAGAGCGCGTGGCCCGCGAGACGATCGCCGACGTGGATGCCTCGGGCCTGTGGCCCGCGAAGGCCGTGACGACGATCGAGCCGGCCGGCCCCTTCTGGGAGGCCGAGCCCGAGCACCAGGACTACCTGCTGCGCATCCCGAACGGCTACACCTGCCACTTCCCCCGTGCCGGCTGGGTGCTGCCCCGCCGCGCCGAGGTGTGACGCGCGGTCGCGCCCCGCTGCGCCACCTCGCGTGCTCTGAAACACAGTGACTCCGCTGAGACACAGTGCGTGACGCTGTGTCTCAGCGGGGATGGCGCGGTTCACGGGGCGGCCTCGCTGAGACATCGCGAGCGCGGTCAACCACCGTGGCGGCGCGGACCCACAGTGGCGCGGCTGAACCACAGCGCCCCCGTTGAGACACAGCGCGTCACGCTGTGTCTCAGCAGGAACGGCGCGGTTCACGGGCGCCCCGCAGCGACCCCCGGTCGCCCCGCGAGCGCAGCGAGTCGAAACGCCCCGCCCGACGAAGTACGCCTCAGCCCGCGAAGAACGCCCCGGCGACGCGGGTGAGCGCGTAGAGGTCGGCGGTGCCGGCCAGTTCGCGCGCCGAGTGCATCGACAGGATCGGGATGCCCACGTCGACGGTGCGGATGCCCAGACGCGTCGCCGTGATCGGGCCGATCGTCGAGCCGCACGGCACGGCGTTGTTCGAGACGAACTCCTGCGAGACGACCTCCGCGGCGTCGCACCAGGCGTGCCACGCGGCGGCGCCCGAGGCATCCGTCGCATATCTCTGGTTCGCGTTGATCTTGAGGATCGGCCCCGACCCGAGCAGCGGCTGCACGACGGGGTCGTGCTTCTCGGGATAGTTCGGGTGCACGGAGTGGCCCACGTCGCTCGAGACGCACCACGACGCGGCGAGCGCGCGCAACTGCTGTTCACGACCCCCGCCGAGCCCGAGCTGCACGCGCTCGATCACGTCGGCGAGGAACGGCCCCGCCGCACCCGACCGGCTGCCCGAGCCGACCTCTTCATGGTCGAACACGGCGAGCATCGCGATGTGCGGGGCATCCTCGCCAGCGACGGCGAGGCGCTCGAGGGCGACGAGGCCGGCGTGCACGGATGCCAGGTCGTCGAGCCGCCCGCTCGCGAAGAACGCGTCGTCCTTGCCGAACACCGCGCCGCGGGCGGCATCGGCAGTGACGATGTCGTACCCGCGAATGCGCGCCGGATCGACGCCGCCGGCGCCCTCGCCCACCGCCGCTGCCAGCTCGGCGAGCAGATCGGCGGATACCGCGTCGCCCGTCGCCCCCGGACCCAGCCCCCACACGGGCTGCGTCTGGGTCTGCTTGTTGAGCGCGAGGTGGTCGTTCGCCTCGCGGTCGAGGTGGATCGCCAGCTGCGGCAGCCGCAGCAGCGGCCCCGTCGCGGTGAGCACCGCCGTGCCGTCGTCGAGCACGAGCCGCCCCGCGAGGCGCAACTCACGGTCGAGCCACGAGTTCAGCAGGGGCCCGCCGTAGATCTCGACGCCTGCCTGCAGCCAGCCGAGGCGCCCCGTCGTGGGCTGCGGCTTGAGCTTGAACGCCGGCGAGTCGCTGTGCGCACCGAAGATGCGGAACGGGGCGGCGGCGGTCGCCGCGTCGGGCACGATCCAGGCGATCACGGCGCCGTCGCGCACGACGAGCTGTCGCGCCCCGGGCGACGTCACCCACGGCTGGGTCTCGTCGAGCGCAGTGAACCCGGACTTCTCGAGGCGCCGCGCGACGGTGGATGCCGCGTGGTAGCTCGACGGCGACTGCGCGACGAACTCGGCGAGGTCTTCGGCGTGGGCGAGGGCAGCGGCGGAGGCAGGCACGGATCCAGCGTAGTTCGACCCCGATGCGGATCGCCGGGGCACGCGTGGGAATGACGCCCACCCACCCTGCGTTGCCCAGCGTCATGACAACAGTGGGAATCATCGGAGCAGGACACATCGGCAGCGCGCTCGCGGAGGGCCTCGCGCAGCGCGGCTATGACGTGGTCATCGCCAACTCGCGGGGGCCCGAGACCCTGACGGATCTCGTCGCGCGCCTGGGCGAGAACGTGCGCGCGGCGACCGCAGAAGAGGCGGCCGAGGCCGCGGATTGGGCCGTCGTCACGGTGCCGCTGAAGGCGCTGGATGCCGTGCCGGTGGCGCCGCTCGCCGGCAAGATCGTGCTCGACACGAACAACTACTACTGGGAGCGCGACGGCCGCATCGCCGCGCTCGACGAGAATCGCACCACGACGACGGGCATGGCGCAGGAACACCTGCCGACCTCGCGCGTCGTGAAGGCGTTCAACCACATCCCGGCTGCCGACATCCTCACCTCGGGGTCGCCCGCCGGCACCCCGGGCCGCCGCGCCCTCGCGATCGCGAGCGATCACGCCGACGCCGCGGCGCTCGCCACCCAGATCTACGACGAGTTCGGCTTCGACACGGTCGACATCGGCTCGGTGGCCGAGAGCTGGCGCGTCGAGCGCGACCGCCCGGCGTACGTCGTGCGGCAGGATGCCGACGAGCTGCGCGAGAACCTCGCCCGCGCGACGCGCTGAGTCACCGCCGCCCGCGGCGCCGTTGCCGGTGCGGCGGGCGGCGAGGTGCGACGATGGGACGGCCCGCGGACGCACCCAGACACGCCGAGAGGGCACACCGAGAGGACGCCCATGACTCGACGACGCCTCGTACAGCCTCGCCCGCACGACGATCTGAAGAACGTCCCGTACGAGATCTTCATCGCCCTGCTTTCGGTGCTCTCGATCGTCAACATCGTGCTGTGGTTCGTCTTCCACGACAACGAGCCGATCCAGACCGTGCTCTCGACGATGACGGCGCTGTTCACGGTCGTGTTCCTGAGCGACTTCCTCTACCGACTCGCGACCGCACCGTCGCGCGCCCGCTATTTCTGGCGCGACTTCGGCTGGGCCGACCTGCTGTCGAGCCTGCCGCTGACGCAGTCGAACATCCTGCGCGTGTTCCGCCTGCACCGGGTCATCCGCCTCTTCCGCCGTGTCGGCGCCCGCCGCATCATCGACACGATCGTGCACGACCGCGCGAACAGCGCCCTCATGCTGCTGCTGTTCGCGGGGGTCCTTGTCATGGAGTTCGGCAGCCTCGCGGTGCTCTACTACGAAGACGGAGCCCCCGGAGCCAACATCACAACCGCGGCCGACGCGCTGTGGTACACCCTCGTGACGATCTCGACGGTCGGTTACGGCGACCACTACCCGGTGACGGTGGCGGGCCGCATCGTCGGGGTCTGGATCATCCTCATCGGCGTGGGCATCTTCGGCACGTTCACGGGCTACCTTCCTCTCCCCGCGCAGGAAGAGGGCGACGGATGCCCCGGTCGCATCCGCTCCCGTCTCACCTGAGCAGTCCGGGGCGAACACCGACCGCGATGCCCAGCTGCGCGCGCTGCTCGCGCAGACCGAGGCATCCGCCGCCGAACTCCGCCGCCTGCTCGGCGACGACCCGCGCGCCGAGGCGGAACCCACGCCTGAGCCCGGCACGTAGCCGAGCCGGGCGGCGAGCCAAAACAGGCGATACGGCGACAACAGGACGATCCGCCACCCAGGCATCCTGTTCTCGCGGAATCGCCTGTTCTCAGCGACGCCGCGGGCCGGGCCCCGACGGCCGCCGGCGCGCGCCGGGGCGCAGCGCGAACGCGAGCGGCACGATGCTCACAGACATCAGGACGATCCCGAACGGCGGGGCCGCGGCGAAGACGAGCGCCCCGCCGACCACCAGCGCGGCGAAGACCACGGCCGCGATCGTGCGGCGCAGCAGGCCCTCGAGGCGCTCGAGCTTGCGGTCGATCTGCGGCGTCTCGACCGAGAGCGCGCCGCCCTCGATCTTCGTCGCCACCGAGTCGACGAGGGGAGGCAGCCCGACCATGGTCTTCGCGTACGAGAACATGCTCTTCGCGGCATCCGTCACGACATTGCGGCTCTCTTCGCGCAGCAGCTTCTGTGCGTACGGGTCGATCGCCTCCCAGATGTTGAAGGCGGGATCGAGCGCGCTGCAGACGCCCGACGTCAGCGAGACCGCCCGCATGATCAGCAGGAAGTTCTCGGGCAGCTGCACGGGCAGCTCACGCATCGCCTCGCCGAAGTCTTCCGCGAAGCCGCGGAACTCGCGCGGGTCGACGCTCTGCAGCTCACCGAAAGCCATGCCGCCGAACCGGGCGAACAGCGCCGTCAGCGCGCGCTCGAGCTCGGTCGTGTCGGCGCTCGGCAGCAGCACGCCGATCTGCTGGATGCCGGCGACCAGGCCCCTGCCGTCGCGCGCCGCGACCGCGATGACGATCTTGCGCAGCCCCGCGCGCAGCGTGTCGGGCACCTGGCCCATCATCCCGAAGTCGATGAACGTGAGCGTCCACGTGCGGCCCTGCTCGTCGGGCGCGTGCGGGGTCACGAAGACGTTCCCGGGGTGCGGATCGGCGTGGAAGAACCCGGCCCCGAAAAGCTGCTCGAACATCGCCTCGGCGAACGCCTGCGCGACCTCCGTCGGGTCGATGCCCGCGGCGCGCAGCGCCTCGACGTCGTTCAGCTTGATCGCCGTGACATCCGACAGGGTCAGCACCCGACGGGTCGTGCGCTCCCACACGACGACGGGCGCGGCCACCCGATGCCCGTCGGCGAGCTCTTCCTCGAAGCGCTCGGCGTTGACACCCTCGTGCAGATAGTCGACCTCTTCGCGGCTCGTCGCCGCGAACTCTTCGACCAGGCTCGGCACGTCCACGCGGTCCGCGACGATTCGGATGCGGCTGAGGCGGTCGGCGATCGTGCGCAGCGCGGCGAGGTCGGTCTCGACGATCCCGTCGATGCCCGGCCGCTGCACCTTCACGACGACGTCGGCGAAGCCGGCGAGGTCGGCATCGTCCTGCGCGAGTCTGGCGCGATGCGCTTGACCGAGGGATGCCGCGGCGACCGGCACCTCGTCGAACCGCGCGAACGCACGCTCGAGCGGCACGCCGAGCTCAGCCTCGGCGAGCGCGCGGATCTGCGCGAACGGCACGGCCGGCACCTCGTCCTGCAGCTGCTCCAGTTCGCTCGTGACCTCGGGCGGCAGCACGTCGAGGCGTGACGACAGGAACTGCCCGACCTTGATCATCAGGCCGCCGAGCTCGACGGCGAGCACGCCGAACCGCCGCGCCGTGCGACGCAGGCGCTCGGTGCGCCCGCGCTCCGACATGCGAGCGAGGCCGATGCGCGGCAGGAAGAGATCGAACCACCAGGTCGAGATCATCACGCGGGTCGCGAACCGCACGATCCGGTTGTAGCGGGCGCGCGAGCGCGCAGACGTCTCTGAGGCGCGCGAGCGCGCAGAGGTATCCGGGGCGCTCCCGTCACGGGAGCGCCCGTCCTGCGACACCCGGTCAGCCTTCGGCGAGGATGGCGTAGAGCTTGCGGCGCGCGTCGTCGATGATGTCGACGGCCTGCTGCACCTGCTCGGGCGTGCCGGTGCGCCCGACCTGCATGGCGGCCTGCGCGAGGTTCGCGCCCGCCTTCGGCAGCGCGCCGAACCCGGGGCGATCGCCGTGCGAGGCGCCGCCGCCACCCGCACCGCCGGCCGGAGCGTCGGATGCCTGCGGCGTCCGCCACGGCGCGGGCTTGTC
>JASCPF010000032.1 GCA_029959325.1 Microbacteriaceae bacterium PS02068
CGCCGAAACCCCACGTTTGTGTGCGGGGTTTCGGCGCGCCGAGGCGGTCTCAGCTCCAGGGCGTCAGCCGCCGATGCCCCGGATCACGGGGTGGTGGAACGTGTCGCCGAAGGTGCGCTCGGACGCGCCCTCGCGGTCGAGGTAGGGCGACGCGCCGCCGTCGATGAACGGCCAGCCGGCGCCGAGGATGAGGCACAGATCGATGTCCTCGACCTCGGGCACGACGCCCTCGTCGAGCATCAGCTTGATCTCGGTCGCGAGTCCGTCCTGCACGCGCCGCAGGATCGTCTCGGCCGACGCCGGCGACGAGCCCACCCCCGCGAGGGCCTTATGCGCTGCCTTCGTGAAGCCGGTCACCCGACCGCCCTTGTCCTTCTCGACGACCTCCGGCAGCTCGGCGAGAGCGTGGAAGTTCTCGTTCGCGTAGAACCGATCGGGGAACGCGCGCACCATCGTGTCCTGCACGTGCGCCGCGACCTTCCAGCCCACGAGGTCGATCAGCTGGAACGGCCCCATCGGCAGGCCGAGCGGGCCGAACGCCTTCTCGACGTCGGCGACCGGCGTGCCCTCGTAGACGGCACGGGCGGCCTCGCCCATGACCTTCGCGAGCAGCCTGTTCACGACGAACCCGGGGGCATCGGCGGTGAGCACGGCGTTCTTGCCGAGCCCACGGGCGACGACGAACGCCGTCGACAGTGCGGCCTCGGTAGTGACCGGCGTCTTCACGATCTCGACCAGCGGCATGACCGCGACCGGATTGAAGAAGTGGAAGCCGACGAGGCGCTCGGGGTGGGCGAGCTTCGCGCCGATCTCTTCGACCGACAACGACGACGTGTTCGTCGCGAGGATGGCATCCTCCGCGACGATCTTCTCGATCTCGCCGAACACCGCCTGCTTGACGCCGACCTCTTCGAAGACCGCCTCGATCACGAAGTCGCAGTCGGCGTAGAGGCTCTTGTCGGTCGTTCCCGTCACGAGCGCGCGCAGCTGGTTCGCGGTGTCGCCGTCGAGGCGGCCCTTCGCCTCGAGCTTGCCGATCTCGTCATGGATGTAGGCGACGCCCTTGTCGACGCGTGCCTGGTCGAGGTCGGTGATGAGCACCGGCACCCGCAGCTTCCGCACGAACAGCAGCGCGAACTGGCTCGCCATGAGGCCCGCACCGATGATGCCGACCTTCGTGACCTTCTTCGCGAGGGCCTTGTCGGGGGCACCGACGGGCCGCTTCGCGCGCTTCTGCACGAGGTCGAAGGCATACATGGATGCCGCGAACTGATCGCCCGTCACGAGGTCGGCCAGCGCGTCGTCTTCGCGGGCGAAGCCCTCGGCCTTCGTCCCGGACTTGGCCTTCTCGAGCAGGTCGAGCGCGACGTACGGCGAACGGGGAACCGTGCCGATCTTCGACTCGAGCATGCCGCGCGCCATCTTGATGGCGACGGGCCACTTGACCGCGCGCTCGATCTTGCCGGGCTGATTCTTCCGCTCGACCTTGGTGGCGCCCGTCAGCACGCCGTCGGCCCACGCGAGCGAGCTCTCGAGGAACGTGGATGCCGGGAAGATCGCGTCCATGATGCCGAGGTCGAACGCCTGCTGGGGCTTCAGCATGCGGTTCTGCTTGAGCGGGTTCGAGACGACGACCTCGAGGGCATTCTCGATGCCGATCAGGTTCGGCAGCAGGTACGCGCCGCCCCAGCCCGGGATGATCCCGAGGAACACCTCGGGCAGCGCGATGGCCGCGGCCGAGGCATCCACCGTGCGGTAGTGCGAGTTCAGCGCGATCTCGAGGCCGCCGCCGAGGGCGAGGCCATTCACGAACGCGAAGGTCGGCACCCCGAGCGTCTCGAGCTTGCCGAACACCTTGTGCCCGAGCTGCGCGACGAGCTTGGCGTTCGCCTTCGAGCCGACCTTGGTGATGTCGGACAGGTCGGCACCGGCGGCCAGGATGTACTGCTTGCCCGTGATTCCGACCGCGTCGATCTCGCCGGCCGCGGCACGCGCAGCGAGGGCGTCGAGCGTCTCGCCGAGCGCCGTCATGGTGGCCGGGCCGAGCGTGTTCGGTCGCGTGTGGTCGCGCCCGTTGTCGAGCGTGATGAGCGCGAGCACTTTGCCCGAGGCGAGGCGGATGTCGCGCACGCGAGCGTGGGTGATCACCTCACCCTCGGTGAGCGCCTGGATGGGGGAGAAGTCGATGTCGTCGTAGTTCGTCATTGTCGGTCCCCTCAGCGCTTCTTGCCGTTGTAGTGCGGGTTCTCCCAGATGACCGAGCCACCCTGCCCGAGCCCCACACACATCGCGGTGAGGCCGTAGCGGACGTCGGGACGCTCGGCGAACTGGGCCGCGAGCTGGATCATGAGGCGTACCCCGGATGCCGCGAGCGGGTGCCCGAGCGCGATCGCGCCGCCCCACTGGTTGACGCGCGGGTCGTCGTCGGCGATCCCGAAGTGATCGAGCAGCGAGACGACCTGGATCGCGAAGGCCTCGTTCAGCTCGAACAGGCCGATGTCGCTGATCGACAGACCGGCCTTCTTCAGCGCCTTCTCGGTCGACGGGATCGGGCCGATGCCCATGATCTCGGGCTGGACTCCGGCGAACGCGAACGAGACCATGCGCATCTTCGGCTTCAGTCCCAGTTCCTTCACCGCGGCGCCGCCCGCGAGCAGCGACATCGTCGCACCATCGGTGAGCGGCGACGAGGTACCGGCCGTGACACGGCCGTGCGGACGGAAGGGGGTCTTCAGGCCCGCGAGGTCTTCCATCGTCGTCTGCGGACGGCGACCCTCGTCTTCGGTAGCGAGGCCCCAGCCGCCCTCGGCATCCTTGATCGCGACGGGCACGAGATCGGGCTGGAACTTGCCGGCCTCGTACGCGGCCTGCGCCTTGTGCTGACTCAGCATGCCGAAGCGGTCGGAGCGCTCCTTGGTCAGGTGCGGGAAGCGGTCGAAGATGCGCTCTGCCGTCACGCCCATGTTGAGCGCGCCGGGATCGACCATGCGCTCCGCGACGAAGCGGGGGTTCGGGTCGGTGTTGGCGCCGATGGGGTAGTGACCCATGTGCTCGACGCCGCCGGCGAGGGCGATGTCGTACATGCCCGAGCTGATCGAGGCGCCCATCATGGCGACACTCGTCATGGCGCCCGCGCACATGCGGTCGATGGCGAAGCCGGGCACCGTCTGCGGCAGGCCCGCGAGAATCGCCACCGAGCGGCCGAGGGTCAGCCCCTGCTCGCCCGTCTGGCTGGTCGCCGCGATGGCGACGTCGTCGACGCGTTCGGCGGGGACGTTCGCGTTCCGCGCCATGAGACCGATGGTCGCCTTCACGGCGAGGTCATCGGCACGGGTGTTCCAGTACATGCCCTTTTCGCCGGCGCGACCGAAAGGGGTCCGCATGCCGTCGACGAAATGGACGTCCAAGATCTCGGCCACACTGCCTCCAAGGTAAATGAGATTGAGTACAGCCTATCGTGACACTCAGTCTCGCGTCGCCTCGCGGCTCAATTCTCGGATTCGCCGAGCGGCTCGTCGCCGGCAGGCTGCAGAGATTCCATGAACGCACTCGCGATCGCCGGCGCCGTCAGAGCGATCTGCCACGGGCGCGCACCGAGCGCCTCGAGCGCCTCGCCGATCGACACCGTGTCGATCTCGTGCGGTGGAGCCCAGGCCACGCGCCGCAGGGTGTCGGGGGTGAGCAGATTCTCGGTCGGCATGTTCAGCTCGGCGGCGATCTGTTCGACGACGGGCCGTGCGGCCTTCAGCCGCGCGTCGGCCGGCGGGTTGCGGTCGGACCAGATGCGCGGCGGCGGCATGCCGTCCCCGGGGACGCGCTCGACCGGAAGTGCGGGATCGGCACGGCCGGCCTCGATCGCCGCCCACCACCGGTCGAGCTGCGTCCGACTCGCCCGCCCGGTGAACTCCTTCACCCGCGAAAGCTCTTGCTTGCTCGCCGGGTCGGCGAGCACCGCCGCGATGAGCGAGCGGTCGGGGACGAGCCGCCCCGGTGAGGTGTCCTGCGCGCGGGCGTAGTCCTCGCGCGCCCGCCACAGCGAGCGTGCAACGGCGAGGGCTCGTCGTCCGCGCACGGTGTGCAGGCCGCTGAGGCGGCGCCACGGCTCTTCGCGCGGAGGCTTGTCGGGGCGTGTGCGGACTGTCTCGAACTCTTGGGCGGCGATCTCGGTCTTGCCCTGCTCGACCAATTCGGCGACAAGCACGTCATAGACGTCGACGAGGTGCAGCACATCGAGTTCGGCGTACTCGAGCCAGGGCTGGGGGAGCGGCCTGGTCGACCAGTCCGCCGCGGAGTGCGCTTTCGCGAGGGTGATGCCCAGAGCGTCCTCCACAACCGCGCCCAGGCCCACCCGCTCGTGACCGAGGAGTCGCGCCGCGAGCTCGGTGTCGAAGATCGACGGCGGATCGAGGTGCAGCTCGCGCAGCGACGGCAGGTCTTGGCTCGCGGCGTGGAGGATCCACTCCTGGTCGCCGATGGCTTCCTGCAGCGCGCTCATGTCGCCGATCGCCGGCGGATCGAACAGGAACGCGCCCGCCCCGCGGCGGAAGACCTGCACCAGGTAGGCGCGCTGCGAATAGCGAAATCCCGACGCCCGCTCGACGTCGACGGCCACCGGCCCCGTGCCGGCCGCGAGAACTCCGGATGCCTCGGCGAGCCCTGCGGCGTCGTCGATCACGTGGTACTCAGCCACGCGTGCTCCTGTGCGCTCCGAACACGGCGATGTCCTCCGACCCCGGCGGCAGACCCGCCAACATGCAGACTAGTTCGGCCCAGGCATCCACATGGGCCTCGAGATCCCCCCCAGGCGACCACGATGCGCGCAACTCTATCTGCGCACCGTCACCTTCCGCCTCGAGTCCGCCGAACCCCTTCGACAACGTCTTGGTCGCGGTCCCGGATGCCGAGTGGAACCTCGCCCCGCGAGCCTCGAGCGCGTCCATCAGCCACGACCATGCGACGTCGGCGAGCAGCGGGTCGGTGCCGATCTCGCTCTCCAACGGAGCCTGCGCGAAGCACACGATCCGCCACGCGCCCCCCCACGCGTCGGGTTCGGCGTCGTCGTGGAGAAGAATCAGTCGTCCCGTGCCGTATTCCGAGTCCGTGTCGTGCGCGCGCGGACGGACATCGCCCGCGATGGCGTATGCATCGGGGGCGACGCCGGCGGGCGCACCGATCTCACGAACGGCGAAATCAGCTCGGAACGTCATCGCGCGCAAGGCGTCGACGACGGCATCGAAGGCCGACGCCTCGGCGGGGGGACGGGGTTCATCCACGGTGTCAGACTAGAATGACGAAACGATGAAGGCATCCAGGCGCGCCGCCGTCGACGGCTCACGTATGGTCAGTGCGGCGGCTCTCCGGGGGGCCGCCGTCGTTTTGGCATCCGCCCTTTTCGCCGTCTCGGGCGTTCTCGCGGTTCTCACGGTCCGTGTCGCGCGCCGGGTGATCATGCCTGCCGCGCGAGCCGTGGACACGCGCATTCTCGACGTCGACGTCGCGGCGCAGACCATCACACTCACTCGCACGCCCGACACGGTGCTGCCCGGACGCTACGGCCTGTTCACGACCGGCGCCGCCGACTACATCAAGATCGGGTCGGTGCTCGCCAGCGACTCGACCAGCGTGAAGCGCAAACTGCTCACCGAGGTCGGCGGCGACATGCACCTCGCCGCCGAAGCCGCGTTCAGCGGCTGGTACTTCCAGCGGCCCGAAGAGCTGCACCTGCCCTTTCGTCAGGAGTACGTGCACGCGGCCGTCGGCAACTGCCCGGCATGGCTGTTCCCTGCCTCGGCCGACGGTGCGACGGGCGACACCTGGGTGATCCAGATTCACGGCCGCGGCACCACGCGCGCCGAGTGTCTGCGCGCCGTGCCGGTGTTCCAGGCGCAGGGGATCACCTCGCTCGTCGTGTCGTACCGCAACGACGGCGATGCCCCACGCAGCCGCACCGGAAGCTATGCGCTCGGCGCGACGGAATGGCGCGACGTGGATGCCGCTGTCGGCTGGGCCGAGCGGCGCGGCGCTCGACGGGTCATCCTGATGGGGTGGTCGATGGGCGGAGCGATCGCTCTGCAGGTGGCGCTGGGGTCGGCGCACCGTGAGCTCATCGCGGGCCTCATCCTCGACTCACCGGTCGTCGACTGGCGCACGGTGCTCACCTACCAGGGCCGCGCACTGGGTCTTCCCGGGCCGGTGACGGGCCTCGCGATCGGCACGCTGGGCGCCGACTGGACCACGCCTGCGACGCATGCCGACGCGGGCATCCCGTTCGATCGGCTCGACATCGTGGCGCGTGCCGCAGAGCTGCGGCACCCGACCCTCATCCTGCACAGCGACGACGACGGCTTCGTGCCCTCGAGCGCGTCGCATCGACTCTCCGAGGCGCGGCCCGACCTCGTCGAGCTGCAGACCTTCACGACCGCACGGCATACGAAGCTCTGGAACTACGACCAGCAGCGCTGGACAGATGCGATCGACGACTGGCTGCGCCGCCACGATCTGACACCCGCCGAGGAGACCGCCCCGTGACGAACGTCGTCCGCCTGACCGAACGTTCGCCGCAGGTCTCGGGGGCCGAGATGGTCGCCGCTCTCGTTCCGCCGCCCCAGTTCGATGAGGCGACGTTCGCGACGTACCGTGCCGACCCGGCGTTTCCCTCGCAGCAGGATGCCAAGGACCTGCTGATCGCGTTCAGCGGGGGCGGCGGCGCGCCGGTCGAGCGCGGCGGCCTGTTCCGTCGCACGAAGAAGGCGCCAGAGATGAAGCCGGGCGTCTACCTCGATGGCGGCTTCGGCGTCGGCAAGACGCACCTGCTGGCATCCATCTATCACGCGATGCCCGCGCGCCGGAAGTACTTCGGATCGTTCATCGAGTACACGGCGCTCGTGGGCGCGCTCGGCTATCAGAAGACCGTCGAGCTGTTCCGCGGCGCCGACCTGCTGTGCATCGACGAGTTCGAGCTCGACGATCCGGGCGACACGATGGTGATGACGCGCCTGCTCGGCGAGCTCGTCCCCACCGGAACGAAGCTGGCCGCCACGTCGAACACCCCGCCGAACGCGCTCGGGGAGGGGCGCTTCGCGGCGCAGGACTTCCTGCGTGAGATCCACGCCATGGCGGCGAGCTTCGAGACGATCCGCATCGATGGCACCGACTACCGACAGCGCGCCATCGACGGACACGCGATCGCGCTCGACGATGCCGCGTACGCGCAGGCGGTGACGGATGCCTCGGCCGCCGGCACCGTGTCAGACGACGACTTCGCGGGGCTCGTCCGCCACCTGGCGACAGTGCACCCCTCGCGCTACATCCGTCTGATCGGCAAGATCGACACCGTCGGTCTTCGCGATGTCGCGCAGCTCGAGGACCAGTCGGCTGCCCTGCGGTTCGTCGCTTTCGTCGATCGCACCTATGACGCACAGATCCCCATTCGTGCGACGGGCCGGCCGCTCGACGAGGTGTTCGCGCCCGAAATGCTCGCCGGTGGCTATCGCAAGAAGTACCTGCGAGCGATCTCGCGACTGAATGCGCTGACGCACTCCTGAGAGATTCCGTGGGGGATGCCCGGGCAACACCCCACTGCGTGAAACGTGATGTTCACACCCGCGGGTGGTCTGTAACGACCCCGAAACACGACCTGACCGCCGCAGGAAACCCCGCCCGTCGACACTGGGGGGACCCGACGCTACACCTGCGTCCCTGCAGAGAGGTACCCCACTCGTCATGGATCAAGGCAACACCGCATTCATGCTCATCGCCGCAGCGCTCGTCCTCTTGATGACGCCCGGCCTCGCATTCTTCTACGGCGGACTCGTCAAGGCGAAGAGCGTCATCAGCATGATGATGCTCAGCTTCGGAGCGATGGGCCTCATCGGAGTCCTCTGGGTGCTCTACGGCTACGCCATCGCTTTCCCCGCCGCCGACGGCACGATCTTCCCCTGGTCGATCGACACCGGCGCTCTCGGGCTCAGCAACCTGCTCGAGGTGCCGGAAGGCGCCGCGTATCCGCCGCTCGCCTTCGTCGCCTTCCAGGCCACGTTCGCCATCATCACTGTGGCGCTCGTCTCGGGTGCGATCGCAGATCGCGCGAAGTTCGGCTCGTGGATGATCTTCGCGGCCATCTGGGCCACCATCGTGTACTTCCCGGTCGCCAGCTGGGTGTTCAACTTCGGCCTGGCCGATGACGGCAGCTTCGCCTACGGCGGCTGGATCACCAAGGGCCTGCAAGACGTGTTCGGCGTCGGCGCGATCGACTTCGCCGGTGGTACGGCCGTCCACATCAACGCCGGTGCCGCAGCACTCGCCCTCGCGCTGGTCCTCGGTCGTCGCGTCGGGTTCCAGAAGGGCATGGTCGTCCCGCACAACCCGCCGTTCGTCCTGCTCGGTGCCGGCCTGCTGTGGTTCGGCTGGTTCGGCTTCAACGCCGGCTCTGAGCTGGCCGCCGACAACACGGCCGCTCTCGCCTTCGTGAACACGATTGCGGCTCCCGCCGCGGCGCTGCTCGCCTGGCTCGTCGTCGAGAAGATCCGCGATGGCAAGCCGACCTCGGTCGGTGCTGCATCCGGTGCGGTCGCGGGTCTTGTTGCGATCACCCCCGCGTGTGCGGCACTGCACCCGATCTGGGCGATCCTGCTCGGCCTGCTCGCCGGTGTGATCTGCGCCCTCGCCGTCGACCTGAAGTTCAAGCTCGGCTTCGACGACTCGCTCGACGTCGTGGGCGTCCACCTCGTCGGTGGTCTGCTCGGAACGCTGTACCTCGGCTTCTTCGCCAACGGCACGGGCCTGTTCATGGGCGGCAACGGGGCACAGCTTCTCGTCCAGGCGATCGCGGCGTTCTCCGTTCTCGTCTACTCGTTCGTGCTCGCCTTCGTCATCGGCACCGTGATCGAGAAGACGATCGGCTTCCGCGTGAAGAACGAAGACGAGATCGCGGGCATCGACACCGTTGTGCACGGCGAAGAGGGCTACGTCCTCACCGACGCGCGCGCCTGACGCATCACACGCAACACAGCACGGCGAAGGGCGTCGGACTCCGGTCCGGCGCCCTTCGCCGTGCATTCTCGTAGGCCGTCGTGCGCCGTCGTAGGCCGTCGTGCGCCGTCGTCGCTAGGCTGACGCGCATGGCGACGGACAAAGACGGATACCTGGCGGGTCTGGTGAAAGGCATCGTGAACGTGTTCTCGGGCGGTCTGCCGATCGTCGACGAGCAGCTTCAGCGTGCCGGCGCCGGCGAGGTGTCGAGAGCCGGCCAGTCAGGGGCTGCAGCGACGATCGAGATCACCCCGCCGGGGCGCGACGACTTGACGATCTCGTACGCGCCCGACAAGGACGGTGACCCCGACGCCGGCGAGGTCGTCTGGACGTGGGTTCCGTACGAAGAGCGCGACGGACGCGGCAAGGACCGCCCCGTGCTCGTGATCGGCCGCGAGAACGCCGAGCGCGTCTTCGCCGTGCGGCTGACCAGCCGTTCGCACGACGGCGACCGCGACTTCCTGTCGATCGGGCCGGGCCCGTGGGATTCACACGGACGCCCCTCATGGATCGACATCGAGCAGGTGTACAGCGTGCACGACGACGGCATGCGGCGCGAGGCATCCGCTCTCGATCGGCCTCGCTTCGCGTCCGTCGCGCACGCGCTGCAGGCTCGCTACGGCTGGACGATCGCGAGCGGCGCGGAGTGAGCGGCGACACCTTCACGAACGCCCTGACGCTCGTCGGGATCGTCGTGGCGGTGTGGCTGCTCAGCCGTCTCTTCCGCCCGCGGCGCAGACCACCGAGCAGGCCCCCGACACCGGCCGCGGACGGCTCGACGCCGAGAATCGGAGCGCACACCGCCGTCGAGCTGCCGTTACCCGGACGCGGGGGAGTCCAGCTCGCCTATGCGCCGAGCCGGAACGGACGTCCGGATGCCGGCGAGGTCGTCTGGGCGTGGGTGCCGTTCCAAGAAGACCCGACGCGCGGCAAAGACCGCCCGCTGCTGATCATCGCTCACAATGACGCGCAGACGGTGCTCGCGATGAAGCTGACGAGCCGCTCGCACGACCGGCAACGCGACTACCTCGGCATCGGCTCGGGCGCGTGGGATGCCCAGGCCCGGCCGAGCTGGATCGACATCGACCAGGTCTACCGCGTGCACCGCTCGGGCATCCGGCGTGAAGCCGGCGCCCTGCCGCGAGAGACGTTCGACCGCGTCGCGCAGGTGCTGACCTCGCGATACGGGTGGATGCCCGTGGCCCCGAACGACCCGCAGAAGTGACGAAAGCCCCCGGAGCTCCGGGGGCTTCTTGGCACGACGGCAACCCCGCGCGCGCTAAAGCGTCGGCTCGTCGACTAGCTCTGGAAGTTGAGAGAGACGTCACCTTCGCCGCTGTTGACGAGGCTGCCAGGCCCCGCACCGGAGCGCCACAGCTGGGATGCAATCACCGCGCCGCCGGCGATACAGACGAGACCGATGCCGAGCATGACGCGCAGGGCTGTCACGTCCAGGTCCCGATGCTCGACGAACGCGAGCTGCCACAGCACCGGAGTCAAGCCCAGGCTCGCGAAACCGATCACCATCAGAAACAGGTGCGGGAACGTCTGTCCTGCGACGTTCTCCCAACGCTTTCGGCGATGCTCGGGCGCGACAAGATTGTGTGCTTTCGCATAGGCGTGGCTGGCTCGGCCGATGACCGAGCCGACCATGACGCCGACGCTGCTCGAGATGAGGAACGAGAGGGACCCGATGACCCAGACGAAGCCCTGGCCGGCGTCTGGGAACGCGGTGGCGATGACCGCGACCGGGATGAGCACCATCGCCACCCATGCAAGCACCGCAAGACCGAGCCACGCCAGCGTGATCGCCCATGGCAACTGACGGATACGAACGCGAGTGGTGGCGACATCCGGTGTGGCTTCCCGCGCGCTCGTGGCCGTCCATCGGCCACGACGAATGAGCTCGCCAAGGTGGAGCGGGATCGCTGCGACGACGAGAAGTGCGACGCCTGCAGAGTAGGCAGTCGCGCCTCCGGCCGCCGCCGAAATATAGTCGCCGGCCAGCATCCACAGTCCAGCGACAGAGATGGCTCCGCCACTGGCGAGGAGCGCCGGCGCGAGCGCCCGCGGGAACGTGATTGTGCGCTCTTTCGCCTTCTTCGGCATACCGCACTCCAAGGCGAATGTCTGGACGTCCGTGGTGGGCGATACCGGACTCGAACCGATGACCTCTTCCGTGTGAAGGAAGCGCGCTACCAACTGCGCCAATCGCCCGTGACCACGAGGGCCGAGACACGATGTTACCGGATGCCGCGGCGCGCGACGAATCGCGCTCCGTGTGACACGCGCGAGGCTGCCTCAGTTTTGCACTCGCGTAATAGTCGGCTAAAGTCGATCAAGTTCCCGGGGCAACCAGGGAGCATGCGGATGTAGCGCAGTGGTAGCGCATAACCTTGCCAAGGTTAGGGTCGCGAGTTCGAATCTCGTCATCCGCTCGAGTGCGGGATCCCTCTTCGGAGGGATCTTGGCATGTGGGACCAAACTCACGTGGTGGCGTGGCCGAGCGGCTAGGCACCGGCCTGCAAAGCCGTTTACACGGGTTCGAATCCCGTCGCCACCTCCACTCAACTGAATAGCCTGAGAAGGCGCGATTGGCGCAGCGGTAGCGCGCTTCCCTGACACGGAAGAGGTCACTGGTTCGATCCCAGTATCGCGCACGATGAAAACCCCCGGTAGAGCGGGGGTTTTTGCATGGCCGGGGGAGTACGTGCCCCTACCGTGCCCCTACGTGCACCAGAACGTGCCTCACGCCGCGCGCTTGCCGACCCCCTGCCGAGGTCGCTGCGGCCACGATGCGACACAGGTAGACGTGGCCGTACTCGGCTTGTCGGGGGCATTGCGTAGACTGGTACCGATCGTCACAGACAGTTCGAACCGCGATCCGAACCAGCGACGCACACCAGAAAAGTGGGATGCCCCGACGCGGCGGGTGGACCCTCACGTCTCGGCCATCCGTCGAGGTCGAGCGAGCAGGGCCGGGTGGAAGTCCCGGACTCTCCGATTCAACGCACTGCGGTGCGCTTAGTCGGAGGTTCCTCGTGGCCGGTCCCCGTTACGTCTCGATCGAAGAGGCGGCGAATGCGCTCGACGTCTCGACGCGCACCATCCGTCGGCACATCGCCGCGGGCACGCTCGAGGCGCGCCGCGTCGGCCCGCGCCTGATCCGCATCCCCGAGCACGCGCTCGCCTCGGTCGGTCGCCCCCTCACCGTTGCGGCAGCCGCGCGATGAGCGCCCGGATAGTCCTCGCCGCACGCCGCGAGGTGTTCGAGCAGATGGCCGCTGACGTCCAGCGTGACCTGCACGCGGAGATGCCCGACGACACCACGATGGCGGAGGCCGGGTCGACCGACGCCGAGTACGCCCTGCGCGACGAGCTGGCATCCGCGACACGTCAGACGCTCGTGGCGGTGCGCGCTTTCCTCGCACACGCCGACGAGGTGCAGGCGCACCCGACGTGGCCCGACCGCATCTGGGAGGCGCGTAGCGAAGGACTGTTCCACGCGGTATACCGCGCGGGTGGCGAGGCGCTGAAGCTCGCGAATAAGGCGGCCGCGCTGTGAGCGGGTCGATCGGCGAAGCGTCCATCACGATCGGCGCCGACGCCTCGAACCTCGGCAGCGACGTCGAGAAGCAGTCGAAGGGGCCGCTCGAGAAGGCGGGCGCGGCCGTCGGGAAGGCTTTCACCGACGCGATGGCGACCACCGCGAAGGTGGCGGCCGCCACGGTCGGCACGACGCTCGCCGTCGCCGTCGCTAAGGGCTTCGGGAGGCTTGAGGCGATCGACACCGCCACGGCGAAGCTGACCGGCCTCGGTCACTCCGCGGATCAGGTGGCGAGCATCATGCAGTCCGCCACCGCGGCCGTGAAGGGCACAGCGTTCGGCCTCGGCGATGCGGCCGCGGCCGCGGCTCAGTTCTCGGCGGCCGGCGTCCCACTCTCCCAGATGCAGCGCACGCTCGGCATCCTCGCGTCGACCTCGGCCGTCGCGGGCACCTCGATGGGCGAGATGACGACGATCTTCGGCAAGGTCGCGGCGACCGGCAAGCTGAACGGCGAAGTGCTCGCGCAGCTCTCCGAGCGCGGCCTCCCGGTGCTGTCGATGCTGGCCGATCACTACGGCATCACCGCCGAAGCGGCCTCGGCCATGGTGTCTCAGGGTCAGGTGGACTTCGCGACGTTCCAGAGCGTTCTGGAAGGCTCCCTCGGCCCCGCTGCGCAGGCGATGGGGCAGTCCTTCTCGGGCATGCTCGACAACGTCGGAGCGGCCCTCGGGCGCGCCGGTGCGGCCGCACAGAAGCCGATCTTCGACTCGCTGAAGACTCTCTTCCCGGCACTCATCGCGCTGCTCGATCAGGTCACTGCCGCGATCATCCCCGTCGCCACCGTCGTGGGTGACCTGCTCGCGCCCGCGATGGCGAAGCTCGCCGAGTGGCTGTCGTCGATATCGTTCGACGTCACCGCAGACGGTGCCTCCGGTTTCGTCGCTGCCCTCGGGCCGCTCCTGCCACTACTCGGCGGCATGCTCGGATTCATCAGGCCGCTCACCAAAGACATCCCGATCCTCAAGGACATTTTCGGCGGGATGACCGGCCCCGTGGGCACCCTGATCGGCGCGCTCATCGCGCTGATCGCGATTGATCCCGCCACCCTCATGAAGGGCTTTGATTCACTCGCCGGCGCGCTGCCAGGAATGATCAACAGCCTCGTCGGAGCGATTGCAACCCTGCTGCCGCAGATGCTCTCGGGGATCGCGACAAATCTGCCGATCTTCATCACGGGCATCCTCGGTCTCGTGACGGCAATAATCCCCGCGCTGACGACCGCGATTCCCCTCATCGTCCAGACGTTCGCGACGCTCATCCCGCAGATTCTGACGACACTGCTCGCCGCGGTGCCGACGATCCTGACGGCGGCGCTTTCCCTCTTCCAATCGCTGATCACCGCGATCATTACCGTCATTCCGCAGGTCGTCGCCTCGCTCGTGGCGATGCTCCCGCAGATCGCCACTGCGCTGATCACTGCTCTGCCTCTGATCATCGACGCGGCGCTTTCGCTCTTCATGGGCTTGCTTGACGGACTCGTGACCGCCACGCCGGTGATCATCGCCGCGGTACTCGAGCTTCTGCCGCAGCTGATCGACACGCTGCTGGGGATGCTGCCGACGATCATCGATTCGGCGATCACCCTGTTCCTCGGCGTCGTGACCGGCCTCGCCAACGCGATCCCGCAGATCCTCACGGCCCTGATCGGCATGCTGCCTCAGCTCATCACCACGCTGATCGGCATGATCCCGCGTCTCATCGACGGCGCCGTGCGGCTCTTCACGGGAATCGTCGACGCGCTACCCAAGATCATCCCGCAGCTCATCACCGCCGTGATCGGCCTCATCCCGGTGATCGTGCAGACGCTCATCTCGCTCATCCCTCAGCTCATCCAGGCCGGTATGGACCTGATCGGCGGGCTCGTCAAGGGTCTCGTGAAGGCGGCCGGCTCGGTCGGCTCCGCGCTGCTGAAGATCGCGCAGGACGCGATCGGCGGCTTCCTCGGCTTCCTCGGCATCCACTCCCCGTCGAAGCTCTTCGAGGGCTTCGGTGAGAACACGATCCAGGGCTACGTCAACGGTATGAAGG
This sequence comes from Microbacteriaceae bacterium PS02068, assembly GCA_029959325.1. Taxonomy (GTDB): domain Bacteria; phylum Actinomycetota; class Actinomycetes; order Actinomycetales; family Microbacteriaceae; genus Microbacterium. The sequence continues at coordinate 14,666 of JASCPF010000032.1, forward strand.
CGCTGCAGGCGCTCGCGGCCGAGACGATGGTGGCGACGGTCGCCGCCCCGGTCGCCGCACTCGGCGCGGACGTCGGCTCGACGCCGAAGTTGCCCGGCTCCACTGCGGGCGCCGTCGCAGGCGGCACCGTGTCCTCGTCGAGCGTCACGAACAACAATTCTTTCAACCTCGACGGCGGCGACCCGTACAAGGTCGCCTGGGAGGTCGTGAACCGCCTCGGCGGCGATGTCGGGAACGTGACGTGAGCGCCGACGCGATTGGGGCGCCGATATGCTCCGGTCATGGATCCGACCCTGCTCGCCGTCCTCTCGATCTTCGGCGGCGCCGCGCTCACCGGCCTCGTGGGCTTCATTGCGGCGGCGATCGAGCGCAGACGCGAGCACGAGAAGTGGGTCCGCGAGAAGCGATACGAAGCCTACGTGAGCGCGCTGACTCTCTCGGCTGCCATGAACTCGCTCGCGGACGAGTCCGCCCAGATGGCGGAGACATCTGCCTCGGAAGATCGCAAGATTCTTCTGCGCGAACGCTTGACGAGTCTGAGCGAGAAAGCGTTCGAGGCGGCGGCACCCTTCGCGGTGCTCGGCCCCGAGTCAGTCGACGTGCTGCTCGTGCAGCTGACCAACGCGCCGACCTTCGAGGAGAGAAACACGGCGCACAACGCGCTCATCGCCGAGATGCGCAAGACGCTCAAGATCAAGGACTAGAGCCGCACCGCCCCGCACTCGGGGCACCGCTAGAATCGCCCGCTCTCGTCCGGCTCGAGCGACGTCAGGCACACCTCGCATCGCGGCAGTGCGTCGGCGTGCTCATCGTCCTCGCGCCTCATGGCGTCACTCTGCCCGCTTGCCGCGGGCGCCGCTCGATTTGTCCGCAGGCGGCCGTCCGATCTCACCTAATAGATTGTCTGATCAGGCGCTTTCGCTTGCCTACGGGTCGTGGTTGTTATAAGCTCGACGCAACAACAACAGACGACGTGCATGGTTATGGGCCTGCGTCACGACCACCTCGAAAGGGGGTCGTGGCCATGCCCACGGACTCCAGCATCCCGCCCGTCCGACAGACGGCTCTCGCCAAAGCCCGCGCCGCTCGTAAGCTTGATCCTTCGGACCCTTCGTCCGCTGCGCAGGATCATGCCGCGGCACAGATCAATGCCGCGATCGACCACGCTCTGTCCGCCAGTGGTGAGCCGCTGAAGCGCGCGCACGCCGAGGCTCTCGCGGCCCGCCTGAAGGCGGCGAGCCGGTGACCGCCCCACGAGTAAGCCGCCCGGCGGGAACCGAGCGGCTAGGAACTCAAATGGTTGCGACGCCTAAGAGCTCGATCAATTCTCTCACGGGCGGCCGACACGTCGCCAGAGACACCTTCGCGGGCCTCCTCGTCGACGCGCTGATGACGTACGCCAAGCTCTCCGAGGATCAGCGTCCTCCCGTTGGCACGTGCGTTCTCATCCAGCGCGGCCGCGACCATGACGTCCGTGGGACCGTCCTCGGCTACGACGTACGCGGTGTCGCCGTCGAGGCCCGGTTCGCCTTCGTCGGTCTGCAGCGCGTGTACCTGCCCTGGTCGGCCATCCGCGCAATGATCGAGGTGCCCGCATGAGCGCCGCGAAGCTCCTCAAGCAGGCCCAACGGCTCGGCGCCGCGGGCTTCCGCGTGTTCCCGCTGCACGAGAAGGACGGCAAAGTCTGCCGCGTCAACGGCTGGCCCGAGAAGGCATCTACCGAGTCCGACGCGATCGCGCGGCTGTGGCAGAACCGCGACGTCGTGGCGATAGCCATCGCGACCGGTACGGACTGGACCGTGGTCGACCTGGACGTGCCTGGCGATCGCCACCAGCACGACGGCGCCGCGTCCCTCCAGGCTGCGGGCGTCGAGCTTCCGGCGACGCTGACGGTTCGCACCGGCTCGGGCGGCGCGCATGCCTTCTACCGCACGGCCGGCGCGCCCCGCCGGAACGTCTCGAACGTCGAGCACCCCGAGCATGGGAAGCTCCTCGGCGTCGACGTCCGCGGCGCGGGCGGGTTCGTGAAGGTGCACGACGCTCGTGCGCTACTCGACGGCATCGACACGATCGTGGACGCGCCCGGCTGGCTGCCGCTGGCGGATGAGGGCGGTTCTGCTGGCACGTCTCGGCGAGCGACCTCGAGCGACCTGGAGGCGTGGCTCGGCGCGGAGCGCAAGGCCAAGCCAACCAAGCTGACACGTGAGGCCGTGGAGGCGGTTCCGCTCGAAGGCGGGACCAACAGCGACCTGCCGCGCATCCTCCGCCCGATCCTGATGGCCACGGTCGGTCGCCGTGGCCGCGCGTGGGCGTATGAGACGGCTCGGGAGCGCTGGACGCGGAACTGGCCGGGCCAGGACTTCGCGAAGGCGTTCGACCTCGATTTCGCGCGCCTCGCCGGCGAGTGGAACGAGCGCACCCTGACGCACACCTTCCCGCTCGCGGCGAAGGTCGCCCCTGCGGCCGCGTCCCCCAAGGAGACCCCGATGACCGACCGCGACGTGCGGCACGACGCCGACCGCGCCGAGATGATCGCCGCCGAACTGCACGGTGATCTGCTTTACGTCGACGGCCAGTCGCCGCATATCTGGGACGGTCGGCGCTGGGTGCCTCGAGGCGACGCCTACGCGATCGAGATGGTGCGCCGCTGGCACGAGGACGCGGCACGCTCGGCGATCGGCTCAGACCTGCGCGGCGACGAGATCGGCAGGCTCCTCAGTCGGTCGGCGATCGCCGCGAGCGAGGCGCTGCTGCGCGGCATCCTCGCCGTGCGCGCCGATCAGATGGACGCCGACCCAGATCTGCTGAACGTACAGAACGGCGTCGTCGACCTGCGGACCGGCGTGCTCAGCCCGCACGACCCGGCGCTGCGCATGACGAAGGTGGCGGGTGCGGAGTACCGTCCCGGCGCGAAGCACGCCGACTGGACGAACGCGCTCGGTGCGCTGCCGAGCGGCGTCGCCCGATGGCTGCAGGTGCGCTTCGGTCAGGGCATCACCGGACACCTCGTGCCCGACGACAAGCTCGTGCTCCTGCGCGGCGGCGGCGAGAATGGCAAGAGCGTCATCCTCGGCGGCGTCATGGCGGCTTCAGGCGGCTACGCTGCCGCCTTGCCACACAAGCTGCTCCTCGGCAGCGCCAGCGACCACACCACCGAGCTCACGACCCTGCAGGGCCTGCGGCTCGGCTTCCTCGAGGAGCTGCCTGAGGGGCGCCGGCTGGACGTCGTGCGACTGAAGACGGTATTCGGCACCGAACAGGTCACTGCGCGCCGCATCCGGCGCGACAACGAGACGTTCGACGCGACGCACTCGATCTTCGTCACGAGCAACTACCGGCCCGAGGTGCCCGAGGTCGACCACGGCACATGGCGCCGCCTGCTGCTCGTCGAATTCCCGTACACCTTCTCGACGAAGCCAGACCTCTCGCTCGGTCAGCTCCAGGCCGACCCTGGCCTGCGCGCGCGAATGAAGCACGCGAAGGGCGCTCGAGCCGCCGCGGTGCTTGCATGGCTCGTCGAGGGCGCCGTGCGCTGGTACGCGGCCGACAGGCAATTCCCCGCGCCGCCCGTCGAGGTGGCGGAGGCCACCCGTGAGTGGCGCGCATCCTCCGACGTTGTGAACTCCTTCGCCGACGACGCGCTGCGCTTCGAGCCCGACGGCTTCACCTCGACGCGCGAGCTGTATCAGCGCTTCGTGACCTTCCTCGCCGCCCGCGGTCGGCACGAGTGGTCGGAGACGCTGTTCGCCGGTCGCTTCGAATCGCACGACGTGGCGCGCGGCTTGCGCAAGGAGCGCCGCCGCGTCGACGGCAAGCAGGTGTCCGGCTGGTGGGGTGTCACCCTCCTTCCCACTCACACGGTGCTCGAGGGCTGGAAGGACGCATCATGACGAATCGATGGAGCCGCGGACTCACTGCCGCGGCACGCGCTGGGCGCTTCGACGAAGCGTTCGTCGAGCGAACGCTGACCTCGCCGCTGGCGGACCGGCTCGACTTCAGCGATTCCGCGCACGAGACGGAGGAGCGAGCCGAGCCAACCCGGGCATCGCTGGCCATCTCGTGCGCGGCGCACGGCGCGGAAGTCGAGCACCCCTGCTTCGGACGCGCCGACCGACCGGGCGCCGCTGTCTGCCTTCCGCGCATCTCGCGCGGCATCGCTCTCGGGAGTGCATCGTGACCGCGCACCCGACGTGGCACGAGCTGCAGATGTACAAGCGTCGCCGCGCGGCGAAACGGGCGGCACCGAGGTGGCGCCGCGTCGAGCATCACCAGATCGCCACAGAGCCCGCGCTGAAGGTGCCGTGCCCTACGCACGGCGTACCCGTCGGCGTCGCCTGCCGACCGAGCCCGCGTGCGGTGTGCGTCGGACGTTGCGAGCATGCCGCGCACATGGCGCCGCCCGACCTGACCGACCTCGAAAGGAAGACATCATGACCCAGCGGTCCGGCTTCATCGGTAGCGCGCCCATCCGGCGCAGCGCCTCCTCGGTCGCGGCGTCCAACCAGGCCGCCGCGGCGTACCGCGAACGCCAGGAGGCTCAGCGCGAAGCGTCGGAGGCCGCAGAGGCCGCACGACGCGCCGCCGCTGCGCGTCAGGCGCGGGAACGCGCGGCGGCGGCGCCGTCACCCCAACCCGCGGCCCCGGCGCGCCACGAGGCCACACAGCCGCGTGTGCCGCTCCAGCCTGGCGACACGAAGGTCACCGTCCAGCGCGGGCGCAACGGCAAGACGTACCGATTCGGCAACACCATCTGATCCCGAAAGGACAGCACCATGAACGACATCACCACCGGCGCGGTCACCGTCACCGTGCCTACCCCCGACGACGCACCCGCGATCGTCGACCTCGCCGCGGGAATGCTCCCGTGCCGGCTCTGCGGCATCGCCGTCGACGAAGCAGGCGCTGTGCCCGCCGACCCGCTCGTCGTGCGGCGATACGGCTTCGACTCGCGCCTCGTCGCCGAGGAGGAGCAGCCGACGGTGCTCTGCTCTTCGTGCGTCGGCATCGAGCGCGAGGCGAGGCGCGTGATCGCCGAGCAGTACGTGCTGACCGTGCCGCCCGGTCGCGTCGTCGCGGCGTTGCGCGTGCTCGACATGCTCGGCGGCCCCGCGCCTACGTTCACCGACGACGAGGACGTGCGCTCCCTCGTAGAGCATGTGCCGGCGGCTGAGCTGATCGGCTTCGCGGGGCCGAGCGCCAAGGTCGGTACCTGCTCGTCGTCGCGATGGGCACACGTCAGCGACGGCCTGCGGCGGACGCTGCGCGAAGGCGCGGCGCGCTGGATGCGTACTCGGCTCGAGCGCCCCACCCCCGTGGCGCCGCCCGCGACCTCGGAGCGGCGCGGATGCGTGCTATGCGGCGTCGGCACCGTGCCGGCGCTTCCGTCGCGCGCTGGCGAGGTCTGGACGGAGTGCTACATCTCCGCCGCCTCCCTGGGCGGCGGCAACGGGGCTCAGGGCTCCGTCGATGGCCACACGTGCCCTGCGTGCTCGGCGGCGATTGCAGCGACCGATCGGGGCGGCGTCGCGGCCGTGCAGGCGGCGGTGCTCGCGTTCATCGGGTATCAGCGCACGACGTGGGAGCCGATCGAGCTCACCGGCGTACGCGGGTGGGGGCTGCGCTCGGGAGCAACGCCGAACCGCCAGCCGTGGGCGCACGTCGACCTCGCGGGCCTGCGTCGCTCCGTCGCCGCATTCGAGCGTGGGGGCGCGTCGTGAGCGGGGCGGACGGGGGCGATGCCTCGGTGGACGCAACCCCGGACGGAACCTCCGGCGCAACGGAGGAGCGACCCCTGGTCGACGGTTCGAGTACCGATCCCAAGGAACGTGTTGAGCAACCTCAGTTCGCGGATCAGGAGCGCGACGCGCAGGGACGGCGGCTGTGCGGTGCGCGGACGCGAGACGGCGGGTCGTGCCGAGCACCTGCGATGGACGGCGTGCGGCGGTGCCGCGGTCACGGCGGCAAGACGCCCCAGGCCCAGAAGGCGCGGCGCCTCCAGCTCCTCGAGTTGCAGGACGCGGCGATCGCGAAGCTGGCCCGCTTGATGGTCAGCGGGAGCTCGGACGCCATTCAGCTGCGCGCGGCCGAGGCGATCCTCGACCGCGGCGGTAACCCGCGTGCGACTCGCGTCGACGCCACGGTCGTGACGCACGCGCAGGAATCGCGCGACCTGCTCGTCGAGCGGCTCCGCACCCTGCGCAGCGAGCGCGGCGAGATCGAACCGCCGCGGCCTGCTCCTGCTGAAGACGTCGTGGACGCCGAGGTCGTGGAGGAGCCCGCGTCGCTCGTCTCGCCCGCCCTGGCCGAGTCCGCTGCCGAAGCACTCGCCGGCCGCCTCGCCGCCATGAAGGCTGAGCGCGCTGCGGCCGCCGAGTGGGCCGACGCCGAGGTGGCCGAGCGGGAACCCGAACTGGAGGGCGCCGAACCGGAGGCAGAGCCCGAGCCGGTCGCGTCCGCCGAGGTCGTCATGCCACCCGTGTCGCGGCGATATGGGCAGGGCGTCCGCGCCGCGAAAGTCACGGTCGCGGACCTCGCCGGAGTGCTCGAGCGCGCCCGCCAGGGGTGATCTGAATCGGCCGCTAAGTCCTCACGAAAGCGCCCACTTAGCCACGATCCGCGAGGGTCAAACGCTAAGTGGGCGCTTTTTCGTGGACTTGGCGGCCGATTCAGCACCCTCAACGCCCTTATCCGTCGAAAATCGAGCGACTTAGCGTGCTTTTCGTCGAGTGTGCAGGGTGTGCAGGCACCTTTGTTTCCCCCGCGTACGCGCATTAGGCCCGTTATACAAAGGTGCCTGCACACCCTGCACAACCCTGCACACCACCGACGCCCGCGGTGGCCGAAAGTGGCTCGATTCAGGCGCCCGTCGACCGCCGCGACATGCGCGCCGCGAGTTCGTCATCGCGGTTCCCCGCGTGCTGGTAGCGCATCGCGGCGCCGATGCTCGAGTGCCCGAGGCGCGCCATCGTCTCGCGCGGCGTCGCTCCCGCCTGCGCGTACCTCGTGCCCGCGAAGTGGCGGAGCGCGTGGAACGGCATATCGGCTCGACCCGCTGCGGTGCGCGCCGCGTTCCAGTGTCGGTAGAACGCGGACTGACTCAGAAACCCTCGGCCGTCCGCCGCGGGGAAGAGTAGCGCGTCACCGATAAGGCCGCGCGCATGCTCGGCCACGATCGCGGCGTCCTCACCGAAGATGCCGACCTTCCGCACGCCGGCCGCGCTCTTCGTCTCGCCTGGCGTGATGCCCTCGGCGGTGCGCACGACTCCGCGCGACACGTTCAGCCGCACCGCCTCGACCTCGCCGCTGTCGCCCCGCTCGATCGTGACGTCTTTCGCTCGGAGCGCGGTCGCCTCGCCGTAGCGCAGGCCGCCGATCGCAGCGATGACGACGAGCGCGCGATACCGCTCGTCGATCGTGTCGAGGATCTTCTGCAGCTCGGCGTCGGTCGGCGGCGTCACCTTCCGCCCCGTGTGCGTCGACTGCCCGCCTTTCACGCCGCACGGGTTCTCATCCACGAGGCGGTCGGTGACGGCGGTGACCATCACGGCATTGAGCAGGCCGTACGCCCGAGAGGTCTGCGTCTTCTTCCCCGTCGCGAGTTGCATCGACCGCCACGAGCGCACGGCGGCTGGCGTGATGCCGACGAGGGGGAGCGCGGCGAGCTCGGCGAGCGGGCCGCGCAGGAGCCGCTCATACTCGGCGCGCGTCCGCGTGCGCAGGTGCTCGCCTCGAGCGTTAGTCCGCTCGTCCAGCCACGACGCGGCGTACTCGGCGAGAGTGCGCGACGATCGCTCGCGCGCCGCTGCCTTCGCGGTGGGGGAGAGCCACACCCCGCGAGCGATCTCACTGCGCTGATCGGTCAGCCATGCCTCGGCGTCGCCGCGGTTGTCGAAGGTCATCGGTGCCGTGTGCCGCAACTCATCGGGTCCGACGTAGCTCGCCTGCAGGCGCCCCGACGGGAGCGTGCGGATCTTGCCCCACGACGCCCGGGTGGCGGAGCGAGTGCGCCCCAGCGAGTCCGTGATCGTCGGCTTCGTCTTGCGCGCCATGGCCTCGTGCCCTCTCGTGCCCCAAGCGTGCCCTAAGCAAAGTGCTTTCGTGTCCGCTCGTGTCCACCTATGACACTACAGGAGGGGGCGTCTCTCCTTATATTTACGCGCGCGCGAGGCGGATTCTCGTGGCGTGCCGATCGGGGGCTCGTACTGGTTCGATCCCAGTATCGCGCACAGACAAAAAGCCCCGGTATACGGGGCTTTTTTGTTTCCAGCAGTTCGTGGAAGGGATGCCGATGAGCGCACCGCCGCCGTATGGCCCGCCGCCCGCGTATGGCCTGCCGCAGCCTTCGCCGACTCCCGAGCGCGCGGCGCGACTCGGGTGGATCGCATTCGGGCTCGTCTTCGTGGCGCCGGCATCGGCGCTGCTGAGCATGGCGGGCATGCCGGCGGGGCCACTGGGCATCCTCGCCGTTCCCTCGACGATCGCCGCCGCGGTCCTCGCGATCCTCGCCCTCCGGCGTCGCGCGAGGCCGCGATGGCCCGCCGTGACCGCACTGGTCATCCTCGGCGTGTGGGCGATCGTCTGGGCCGTGATGGCGGTGTGGGCGATCGTCGGGCTCGTGCAGATCATGTTCCTGCCCACCTACTGAGCGGTGCGCTCGCACCAGTAGGCTCGCCTCATGGCACAGCTCGTTCTGACCGTCGTCGGCGACGATCGCATCGGACTCGTCGGCGAACTCGCGCAGCGCGTCTCAGCGGCGGGCGGCAACTGGGAGCAGAGTGAGCTCGCGGAACTCGCCGGCGCGTTCGCCGGGATCGTGCTGGTCTCGGTCGCCGACGACCGTGTGGACGAGCTGGTCACGGCGCTGCAGGGACTTGACGGGGCGCTCAAAGTGGCTGTGCATACGAGCACGGTCGCCTCCACGGCGGGGGAGGCAGGTCACGCCCTGTCGTTCACCGTGCTGGGCAACGACCGCCCCGGCATCGTCCGTGACGTCACTGCCGCGATCTCCGCGCACGCGTTGTCGATCGACTCCTTCCGCAGCCGCACGATCGAGGCTCCGATGGCCGGCGGCACCCTCTTCGAGGCGACGGTCTCGGTGTCGGTGCCGGAGGGCGCCGATGCGGCCGAGATCACCCGTGCGCTCGAGGCGCTGGCGGGCGAGATCCAGGTGGATCTCACGGTCGCCTAGCCGGACCGCCACAGACCCTCTGATCGTGGCCGCTCACGCCGACGCAGACGTAGACGATCTCGTCGCAGGCATCCGCGCCGCGATTCGTGCCGCGGCGGATCCGGCCCGTGCGCCGAGCCAGCAGGCGTACATGAAGTCGGCGATGCCCTTTCTCGGGGTGCCGGTTCCGGAGACGCGACGCCTGGCACGCGCCGCGATCTCACCCCGTACGCCTCCCGAGGCTCTGATCTGCGCTGCCAACGAGCTCTGGGACGAGGCCACCCATCGCGAAGAGCGGTACGCCGCCCTCGCGCTGCTCGGGGCGCGCCAGCTGAAGGGCGACCCTGACCTCGTCCCTTCGATCGAACACATGGTCAGGACGGGGCAGTGGTGGGACTTCACCGACGAGCTCGCGCACCGCGTCGCCGACCTGCTCGACGCCGATCCCGTGCCGATGGCGGCGCTGATCAGGGCCTGGAGCGGCGACCCCGACCTATGGATGCGGCGGCTCGCGATCATCGCACAGCTGGGGCGCCGCGAGCGGCTGGATCGCGCGCTGCTCACCGACGTGATCGAGGCGAACGCGGACGATCGCGAGTTCTTCATCCGCAAGGCCATCGGGTGGGCGCTGAGGGACGCCGCGCGGGCGCACCCCGACTGGGTGCGCGCGTTCGTCGCCGCGCACGCGCTCAGCCCGTTGAGCGTTCGCGAGGCGACAAAGTACCTCAGCTGAAGCCGTATCGGCGCTCAGTCCAGGGGAGGCCGGCGCATGCGCTTCGTGTCGGTGCGGCGCCGCTTCTGCTCCAGACGCCGCTCCTGAGAGCCACGGGTGGGGCGAGTCGCCCGGCGCGTCGGGGCGGGCGGGCGCAGCGCGTCGGCGACGATCGCGACCAGACGTTCTCGAGCGGCCTCGCGATTGCGCAACTGAGCACGATGCTCGGAGGCGGCGATCGTCAAGGTCCCATCGACGAGGCGTCCCGCCAATGCGCCGAGCAGTCGTTCGCGCTGTCGTGGTGACAGCGCGGTCGATGCGGCGATGTCCCACAGCAGCTCGACGCGCGAATCGGCGGTGTTCACGCCCTGCCCTCCCGGGCCGGACGATCGCGAGAAGCGCCACGACAGCTCGGCCTCGGGGATCGTCAGCGCCGCGTCGACCCGGAGTCCGGGGCGGTGGGCGGCAGGCATCCCCCCATCATGCTCCGACGCGCCGGCCCTACGCGCCGCGCAGCGCGAGGGGAACGACTGCCAACGCAACCACGAGCGGCGCCGCGAGCAGACCCCAGAGCACGTAGCGCTTCCACGGAACGTCGACGCCGACCGCGTGCAGTCGCTCGTGCCACAGCAGCGTCGCGAGCGAGGCCCACGGGGTGATGAGAGGACCGGCGCCCACCCCGATCAGCAGCGCCGCGAGGCGCACAGGGGAGTCGGCGACCGGCTCGAGCGTGAGGTACGCCGGCAGATTGTTGATCGCGTTCGCCCCGAGCAGGCCGACGCCCGCGACCTGCCAGAGCGACAGCAGATCCTCGCCGGTGCCGGTCGCCGCCGCGAGGATCGCCGAGGACCCGAGTGCTTCGAGCGCGCCGACGGCGAGGAACAGCCCCGAGGCGAACACGACGAGCTGCCACGGGATCAGTCGCAGATGCAGCGCTTCGGGGGAGCGCCAGGCGAACACGAGAGTGAGCGCGACGGCGGCGCCGAGCGCAGGGATCCACGGGGGCATGCCGCTGACGAGCAGGGGCAGCATGACGATCAGCACGACCGCCGACACCCGCAGGAGCACCGGATCGGCGACCGCCGGGGGCCCTGCGACCACGAACCGTCCGCGCAGCGCGCGACGGTGCCACAGCCAGAGCAGCAGCACGGTGACGACGACCGCGACCGCCGCTGAGGGGCCGAGCAGCATCAGGAAGGCGAGCGGGTCCCCGTCGTGCCCGAGGCGGTGCGCGGCGAGGAGGTTGGTGAGGTTCGAGATCGGCAGGAAGAGGGATGCCGTGTTCGCCAGCCACACCGTGGCGAATGCGAACGGCAGGGGCGGCAGCCGGTTCGCGCGTGCCACCGCGACCACGACGGGCGTGAGCAGGACCGCCGTCGTGTCGAGGGACAGGAACGCGGTGACGACGACGGCGAAGGCCACGATGAGCAGCCACAGCACGATGACCCGACCCCGCGACCAGCGCGCGAGGCGCGCCGCCACGACATCGAACACGCCCGCGTGCGCGGCCAGTTCGGCGACGATGGTGACAGCGACGACGAACAGCAGGATCGGCCAGACACGATCGGCGATCGCCAGCGCGTCGCCCGCCGGCAGCGCGCCCACAGCGACGGCGCCCCCGCCGAGCACGAGCAGCACGACTCCGACGATGGCGAGCTTCACGGCATCCATCATGCCCCGCCATCGGGGCCGCCAGGCCGCTGGCCCCCGCGGCTCACGATTAGGATCGATGCGTGTCTTACCCCGCCGACGGATTCGCCCTCTTCCCCGACCGCTCCGTGATCGCCCTGCGCGTGAACGGCGAGCTGAAGGACCTCGCCGCGATCGTGACAGAGGCCGACGAGGTCGAACCCGTCACGATCGACAGCCCCGACGGACTCTCGATCCTGCGCCACTCGAGCGCGCACGTGCTCGCGCAGGCGGTGCAGCGCGTCCGTCCGCAGGCGAACCTCGGCATCGGCCCGCCCATCACCGACGGCTTCTACTACGACTTCGGCGTCGACGAGCCGTTCACCCCGGAAGACCTGAAGGCCATCAAGAAGGAGATGGAGCGCATCGTCCGCGAGGGCCAGCGCTTTGTGCGCCGCGTCGTGACCGCAGACGAGGCCCGCGCCGAGATGGCGGACGAGCCGTTCAAGCTCGAGCTCATCGACCTGGCGGGGGGCCCTGGATCAGGCGCCGATGCCGCCGAGGGCGCCTCGGCCGAGATCGGTGCGGGCGAACTCACGATCTACGACAACGTCACCCGCGACGGCGAGACCGCATGGCGCGACCTCTGCCGCGGCCCGCACGTGCCCTCGACTCGCCTCGTCGGCAACGGCTGGGACCTCACCCGGGTCGCCGGCGCCTACTGGCGCGGCAGCGAGAAGAACCCGCAGCTGCAGCGCATCTACGGCACCGCGTGGGCGACGAAGGACGAGCTGCGCGCGTACCAGCAGCGACTCGAAGAAGCCGCCAAGCGTGATCACCGCAAGCTCGGCAAGGAACTCGACCTCTTCTCGTTCCCCGACGAGATCGGCCCCGGGCTCAGCGTCTTCCATCCCAAGGGCGGCATCATCCGCTACGAGATCGAGCGCTACATGCGCGAGCGCCTGCTCGCGAGCGGCTATCAGGTGGTCAACACGCCGCACATCACCAAGGGCGACCTGTTCATGACGAGCGGGCACCTGCAGTGGTACGCCGACGGCATGTACCCCCCGATGGTGCTCGACGAGGTTGTGGATGCCGACGGGCACGTGTCGCGCGAGGGCCAGGAGTACTACCTGAAGCCCATGAACTGCCCGTTCCACAACCTGATCTTCCGCTCGCGCGGTCGCTCGTATCGCGAGCTGCCGCTGCGGCTGAGCGAGTTCGGATCGGTCTACCGCTACGAGAAGAGCGGCACTCTATCGGGCCTCACCCGCGTGCGCGGCATGACCCAGGACGACACCCACATCTACGTCACGGCCGATCAGGTCAAGGGCGAGCTCACCCACAGTCTCGACTTCGTGCTGCAGACGCTGCGCGACTACGGCCTGAACGACTTCTACCTCGAGCTGTCGACCAAGGAAGAGGGCAACCCGAAGTTCCTCGGGCCCGACGAGCTGTGGGCGGAGGCGACCGAGACGCTGCGGGAAGTGGCCGAGGCATCCGGTCTCGAACTCGTGCCCGACCCGGGCGGCGCCGCGTTCTACGGCCCGAAGATCTCGGTGCAGGCGCGCGACGCGATCGGGCGCACCTGGCAGATGTCGACGATCCAGCTCGACTTCAACCAGCCCGAGCGCTTCGAGCTCGAGTACACCGGCCCCGACGGCGAGAAGCACCGCCCAGTGATGATCCACCGCGCGCTGTTCGGCTCGATCGAGCGGTTCTTCGCGATCCTGCTCGAGCACTACGCGGGGGCGTTCCCGGTGTGGCTCGCGCCGGTGCAGGTCGTCGGCATTCCGGTCGCCGACGAGTTCGGGCCGTACCTCGATGAGATCGTGACGCGTCTGCGCGCGCGCGGCGTGCGCGCCGAGGTCGACCACTCCGATGACCGCATGCCGAAGAAGATCCGCACCCACACCACGCAGAAGGTGCCGCTGCAGCTCATCGCGGGCGAGCAGGACCGCTCGGCCGGCACCGTGTCGTTCCGCTTCCGCGACGGCTCGCAGACCAATGGCATCCCCGCGGACGAGGCGATCGAGAAGATCGTCGCGGCGATCGCGACGCATGCGCTCGTGAACACCGCCGAGGACCTCGCGTAGGGACCCGGTCGTTGAGCGAGCGAAGCGAGTCGACACGCGGCGAGGACGCTCCGGTCCCCGAGCGGGCGCCGGTCCCCGAGCGGGCGCCGGTCCCCGAGCCCGTCGAGGGGTTCGCCGGCGTGCCCGACGCGTTCCAGCGGCTGTGGACGCCGCACCGCATGGCCTACATCAACGCGGGCGCCGACTCGCTGCGGGGCACCGGGTGTCCGTTCTGCGCCGCGCCGGAGAAGTCGGATGCCGAGGGACTCATCGTCCACCGCGGAGTGACCTCATACGTGCTGTTGAACCTCTTCCCGTACAACTCGGGACACCTGCTCGTCTGCCCGTATCGTCACGTCGCCACGTACGACCAGGCGACGCCCGAGGAGGTCGCAGAGATCGGCGAGCTCACGCAGATCGGCATGCGCGTGCTGCGCGACGTGTCGCACTGCGACGGGTTCAACATCGGAATGAATCAAGGGGCGGTCGCCGGCGCGGGCGTCGACGAGCACCTGCATCAGCACATCGTGCCCCGCTGGACATCCGACGCGAACTTCTTCCCGATCATCGCGCGCACCAAGGCGCTGCCGCAGCTGCTCGGCGAGGTGCGCGAGGCCGTGGCATCCGCCTGGCCCGCCTGACGACGCTCGCCGCACCGGCTCCTGCACAGCGACACAATCGCGCTGGCTGTCCACAGATCCGGCGATCGGTGCTCGGCAGCGCACGGCGCTCTCTTAGGGTCTCGACATGTACATCGACAGTGGCTGGGATTTCATCACACTTGCTCAGCAGCGCTGGGGCGACAGCATCGGCACGCAGAGTCGCCAGATCCTCCTCGTGGGCGACGAGCACTGGTGGCTGTGCGGCATCGAGGACCTGACGCGCGACAGAATCTCGGATCCGCAGGCGTGGGCCGAAGAGGTCGTAGACCGCGCCGACCAGGACCACGTCCGGTACGCGGCAGTCGTCGTGGAGGTGCGGGACGCCACCCCCGACTACTCCTTCGATGCGCATCCTTACGATCGCCTGGCTCGAGAATGCGCCACGGCACGAGAGCTCGTCTTCATGGGCACCTACTTTCTGGACCAGTCCTCCTTCTCCGCGACGGGACCGGCGAAGACGTTCTCCACGTATACGCGCGCAGAGGAGTACCCCGTGGTGACGGCGGAGCGCGCGCGGTTGTACCCGCACGACCGCCGAACGGCGACAGATGACCCTCCCTCCGGGGACAGCGACATGCATGCATAATGAAAGCATGGCGAACATCTTGGTGCGCGACCTTCCGAGTGACACGCACGCCGAGCTCACGCGGCGCGCGCACGCCCGCGGACAGTCCCTGCAGCGCTACCTCACGGACGAGCTGACCCGCCTCGCAGCGCAGCCGTCGCCGGACGAATACTGGGACCGCGTCGCCAGCCGCGCAGGGGGGCGAATCGGCCTCGAGGACGCCGTAGCGATCATCCGGACAGAGCGCGACAGGTGATCGTGATCGACGCCAGCATCGTCGCCAACGCGATTGCGGACGATGGCCCGGCCGGTGATCTTGCGCGACGTCAGATTAGAGATACGGAGGGCGCTGCCCCGGCGCTCCTGGACGCCGAAGTGCTGTCGGTGCTCCGGCGAAAGTGGATGTCGGGCGATCTCGACGGCGAGCGATTCGACGCGGCCGTCAGCGATCTCGTGGAGCTGCCGGTTCGGCGCTACCCGCTTGTGCCGATCGTCGCGCGCGCCGCCGAACTTCGCGACAATCTGACGGCCTACGACGCGATGTACGTCGCGCTGGCGGAAGCACTGGGAGCCACGTTGATCACGGCCGATCGCCGGCTCGCGTCGGCGCCGGGCACCCGCTGTCGTATCGAGGTGGTCAACGCACCTGCGTGACGGCGAACTGCTGGCGGGGGTGGGCGTAGAACTCCTGCGCCTCGACGAGCTGCAGCTCGCGCTGGCCAGACTCGTGCGTGAGGGTCAGCAGGTCGAAGACGCTCGAGACGGTCTTCGCCAATGCGTCGGCGGCATCACCGGTTGAGCGATAGTGCGCGGTGAAGAGCGCTGCCGTCACATCGCCCGATCCGTTCGCCTTCATCGGGATGCGCGGCGTCTGGACGATCCACGCGCCATCGGGGGTCACCGCGAGCATCTCGATCGTGTCGTCGGGCTGGTCGGGGCGCTCGACCGAGGTCACGAGCACGGTGGACGGCCCCATCGCGCGCGCCGCGTCGGCCGAGGCGAGGGTGGATGCCAGGTCGGCCGGCTCGGTCTCGGTGAGGAAGCCCAATTCGAACTGGTTCGGCGTGATGATGTCGGCCGCGGGGACGACCCGCTCGCGCAGCAGGATCGGGATCGCCGGCGCCACGAAGCATCCACTCTTCGCGTTGCCCATGACGGGATCGCACGCGTACACGGCACGCGGGTTCGCGGCCTTCACCCGCGCGACGGCATCGAGGATGACATCGCCGATGCCCTCGCCGCCCTGGTAGCCGCTGAGGACGACGTCGATCTCGCCGAAGACGCCGCGCTCCTCGATGCCCGTGATGACGTCGCGCACGTCGTCGGGCGAGATGAGCGGACCGCGCCACGCGCCGTAGCCCGTGTGATTGGAGAAGTTCACGGTGTAGACCGGCAGCACCTCGACGCCGATGCGCTGCAGCGGGAAGACCGCCGCGGAGTTGCCGACGTGACCGTACGCGACGGCCGACTGGATCGAGAGAATCTTCATGGCGGAGTCATCCTTCTTCGGGGGTGCGGGCGTCCGCGACGGCGGACGTGAGATCGGCGACGAGGCGCGCGGCATCCGCATCGTCGAGATCGTGCACGGTGAGTCGCAGGTGCCGCATCGCGGAGGCATCCTCGAGGGCGAACTCGTCGCCGACGCGGGCGAGCCAGCCGCGGCGCATGAGTCGCTCGGCGACGGGGCGGGCGGGCGTGGGCAGCTCGACCCACAGGCTCAGCCCGTCGCCGACATGCGCCCGCAGCGCTGTGCCGTTCAGTCGGGCGACGAATGCGGCGTTGCGGTCCGCGTAGTGCGCCCCCGCAGCCTCGATCGCCGCGGCAACGCCCCCGTCGGTCAGCATCGCCACGGCAAGGCGCTGCAGCAGATGGCTCACCCAGCTGGTGCCGGGGCTCAGCCGCAGCGCGAGGCGCTCGGCGGTGTCGGGATCGGATGCCGCGACGGCGAGGCACATGTCGGGGCCCAGGAACTTCGAGACCGAGCGCACGAGAGCCCAGCGACGGTGTTCGGGTCCGATGAGCGAGTGGTACGGCGCCTGCGACAGCAGGGAGAAGTGGTCGTCTTCGATGACGAGCACGTAGGGGTGGGCGACCAGGACGTCGCGCAGGGCGGCCGCGCGGGCTTCCGACAGACTCGCGCCTGTGGGGTTCTGGGCGCGCGGGGTGCAGACGACGGCGCGCACACCCGCTTCGAGAGCCGCGCGCAGACCGTCGACGGTCATGCCCTCTTCGTCGACGGGGATCGCGACGGGGCGATAGCCGCCGAGCCGGACGGTGTTGAGGCTCGAGAGGAAGCACGGGTCTTCGAGGCCCACGGCATCCTCCCTCGTCAGCGCCTGCGAGAGAAGCCGATCGATCGCGTCGGAGGCGCCACCCGTGATCGTGAGGCGCATCGGGCGGTCATCGCCGACGGCGCCGCGCATCCATGCGGTGGCCCACGCGTCGAGCTCGGCGTCGATCACCGGCTCGCCGTAGAGCACCGGCCGCCCCGCCGCCCGACTGAGCGCGCGGGTGGGGTCGGGGATGAGCCGCGCATCGGGGTTGCCCGTGCCGACATCACGCAGCACGCTGCCGGCGGCGTAGCCCTCTTGCGCCATGCGGCGGACTCCGGTGACCCGCGTGCCCGCGCGGCCGCGCGACTCGACGAGGCCCGCCTGCGCGAGCTGCCGGTACGCCGCGACGACGGTGTTGCGGTTCACCTTCAGGCTCTCGGCCAGCGCCCGTACCGAGGGCAGGACGGCGCCGGGCGCGAGCGTGCGCCGCTCGGCCAGTTCGCGCACGCTCTCCGCGATCTCGACGGCGGTTCTGCCGGTGATCTGCGCAGCGGCGACGTCGACGGACATGCGCCCAGCCTATGTGACGGATCATGGTAGTTTTTGGCCTAGGCCATTGAACCCCACTCGAAGGAAGCACGACATGAGCACGCCCACCACCGGATCCTCCCGCGTCAAGCGCGGCCTCGCCGAGATGCTCAAGGGTGGCGTCATCATGGACGTCGTCACCGCCGACCAGGCGAAGATCGCCGAGGATGCCGGGGCCGTCGCCGTCATGGCACTCGAGCGGGTGCCCGCCGACATCCGTGCCCAGGGCGGCGTGTCGCGCATGAGCGACCCCGACATGATCGACAGCATCATCGAAGCCGTCTCGATCCCCGTCATGGCGAAGGCCCGCATCGGGCACTTCGTCGAGGCGCAGGTGCTGCAGGAGCTCGGCGTCGACTACATCGACGAGTCCGAGGTGCTCTCGCCCGCCGACTACGTGAACCACATCGACAAGTGGAAGTTCACGGTGCCGTTCGTCTGCGGCGCGACGAACCTGGGTGAGGCGCTCCGCCGCATCAACGAGGGCGCGGCGATGATCCGCTCGAAGGGTGAGGCCGGCACCGGCGACGTCTCCGAGGCCATGAAGCACATCCGCAAGATCCGTGGCGAGATCGCCACGCTGTCGTCGCTGCCGAAGGACGAGCTGTTCGTCGCGGCCAAGGAGCTGCAGGCCCCGTACGAGCTCGTCGCCGAGATCGCCGAGACCGGCACGCTGCCCGTCGTCATGTTCGTCGCGGGTGGCGTTGCAACGCCCGCGGATGCCGCGATGATGATGCAGCTCGGCGCCGACGGCGTGTTCGTGGGTTCGGGCATCTTCAAGAGCGGCAACCCCGCCGAGCGCGCCAAGGCCATCGTCAAGGCGACCACGTTCTTCGACGACGCGAAGGTCATCGCCGAGGTGTCGCGCGGCCTCGGCGAGGCGATGGTCGGCATCAACGTCACCGACCTGCCGGCCCCGCACCGCCTCGCCGAGCGTGGCTGGTAAGCCCCGCGTCGGGGTCCTCGCGCTGCAGGGCGACGTGCGCGAGCACGTGCGTGTGCTGACCGGGTTGGGGGCCGAGGCATCCCTCGTACGACGCCCGGCAGACCTGGCCGCCGTCGACGGACTCGTGCTGCCGGGCGGCGAGTCGAGCGTCATCGACAAGCTGTCGCGGGCGTTCGGGATGCAGCAGCCCATCCGCGACGCGATCGCCGGCGGCCTGCCCGTGTACGGCACATGCGCCGGGCTCATCCTGCTCGCCGACCGCATCAGCAATCCGATCGACGGGCAGGAGAGCTTCGGCGGACTCGACGTGACCGTCCAGCGCAACGCCTTCGGCGGCCAGGTCGAGTCGTTCGAGACCGATCTCGAGGTGCCCGTGCTCGGATCACCGCCGGTGCACGCCGCCTTCATCCGCGCGCCGCTCGTGACGCAGACCGGCCCGGGCGTCGAGGTGCTCGCCGACCTGCCGGACGGGGGAGTCGTCGCCGTGCGTCAGGGGAACCTGCTCGGCACGGCCTTCCACCCGGAGGTCACCGGCGACCACCGGTTCCACGAGCTGTTCCTGCGGATCGTGGGCGAGGCTGCGTCCGCGCGCTGAGCCAGCGGATCGTGAGGCGCGCCGCGCCCGCGTAAACTGGCACGTATGTCCGGACACTCCAAATGGGCCACAACCAAGCACAAGAAGGCCGTCATCGACAGCCGCCGTGCCAAGTCGTGGGCGAAGCTCATCAAGAACATCGAAGTCGCCGCGAAGCTCGGCGGACCCGACCTGCAGGGTAACCCCACGCTGTTCGACGCCGTCCTGAAGGCCAAGAAGACATCCGTCCCGAAGGACAACATCGACCGCGCAGTGAAGCGCGGAGCGGGCATCGGCGGCGAGTCGGTCGAGTACGCCTCGATCATGTACGAGGGCTACGGCCCGAACGGCGTCGCGCTCATGATCGAGTGTCTGACCGACAACAAGAACCGCGCCGCGGCCGAGGTGCGCACGGCGCTCACCCGCAATGGCGGCACGCTGGCCGACCCCGGTTCGGTGGCCTACAACTTCAGCCGCAAGGGCGTCATCGTCGTCGGCGAGGGCACCAGTGAGGATGACATCATGCTCGCCGTGCTCGAGGCCGGCGCCGAAGAGGTCGAGCCGCACGCCGACGGCTTCGCCGTCATCACCGAGGCGAGCGACCTCGTGCCGGTGCGCAGCGCCCTGCAGGACGCGGGCATCGAGTACGAGTCGGCCGACGTCGAGTTCGTCCCGAACCTCAAGGTCGAGATCGACGCCGACACGGCGCGCAAGATCTTCCGCCTGATCGACGCGCTCGAAGACAGCGACGACGTGCAGAACGTGTTCAGCAACTTCGACCTGACCGCCGACGTGCAGGCCGAGCTCGAAGAAGACGAGTGACTCGAGCCCGCGTTTCGCGGAGGGGATGCCACGCTCACGCGCTTAGCGTGGGGGAGTGGCATCCCCTCTTCGCGTTCTGGGCATCGACCCGGGCCTCACCCGGTGCGGCGTCGGCGTCGTCGACGTGCGGGCGGACCGGTCGGCGACGCTCGTGCACGTCGGGGTCGTCCGTTCATCGCCCGAGCTGCCGATCGGCGAGCGGCTCGCGCTGATCGCGGCGGGGCTGCGCGCCGTGCTCGCCGAGCACACGCCGCACGTCGTCGCGGTGGAACGCGTCTTCGCGCAGCAGAACCGCAACACCGTGATGGGGACGGCCCAGGCCAGCGGCGTCGCGCTGCTGCTCGCCGCCGAGAGCGGCCTGCTGGCCGCCACGCACACCCCGTCGGAGGTCAAGGCCGCCATCACCGGCTACGGCGCGGCCGACAAGCTGCAGGTGCAGACGATGGTCGCGCGCGTTCTGCGCCTCGATGCACTGCCGCAGCCCGCGGATGCCGCGGACGCGCTGGCCATCGCGCTGTGCCACGCGTGGCGGCGTGGCGCGCCATCCGCGGCCGGCGAGGGCGCGCTCACGCCTGCGCAGCGCGCCTGGGC
>JASCPF010000033.1 GCA_029959325.1 Microbacteriaceae bacterium PS02068
GTGCGAGACCGCGCGTCTGCACCGCAATCGGCGCGAAACCGGTGCAGACGAGCGGTCTCGCGACAAGGCGACGAACCGCGGGCGCGGGAGAAGCTGCGGCCGGCAGGCGCGAGACTGCGCATCTGCACCGCTATCGGCATCGAAACGGTGCAGACGAGCGGTCTCGCGACAAGGCGACGAACCGCGGGCACGGCGGAGCCCGCGGCGGCGCGGGTCAGCGCTTCTCGAGCTCCTCGGCTACCAGGAAGGCGAGTTCGAGCGACTGCATGTGGTTCAGGCGCGGGTCGCACAGGCTCTCGTAGCGGGTCGCGAGGGTCGCCTCGTCGATCTGCTCCGAGCCGCCCAGGCACTCGGTGACGTCATCGCCGGTGAGCTCGACATGGATGCCGCCGGGGAAGGTCCCCACGGCGCGGTGCGCCTCGAAGAACCCGCGCACCTCGTCGACCACGTCGTCGAACCGACGCGTCTTGTAGCCGGTCGGGGTCGTGATGCCGTTGCCGTGCATCGGGTCGGTGACCCACAGCGGCGTCGCGCCCGAGGCCTTCACGGCCTCGAGCAGCGGCGGCAGCGCGTCGCGGATCTTGCCCGCACCCATGCGCGTGATGAACGTCAGCCGGCCGGGCTCGCGCTCGGGGTCGAGCTTGTCGATGAGCTCGAGCGCCGTCTCGGGCGTGGTCGAGGGCCCGAGCTTCACGCCGATGGGGTTTCGGATCTTCGAGAAGTAGTCGATGTGCGCGCCGTCGAGGTCGCGCGTGCGCTCGCCGATCCAGAGGAAGTGCGCCGACGTGTTGTAGGGAGTGCCCGTGCGCGAATCGATGCGCGTCATCGGACGCTCGTAATCCATCAGCAGCCCCTCGTGGCCGGTGAAGAACTCGACGCGCTTGAGCTCGTCGAAGTCGGCGCCGGCGGCCGCCATGAATTTGATCGCGCGGTCGATCTCGTGCGCCAGGCGCTCGTACTGCTGGTTGGCGGGGTTCTGCGCGAAGCCCTTGTTCCAGCTGTGCACCTCGCGCAGGTCTGCGAAGCCACCCTGCGTGAACGCGCGGATCAGATTGATGGTGGATGCCGCGGTGTGGTACCCCTTCAGCAGCCGCTGCGGGTCGGGCTGGCGCGAAAGCTCCGTGAAGTCGAACCCGTTCACGATGTCGCCGCGGTAGGCCGGCAGCGTCACGTCGCCGCGGGTCTCGGTGTCGGCCGAGCGCGGCTTGGCGAACTGCCCCGCCATGCGACCCATCTTGACGACGGGCATCGACGCGCCGTAGGTCAGGACGACGGCCATCTGCAGCACGGTCTTGATGCGGTTGCGGATCTGCTCGGCGGTCGCGCCGGCGAAGGTCTCGGCGCAGTCGCCGCCCTGCAGCAGGAACGCCTGGCCCGACGCCGCGCGCGCGAGGCGGTCGCGCAGGTTGTCGACCTCGCCCGCGAAGACGAGCGGCGGGAGGGTCGCGATCTCGGCGGACACCGCGGCGACGGCGTCGCGGTCGGTCCAGATCGGCTGCTGCTTGATGGGAAGTGTGCGCCAGTGATCGAGTTCGGCGTGCAGGGAGGGCATCCGGCCAGTCTACTGGCGAGGCGGAGGGGCGGATGTCGCTGTGACGACCCCTCGACAAGCTCGGGGACCGGGCGGCTCGGGGACCGGGCGCTCGGGGACCGGGCGGCTCGGGGACCGACCAGGTTCGGCGGCCACACGGGTCAGGCGGGCCGGCGGTCCTTGACCGTCGAGGCGTACACGTCGTCGTACTGCTGCTCGCCGAGGCGTTGCAGCGCGACCATGATCTCGTCCGTGACCGAGCGCAGCACGTACCGATCGGATTCCATCCCCTGGAAGCGCGAGAAGTCGAGCGGCTCGCCGATCACCATGCCGACGCGGCCGATCCGCGGGATCGTGCGGCCGATCGGCATGATCTCTCCGGTGTCGACCATGACGACGGGAACCACGGGCACCCGCGCTTCGAGCGCCATGCGGGCGAGGCCCGTGCGTCCGCGATACAGCTTGCCGTCGGGGCTGCGCGTGCCTTCGGGATAGATGCCCAGCAGGTCGCCGCGACCGAGCACCTGCAGGCCCGTGTTGAGCGAGTCCTCCGACGCCTTTCCGCCGGTGCGGTCGATCGCGATCTGGCCGGTGCCCTTCATGAAGACGCGCGTCGCCCAGCCCTTCAGGCCCTTGCCGGTGAAGTAGTCGCTCTTCGCGAGGAAGCTCATGCGCCGATCGATCATGAGCGGCAGGAAGATCGAGTCGCTCACCGAGAGGTGATTCGACGCGAGGATCGCGGCGCCCGATGCCGGGATGTTCGTGCGACCCACGATCCACGGGCGGAAGACCGCCTTCACGATCGGGCCGATCACGATGTACTTCATGAACCAGTAGAACATCGGTCGATCCTCTCAGAGGCTTCGGAGGCCGGCGAGGTCGGCAACGCCGACGAGCCCGGCGTCGTTGCCGAGCGTCGCGGTCACGAACCGCGCGGTGGGGCGGTCGCCGAAGCCGGGCAACGACGTGTCGTAGGCGATGCGGGTGGGCTCAAGCAGCACCTCGCCGAGGTCGGCGACGCCACCGCCGATGACGAAGACGTCGGGGTCGAGCACGGCCTGGAACGCGCCGCACGCTTCGCCGAGGGCGGTCGCCACGCGGCGCACCGCTTCGAGCGCTCCCGCGTCGCCCTCATCGAGCAGCAGCGCGAGGTCTCCCCCGTGCACGATGCCGTCGGCGCCCTGGTGCGCCGCCACGCGGTCGCCGATGCCGCCGGCGTCGGCGATGTCGGCCAGCTCGCGCTGCAGCGCGCGACCCGAGGCATACTGCTCGAGGCATCCACTCTGCCCACAGCCGCAGGGGCGACCGCCGCGGACGAACCGCATGTGCCCGAGCTCGGCGGCGCTGCCGTTGGCGCCGATCAGCAGACGTCCGTCGTTCACGACGGCGCCGCCGACGCCCGTACCGAGGGTCACCATGACCATGTCGGTCGATCCCCTGCCGGCGCCGAACCGGTATTCGCCCCAGCCGGCCGCATTGGCGTCGTTCTCGAGCGTGACCGGGCGACCGATCCGCGCCTCGAACTCGGCGCGCAGCGGCTCGTTCTGCCAGTCGATGTTCGGCGAGTGCAGCATGACCGAGCGCGTCCGGTCGATGTAGCCGGCCGCGGCCACGCCGACGGCGTGGACGTCATGGCGGGATGCCAGCTGCGAGACCATGTCAGCGACCACGACGGCCAACGCGCCGGTGTCGGACGGTGTGCTCACGCGCAGACTGTCGATGATGCGGCCGTCGGGCCCGACTACGCCGCCGGCGATCTTGGTTCCACCGATGTCGATGCCGACGTTCAGCACGCGCGTTCTCCTCACCAGGCCGCGACATCCGCACGAGGTCTCGGTGACGTCGGGGCGGCGCGGCACCGGAGAGTCTAGTGTGGAGGAGACAGTCCGACGGAGTGCGCCGGCCGTGCATGACCGGGACAGCGTGCGTCGTAAGACTGAGTGTCACGAACAGTTAGACTCAATCTCAGCCGTCACCCGACGCCACCCGGTACCGAAGGAGTTGCCGCCCATGAGCGCCGCCGTCCAGTTCGAAGTTCCTGCGATCGTTCCCGCAGACCCGAATGCGAACATCGCCGACCTCCTCGTCGAGCGCGTCAAGGCGACGCCCTCGCTCGCGCTGTTCGCCGTTCCCGATGGCGACGGCTGGCGCGACATCACCGCCGCCGAGTTCGAGCGCGAGGTGATCGCTCTCGCGAAAGGCTTCGTGGCCGCGGGCATCGAGCCCGGCGACAAGGTCGGCTTCCTGGCGCGCACGACGTACGAGTGGACGCTCGTCGACTTCGCTCTCTTCTACGCAGGCGCCGTCATGGTGCCCGTCTACGAGACCAGCTCGGCCGCACAGGTGAGCTGGATCCTCTCCGACTCGGGCGCGATCGCCCTGGTCGTCGAGTCCGACGAGCACGCCGCGCGCGTCGCCGAGATCCGCTCGGAGATCCCGCTCGTGCGTGAGGTGTGGAGCATGGCATCCGGCGCCCTCGACACGGTCCGCGCCGGCGGCACCGCGGTCAGTGACGACGAGATCACCCGACGCCGCGGCCTTGCGGTCGGCGCCGACATCGCAACGCTCATCTACACGTCGGGGTCGACCGGGCGCCCGAAGGGCTGCGTGCTCACGCACAGCAACTTCGTCGAGCTCTCGCGCAACGCGACGCTGTCCAACCGCGAGGTGTTCGCGACCCCCGGGGCATCCACGCTCCTCTTCATCACGACGGCGCACGTCTTCGCCCGGTTCATCTCGATCCTCGACATCCACGCCGGCGTGAAGACGGGCCACCAGCCCGACACGAAGCAGCTGCTGCCGGCGCTCGGGTCGTTCAAGCCCACGTTCCTGCTCGCTGTGCCGCGCGTGTTCGAGAAGGTCTACAACTCGGCCGAGCAGAAGGCCGAGGCGGGCGGGAAGGGCAAGATCTTCCGCGCCGCCGCTCACACCGCGATCGAGCACTCGAGGCTGCAGCAAGACGGGAAGAAGATCCCGCTGGGCACGAAGATCAAGTTCGCGCTGTTCGACCGGCTCGTGTACTCGAAGCTGCGCGAAGCCATGGGCGGGCGCGTCACCTTTGCGGTCTCGGGATCCGCCCCGCTCGGGCCACGTCTCGGCCACTTCTTCCACAGCCTGGGCGTCACGATCCTCGAGGGCTACGGCCTCACCGAGACGACCGCCCCGGCAACCGTCAACCAGGCCACCAAGTCGAAGATCGGCACCGTCGGGCCGGTGATCCCGGGCGTCGGCGTGCGACTCGCCGAGGACGGCGAGATCGAGGTGCGCGGCATCAACGTCTTCAAGGAGTACTGGCGCAACCCCGAGGCGACGGCCGCCGCGTTCGACGGTGACTGGTTCAAGACCGGGGACATCGGCGCGTTCGATCAGGAGGGTTTCCTCACGATCACCGGTCGCAAGAAAGAGATCATCGTCACGGCCGGCGGCAAGAACGTCGCCCCCGCCGCGCTCGAAGACCCCATCCGCGCGAACCCGATCGTCGGTCAGGTCGTCGTGGTGGGCGACCAGAAGCCGTTCATCTCGGCGCTGATCACGCTCGACCCCGAGATGCTGCCCGCGTGGCTCGCGAACAACGACCTGCCCGCGGACATGTCGCTGACGGATGCCTCGAAGAACGCGAAGGTCCGCGCCGAAGTGCAGCGGGCCATCGACATCGCGAACAAGAACGTCTCGCGCGCCGAGTCGATCCGGAAGTTCGCGATCCTCGACACGGAATGGACCGAGGCGAGCGGCCATCTGACGCCGAAGATGAGCATCAAGCGGAACGTGATCCTCGACGACTTCGCCGCCGAGGTCGAGGACATCTACACGGTGCCGGTCACGACCACCAACGTGCCCCTCGGCTGACCTCTGCCGAGAGCACCCGACGTTTCGACTCGCTGCGCTCTGCGTTTCGACTCGCTGCGCTCGCTCAACGACCGGGGGGCCGCCCGCTCAACGACCGGGGAAGGTAGGCGCCTCCGCCGCGCTCTGCGTTTCGACTCGCTGCGCTCGCTCAACGACCGGTAGCAGGCACCCCGGGCGTTGAGCGAGCGAGCGCAGCGAGCGAGTCGAAACGTCAGAACCAGCTCGACTCGCGCACCTCACGCATCGCGATCTTGCGGGTCGCAGGGTCGAGCCGCGAGAGGAAGAGCTTGCCGTCGAGGTGATCGGTCTCGTGCTGCAGGGCTTGCGCGAGCAGGCCGTCGCCCTCGAGCACGAGGGGCTCGCCGTCGAGGTCGATACCCTCGACGCGCGCCCAGGGGTACCGCAGGGCGTCGTGCCAGAGACCGGGAACCGAGAGGCATCCCTCCCCCACCGGCTCGGGCTCGCCGCGCACCTCGACGAGCACGGGGTTGAGCACGTAGCCGATGTCCCCGTCGATGTTGTAGCTGAAGGCGCGCAGGCCGACGCCGATCTGCGGCGCCGCCACGCCGGCACGGCCGGGCAGCTCGACACTGTCGACGAGGTCTTGCACGAGCGCGCGCACGCCGTCGTCGATCGTCACGATCGGGTCGCACACGGCGCGCAGAACGGGGTCGCCGAAGAGGCGGATCGCACGGACCGCCATCAGGCGGCAGCCTGCACGCGCAGACCCTCGACGACGATGGCCGCGAGCTCGCGGGCGGCCTGGCGCGTCTCGGGCTGAAGGTCACGGAACGCGATCGCGCTGCCCGACGCGATATGCGGGTCGTAGGGCAGGCGCACGACGGCGCGGACGCGGCTGCGGAAGTGCGCGTCGAGTTCGCTCGCGCGGACGAGCGCCGCACCCGGCCGCGCGGTGTTCAGCACCACGATCGCGCCTCGCACCTGTTCGGCGTAGCCGTTCGTCTCGAGCCAGGTCAGCGTCTCGGACGCCAGCCGCGCCTCGTCGACGCTCAGACCCGCCACGACGACGAGACTGTCGGCGCGGTCGAGCGTCGCCTCCATGACCGAGTGGACGATTCCCGTGCCGGTGTCGGTGAGCACGACCGAGTAGAAGTGGGCCGCGATCTCGGCGACGCTGTCGTAGTCGTCGTCACTGAACGCCTCTGAGACGTGCGGGTCGGTGTCCGACGCCAAGACGTCGAGGCGGGTGTGATCACGCGCGACGATCTGCGAGATGTCGTTGAACCCGTGCACGTCGGCGCGGGCGCGGATCAGGTCGCGCACCGTCTTGCCGCTCGGGCGGCCGAAGCGGTCGGCGAGCGTGCCGCGGTCGGGGTTGGCGTCGACGGCGATGATACGGTCTTCGCGGGCATCGGCCAGGGCCATGCCCAGCAGCGTCGTGACGGTCGTCTTGCCGACGCCGCCCTTGCGCGAGAGCACGGGCACGAACTTCGCACCGCCGACGAGGGGCGCGGCGATCCGCTGGTCGAGCGCCTTGCGCGCCCGCGCGCGCTTGCCGTCGCCCAGGTTGATCCGGCGACCCGACAGCGTGTACACGAGGTGTCGCCACGCGCCCTCGGGCTCGGGGCGGACGACGTGCGCGGGGTCGAGCAGACGGTCGGCCGTCAACAGGTCGGAGCTCTCCCGGTCGACCTCGAAGTCACCGAGCCGCCGCGACTGCAGCGTGATCTCGGAGGTCCGCGGACGCGACCGCTCGTGGTGCTCGTCGTCGATGACGACCGGCGCGCGATCGGCGACGGCGGACGCCACCGACGTCGACGCGGATGCCACCTGCGCGGCAGACTCTGCGCGAGCGGGCTCGATGGATTCTGCGCCCACCGAGAGGTCGTCTTGCAGGATGTCGTCGTCGACGAGGTCGTCGTCGTCGCGCGCGGCGCCGAGGTTCACATCGACGTGCGCGGTCGCTCCGCCCACGATGCCGATGGCCGTCGTGTCGACGCCGGCGGCGGTGGACAGGACGCCGTTGTCGCCGTCGTCGGACGGACGTTCGTTGCGGTCAGACGCCACGGTGCACACTCCCAGATGATTCGCGGACGCCGTGCGTCCCCCTCCCCAGGCTAGTCGGCGGGTCGGATGACGACCAAAAGGTCGCCCGCCTCCACCGGTGCGTTCGCCGCGATCGCGATGCGCTCGACCACCCCGTCGACGGGTGCGGTGATGGCCGCCTCCATCTTCATGGCTTCGATCGATGCGACCGGCGTTCCGGCCGCGACGACGTCGCCGACGGATGCCTTGATGGTGACGACTCCCGCGAACGGCGCCGCGACCTGACCGGCCTTCGAGGTGTCGGCCTTCTCTGCGGCGACCTTGTCGACCTTTATCGCGCGGTCGCGCACCCACACCGGGCGCAGCTGCCCGTTGAGGGTCGTCATGACGGTGCGCATACCGTTCGCGTCGGGCTCGCCGATCGCTTCCAGGCCGACGTAGAGCTGCACGCCCGGGTCGATTTCGGCGATGTGCTCCTCCCCCGGCTTCAGGCCGTAGAAGTAGTCAGGCGTGCCGAGCGCCGAAAGGTCGCCGAAGGCCTCGCGGTTCGCCTCGAACTCTTTGGCAGGACCGGGGAACAGCAGGCGGTTGAGCGTCCGACGACGGCTCGCACCGTCGCCGGCGAGGCCCTCTTCTTCGTCGGGAGTCAGCGGCGGGATCTCGATGGTGATCTCGCGACCCGCGAGCACCTTCGATCGGAACGGCTCGGGCCACCCGCCGGGCAGGTCGCCGAGCTCGCCCGCCATGAACCCGACGACCGAGTCGGGGATGTCGTAGGCGCGCGGGTTCGCTTCGAAGTCAGCGGGGTCGGCGTTCGCGGCGACCAGCGCGAGGGCAAGATCGCCCACGACCTTCGACGAGGGCGTCACCTTCGGGATGCGTCCGAGCATGCGGTCCGCCGCGGCATACATGTCTTCGATGCGCTCGAACTCGTCGGCCAGACCCAGCGCGATCGCCTGCTGACGCAGGTTCGAGAGCTGGCCGCCCGGGATCTCGTGGTGGTAGACGCGACCGGTGGGGCCGGGCAGGCCCGACTCGAACGGTCGGTACAGGTGGCGCACCGCCTCCCAGTACGGTTCGAGCGCGCTGACCGCCTGCAGGTCGAGGCCGGTGTCGCGCTCGGTGTGTGCCAGTGCGGCGACGAGCGACGACAGCGAGGGCTGGCTGGTCGTGCCGGCGAGGGGCGCGGCCGCGGCATCCACCGCATCGGCACCCGCTGCGCTCGCCGCGAGCAGCGTGGCGAGCTGCCCGCCGGCGGTGTCGTGCGTGTGCACGTGCACCGGCAGGTCGAAGCGCTCGCGCAGGGCGCTGACGAGTTTCGCGGCCGCGGCCGGTCGCAAGAGCCCGGCCATGTCCTTGATCGCGAGGATGTGCGCGCCCGCCGCGACGATGCGGTCAGCCAGCCCCAGGTAGTAGTCGAGCGTGTACAGCGGCTCGGCGGGGTCGAGCAGGTCGCCCGTGTAGCAGACGGCCACCTCGGCGACGGCAGTGCCGGTCTCGAGCACGGCCGAGATCGCGGGGACCATCTGGTCGACGTCGTTGAGCGCGTCGAAGATGCGGAAGATGTCGACCCCGCTCGCGGCCGCCTCCTTCACGAAGGCGTCGGTGACGGCGGTCGGCCGCGGGGTGTAGCCGACCGTGTTGCGCCCGCGCAGCAGCATCTGGATCGGGATGTTCGGCATCGCGTCGCGCAGCGCCTCCAGGCGCTCCCACGGGTCTTCGGCGAGGAAGCGCAGCGCCACGTCGTAGGTCGCCCCGCCCCACGCCTCTACCGACAGCAGCTGCGGGGTCATCCGCGCGACGTGCGGCCCGACACGCACGAGATCACGGGTGCGCACCCGCGTCGCGAGCAGCGACTGGTGCGCGTCGCGGAACGTCGTCTCGGTGACCGCCAGGGCCGTCTGGGCCCGGAGGTTCTGAGCGAAGGCGGCAGGTCCGAGCTCGCGCAGCAGATCGCGGTTCCCCCGTGGCGGCGCGGCCGTAAGATCGATCTGCGGCAGCTTGCTGCCGGGCGAGACAGAGAGCGGCTTCTCACCGTAAGGCCGGTTGACCGTGACGTCGGCGAGCCAGTTCAGCAGCTTGGTGGCGCGGTCGCGCGAGGGGTTGCGTGTCAGCAGCTCGGGGCGTTCCTCGATGAACGAGGTCGACACGTCGCCGGCGACGAAGGCAGGGTCGTCGAGCACGGCGCGCAGGAACGGGATGTTCGTCGAGACCCCGCGGATGCGGAACTCGGCCAGCGCCCGACGCGCGCGCGCGACCGTCGACGGGAAGTCGCGCCCGCGGCAGGTGAGCTTGGCGAGCATCGAGTCGAAGTGCGGGCTGATCTGCGAGCCCGCAGCGGTCGTTCCGCCGTCGAGGCGAATGCCGGCGCCGCCGGGCGACCGGTACGTCGTGATGCGGCCGGTGTCGGGGCGGAAGCCCTGCGAGGGGTCTTCCGTCGTGATGCGCGACTGCAGCGCGAAGCCGCGCAGGTGGATGTTCTCCTGGTGCAGACCCAGGTCGGCCAGGGTCTCACCCGCGGCGATGCGCATCTGCGACTGCACGAGGTCGACGTCGGTGACCTCTTCGGTCACCGTGTGCTCGACCTGGATGCGCGGGTTCATCTCGATGAAGACGACCTCGCCGGTGCGGGGGCCCGCCGTCTCGAGCAGGAACTCGACCGTTCCGGCGTTGACGTACCCGATCGACCGGGCGAACGCGACAGCGTGCGCGTGCAGCGCGTCGCGGATCACGGGGTCGAGGTTCGGCGCCGGCGCGATCTCGATGACCTTCTGGTGGCGGCGCTGGACCGAGCAGTCGCGCTCGAACAGGTGCACGGTCTCGCCCGTGGCATCCGCAAGGATCTGCACCTCGATGTGCCGAGGCCGCAGCACGGCCTGCTCGAGGAACACCCGGCCGTCGCCGAACGCGGCCGCCGCCTCGCGCGAGGCCTCGGCGATCGCCGGAGGCAGCTCTGCGGCCGTGGCCACGCGGCGCATCCCGCGGCCGCCGCCGCCCGCGACGGCCTTAACGAAGATGGGGAAGCCGATGGCATCCGCCTGCGTCACGAGTTCGTCGACGTCTTCGGATGCCTCGGTCGAGCGCAGCACCGGGACACCCGCCGCGATCGCGTGCTCTTTGGCCGTGACCTTGTTGCCCGCCATCTCGAGTGCGCGCGAGGGCGGACCGATGAACGTGATGCCGTGCTCGGCGGCGCGTGCGGCGAGGTCGGGGTTCTCGGAGAGGAAGCCGTACCCCGGGTAGATGGCGTCGGCGCCCGATGCTACCGCCACGCGGATGATCTCGTCGATGTCGAGGTAGGCGCGGACGGGATGCCCCGGTTCGCCGATCTCGTACGACTCGTCGGCCTTCTGTCGGTGGAGGGAACCGCGGTCCTCCCACGGGTAGACCGCCACGGTTCTCGCGCCGAGCTCGAACGCGGCGCGGAACGCGCGGATAGCGATTTCGCCGCGATTCGCGACCAGGATCTTTCGGAACATGCTCACCTCTGGAGAGACAGCCTGGGAGAGAGTCCGACCCGCATCATCACGTGTCGGAGCGCCTGAGTGTGATCACAGCCTAGGGGACGGTAACG
Source organism: Microbacteriaceae bacterium PS02068 (assembly GCA_029959325.1). GTDB lineage: Bacteria > Actinomycetota > Actinomycetes > Actinomycetales > Microbacteriaceae > Microbacterium. Next base: position 10,959 of record JASCPF010000033.1, read on the forward strand.
TAGAGCCTCGTGCACGTACTCTCCGTCTCCTCACTCAAGGGGGGGGTCGGCAAGACGACCGTGACGCTCGGTCTCGCCTCTGCGGCGTTCGCCCGTGGCGTGCGGACTCTTGTCGTCGACCTCGACCCGCAGTCCGACGTGTCGACGGGGATGGACATCCAGGTCGCCGGGCGCCTCAACGTCGCCGACGTCCTCGCGAATCCGAAAGAGAAGGTCGTCCGTCAGGCGATCACCGCGAGCGGCTGGTCGAAAGTGCACGCGGGCACGATCGACGTCATGATCGGCAGCCCGTCTGCGATCAACTTCGACGGCCCGCACCCGAGCGTGCGCGACGTCTGGAAGCTCGAGGAGGCCCTCGCGACGATCGAGGCCGACTACGACCTCGTGCTGATCGACTGCGCTCCCTCGCTCAACGCCCTGACACGCACCGCCTGGGCGGCATCCGATCGCGTCATCGTCGTCACCGAGCCGGGCCTGTTCTCGGTCGCCGCGGCCGACCGTGCGCTGCGTGCGATCGAAGAGATCCGCCGCGGTCTCTCGCCGCGCCTCCAGCCGCTCGGCATCGTCGTGAACCGTGTGCGCCCTCAGTCGATCGAGCACCAGTTCCGCATCAAAGAGCTGCGCGACATGTTCGGGCCTCTCGTGCTGTCGCCGCAGCTGCCCGAACGCACCTCGCTGCAGCAGGCGCAGGGCGCGGCGAAGCCCCTGCACATCTGGCCCGGCGACTCTGCGCAGGAGCTCGCGGGCGACTTCGACGCCCTGCTCGACCGCGTCATGCGCACCGGCCGCATCGCCGCCAGCGAACAGCGCGCGTAGTCCGCGCGACGTTTCGACTCGCTGCGCTCGCTCAACGACCGGGTGGCTGCGCTCGCGGGGCGACCGGGTGGCTGCGCTCGCGGGGCGACCGGGGTGAGTCCGCCGTGACCGGTCGTTGAGCGAGGGAGCGCCAGCGACCGAGTCGAAACGCAGACCGAGTCGAAACGCGCGTCGAAACGCGCGTCGCAGACCGCGTCGGAACGCGTCAGGCCGAGCGGGCCGCGCGACGCGCCGACAGCTCGTCGACCGGGTCGGGCGCCTGCGGGTCGAACTCGAGCAGTGTCGACTCGACCTCGTGCAGCACCTTGCCGACGGCGATGCCGAACACGCCCTGGCCGCGGCTGACGAGGTCGATGACCTCATCGTTCGACGTGCAGAGATACACCGAGGCTCCGTCGCTCATGAGCGTGGTGCCGGCGAGATCGCGGATGCCTGCAGCGCGCAGCTGCTCGACCGCCGTGCGGATCTGTTGCAGCGAGATTCCGGTGTCGAGCAGACGCTTGACCAGCTTCAGCACGAGGATGTCGCGGAAGCCGTAGAGCCGCTGCGAGCCCGATCCCTTCGCACCGCGCACGGTGGGCTCGACGAGCTCGGTGCGAGCCCAGTAGTCGAGCTGTCGATACGTGATGCCGGCGGCGCGAGCGGCGACTGCGCCGCGGTAGCCGACTTCGTCGTCCATCTGCGGGAGTCCGTCGGTGAACAGCAGGTCGGCTCCGAACTGCGGCGCTACGGGGTCACCCGTGGGCACGTCATGCACGCTCATCCTCGCCTCCAGCCGGTGTCCTTCCACGGTAGAGGAGGGTTCCCCGACCGGCAACGACATCCGCGTTCCCGGCCTCGGCGTGTCGCACGCCGCTCACGGAATCAGGCGGTCCAGCGCCACCGTGACGAAGGCGCTGCGAACCTCGTCGAGGCGGCGCAGCAGTTCTGGCGCGAGCTCGCTCGCGCGGGCGCGCGACGATCCGTCGGTGCGCCGCAGCAGCGGCGCGAGCGCGCTGCCGACCAGCGCGACCTCGCGTTCGGCCGCCTGGCGCATACCCCGCACATGCCGCGGCTGGATGCCATGGGCATCGAGCGCCACGAGAGCCCGCAGCAGAGCCAGTGCACGCTCATCGTACGACTCGGCAGCGACGACGAGTCCCGCGCTGACCGCATCGTCGAGAAGGGCGGCGGATGCCCCGGCGGTGGCCAGCAGTTCGTCGCGGCGGTAGCGGCGGGGCGCCTCGAGGATCGACGGCGGCAGCGTGACATCCGCCTCGCCCTCGTGCGCGTCGAGATATTCGCGAATGCGCGCGAGCTTGAAATCGTGGTCGCGCTGCAGCGTGAGCGCGGTGCGAAGTCGCGCGACGTCGGCGGGCGAGAACTTGCGATAACCGGCCTCGGTGCGCAGGGGCGTGACGAGCCCCTGCTCTTCGAGGTAGCGGAGCTTGCTCGCGCTGAGGTCGGAGAATTCAGGCGTCAGTCGGGCGAGAACCTGACCGATGCTCAGAAAACCCGCGGACGACGCGCGTCCGCGGGGCGATGCCGCGGGCGTCACCCGCCAGCCACCGCTCCGCGGTCGACGGGCGAGACGAAGAAGTTCAGACGGAACTTGCCGATGCGCACCTCAGCGCCGTCGTCGAGCACGGCGCGGTCGACCCGCTCACCGTTGACGTAGCTGCCGTTCAGCGAGCGCTGGTCGACGAGCTCGAAGAAGCCGCCGGTGCGCGTGATCTCGGAGTGTCGACGCGACACCGTGACGTCGTCGAAGAAGATATCGGCCTCGGGGTGACGACCGATGGTCGTGACGTCGGTGTCGAGCAGATAGCGGGCACCCGCTGTCGGGCCGGAGCGCACGAGCAGCAGAGCGGCGCGGGCGGGAAGAGCGCCGATCGCCTCGATCTCGGTCTCGGTCAGATCGCTGCCGAACGGGATGAACGACAGATCGGAATCGTGCCCGAAGGTCTGGGTGGAGTCGACCCCACCGTGCGCGTCTGCGCCGCGGCGGATGTCATCGGCGCCCGCGCCGCGGTGATCGTTCTCGTTCACGGTGTCCTCCTCCCCCTCACCCTAACGGATCGCCCTCGCCCCGGGATGCGCGAAATGTTGCACCGTGTGTCACTCGGCGCGCGCCGCGCGAGGTGCCGACCTAGCCTGGAACTCCGACCTCACCAAGGAGATCCCGTGTCCACGCAGAGCAACCGCCTCACGCCCACCCCGGTGCGTCAGGACGCGATCTGCATGTGCGCGCTCGGGGGTGCCTGCTCGTCGTTCGAGCCCGGGCACGCCGTCCACCTCATCCAGTCGCGCCTCGTGTCGGCGACGCCGGCCGAATGGCTCGACGCGATCGTGACGTCGGTGGATGCCACCGAGGGCACCGTCCTCGTGCACACGCTCGACGGCCGCGCGGTGTCGCTGTGGAACGGATCGGGCGCCGCGGGTGCTCTGGAACCGGGCACGCCGGTCGCCTTCCACGAGCGCTACCACGCGCTGTCGGTCGGAGGACGTCTGTTCAACGCCCTCGTGCTCTGACGGGGAGCGGCTCAGGCCGCCATCATCGCGGTCTTCATGGCCATGCAGGCATCCATGCATGCCTTGCAGGCGTCTGCGCACATCTTGCAGACGGCGCTCATGTCGGCGTGCTCCATGCACTCGTCCATGCACATCTGACACATCGCCATGCAGGCGTCGACCATCGCCATCATGGTCGCCGGCGTCATGCCCTGCATGCGCAGCATCGCGCGCATCATCGTGCCCGACATGTCGGCGCAGTTCATGCACGCCGGTGCGCAGTCCATCATCTGCGTCGAGCAGACCGTGCAGGCCTGCTCGCACGCGGCACAGGCATCCATGCAGGCCTGCATCATCGACATGTCCATCGCGGGCATTCCGTCCATCGACATCATGTCGCCCGACATCGCGTCCATCATCATCGCGTCCACAGTGCTCTCCTCCGGCTCGTTTTCCTTGATGCGAGCCACGGTGAGGCCCGCCTGCGTGACGCAACGGTACCGCGCCGGGCGCCCGCGCGACAGGCTCACGTAGGCTCGTGAGGGTGTCGTCACACAGAATTCACATGCGTCGCCCGTTCGCCCTCGCCGCCGGCCTGTTGGCCGCGCTGGCCCTCGTGCTCGTCGGCGGGCCCGCCTTCGCGCACGACGAGCTGATCGGATCGAGTCCCGCCGCCGGCGCGCAGATCGATGCCCTGCCGAGCGAGATCGTGCTCACGTTCAGCGGCGTGCTGCTCGACGAGCCCGGCGCCACCGAAGTGGTGGTGACGGATGCCTCGGGCGCCTCACTCGTCGCGTCCGATCCCGTCATCGACGGCACGAAGCTCACGCAGCCGCTGGCCGGCACGGCGTCGGGCGAGGTGACCGTGATCTGGCGGGTGGTCTCGAGCGATGGGCATCCGGTGTCGGACACGTTCGCGTTCTCCGTCGGCAGCGGCGCGGGCGGCGGTGCCGCAACGCCGGTCGCGACGGCGACTCCCACCCCGCTGCCCGGAGCACCCATGCAGGCCATGGATATGACGTGGATCTGGATCGTCCTCGGCGTCGTTCTGGTGGGCCTCGGCGGGGCGCTCGTGGCGGTGCTGGTCGGGCGGGCCCGGCGCCCGCACCAGGACTAGGCTTGAGGCATGCCTCATTTCAACGTCGTCGTCCTCGGTGCCGGCCCTGGTGGCTATGTCGCGGCTGTGCGCGCGGCGCAGCTCGGACAGTCCGTCGCCATCATCGAAGAGAAGTACTGGGGCGGTGTGTGCCTCAACGTCGGCTGCATCCCCTCGAAGGCGCTGCTGAAGAACGCGGAGATCGCGCACACCCTGAAGCACAAGGCCGATTTCTTCGGCATCTCGGGTGAGATCTCGATCGACTTCGGCGCTGCGTTCGACCGCTCGCGCGTCGTCGCCGACGGGCGCGTCAAGGGCATCCACTACCTGACGAAGAAGAACAAGATCACCGAGTTCGAGGGTCGGGGCACCTTCACGGGGCCGAAGGCCATCACGGTGACGAAGGCCGACGGCAGCACCGAAGAGGTCACCTTCGACAACGCGATCATCGCGACGGGCTCGACCGTGCGCCTGCTGCCGGGCGTGACGCTCAGCGAGAACGTCGTGACGTACGAAGAGCAGATCATGACGCGCGACCTGCCCGGCTCGATCGTCATCGTGGGCGCCGGCGCCATCGGCATGGAGTTCGCCTACGTGCTCGTGAACTACGGCGTGAAGGTCACGATCATCGAGTTCCTCGACCGCGCGCTGCCGAACGAAGACGCGGATGTCTCCAAGGAGATCGCCAAGCAGTATCGCAACCTCGGCGTCGACCTCCTGGTCGCGACCAAGGTCGAGTCGGTCGTCGACTCCGGCGACAAGGTCACCGTGACCTACAGCGACAACAAGAGCGGTGCGCAGGGCTCGATCGAGGCCGACAAGGTGCTGATGTCGATCGGCTTCGCGCCGCGCGTCGAGGGCTTCGGACTCGAGAACACGGGCGTGAAGCTCACCGATCGCGGCGCGATCGAGATCGACGACTTCATGCGCACCAACGTCGAGGGCATCTACGCGATCGGCGACGTCACGGCGAAGCTGCAGCTCGCGCACGTCGCCGAGGCGCAGGGGGTCGTGGCCGCCGAGACGATCGGCGGCGCCGAGACCATGGCGCTGGGCGACTACCGCATGATGCCGCGCGCGACCTTCTGCTCGCCGCAGGTGGCGTCGTTCGGCTACACCGAGGCGCAGTACAAGGAGACTGGCCGCGAGTACAAGGTCGCGACGTTCCCCTTCATGGCCAACGGCAAGGCGCACGGCCTCGGCGAGCCGGTCGGCTTCGTCAAGCTGATCGCCGACGCCGAGCACCTCGAGCTCGTCGGCGGCCACCTCATCGGCCCCGACGTCGCCGAACTGCTGCCCGAGCTCACCCTCGCGCAGAAGTGGGACCTCACCGCCCTCGAGCTGGCGCGCAACGTCCACACCCACCCGACGCTGTCGGAGGCGCTGCAAGAGGCGTTCCACGGCCTCGCGGGTCACATGATCAACCTCTAGGCGATCAACCTCGCGGCGATCAACCGCTAGCCGCGCGCCGTTCTCGCCGCGCACCGTCCGGCCTGACGGTGCGCGGCGACTGCGTCCACCGCTGCCTGGTCGCCGGGCGACGGATGCCTGGCCCAATGCACGCGCACCGCGTCGTTGCCGACGGTCTCGGGCCGTGGAACGGCGTTCGCCGGCACTTCGATGTGCAGGCGTCCGTCGTCGGCGACCTCTTCGCCGTGATACTTGAGGGCGCTCACGCAGGCAAGCCTGCCCCCAAGCCTGCACGCTTCCACCGCGGCCGGGTCGGCATGGGGTTGCGCGTACCACCCACGCCGAACCCTCACCAACGTCCCGTACCAGGTGCTGATCCGGATGTCCATGTCGTCCAGACCGAGCGCGTGGAGTTGAGCGGTCGAGGCCACGCACCCCCTCGCCGCCATCGTCCGTTGCCATTTGACCCACATCACCCCGTCAGGGTGACACGGCGCGAGCCGCCTCGGTGCGCCTCGCGCCCGATCTGTGGAGAGCGTCGACGGGGGCCAGACCGTCCCGCGGCACCGGACACGGTCGAGGCGCCGGTCACTCCTGGGGATCCAGTCACTCCTGGGGATCCAGTCACTCCTGGGGATAAGGACGCGTGGCAGTTGTCCTTATCCCCAGGAGTGACCCCGGATCCCGAGGCGTATCCTGCGTCACAGACGCGTCGGCACCCGAGAAGCGCGGAATTTTGTATTTGCCTGCATAGGTTTCGGGAGTAGCCTGGCACCACGACTGACGCCGCCCCGACGAAGCCGGGGGCGGCGTCAGTGGTTTGCGGGCGCCGTGGTTTCCGGGCGCCGTGTGGTTTCGGTTTCCGGGCTCAGACCCCGAGTGCGCGACCGAGCTTCGAGTCGGATGCCGCCGGGCGGGCACCCGCCGCACACGCGATGCCCGCCGCGGCGGCGAGAAGCGCGGCGCGCTCGTCGGCGTCGACCGGTGCCGCATCGCCGAGCTCGAACTCCCACTCGCGCCATCGGCTCACGAGACTACGCGGGAGGTCTTCGGCGATCACATGGTCGTCGACGAACTCTGCGACAACGCCGCCGGCGGCATCGTGCAGCAGATACGCGTGGCGCTCGTTGCGAATCCGCGCGATGGGGCCGAGCGCGCCCGGCGCGCCGGCCGCGGGCTCGACCGACGAGATCGTCTGGAGCAGGCCGGCAGGAGGTTCGGTGTCGTCGCCGAGCGGCCAGTGCTGCTCGAGGCGACCGCCGCCGGCATCCTTCGGGCCTTTGATGTGCCAGCCCTCGTCGGGGCCGCCCGTGCGGCGTCGGACGGCGTAGCCGGCCTTGCCCAGGGCCATCGAATCGACGTCGAGGTAGAGCGCGTCAAGATCCCGAAACTCAGGGCCGTCGACCGCCACGACCCCTTCAAGCGCAGCCCAGTCGGGCAACGGCGTATCGGCGTCGACTTCGAAGGTCACCTCGATCTCGAGCGAGCGAGTGGGTTCGACGGTCACTCGTCCCGACCGTCGACATCGGGATTGATGTCGTCCTGCGCCTCGACGTAGTGGAAGGCGATCTCGGTAGGTCCGTCGTCGTCGCCGGTGTGCTCGGCGTCGCCGGCGCGGTCGTAGACGACCTGCGTCTCGCTGTAGGGCATGATCAGCGAGCTCTGCGTCTCGTCGTCGAGGGGCAGAACCTGCCCGTCGAGCGGGCCTCCGTGAAGTCGTGCAAGGGCCATGCGAAACCTCCTGTGATGAGTGTCTTCAGCCTAACCCCGCCGCCATCAGTGCGTCGGGAAGCCCAGGCTGATCTGGCTCTCGCTCGGGTCGGGCCAGCGCGTGGTGACCACCTTGCGACGCGTGTAGAAGGTGAACGCCTCGGGACCGTACATGTGCGCGTCGCCGAACAGCGAGTCCTTCCACCCGCCGAACGAGAACGCCCCGATCGGCACCGGGATCGGCACATTGATCCCGACCATGCCCACCTCGATGTCGAACTCGAACTGGCGCGCGGTCTTGCCGTCGCGGGTGAACACGGCCGTGCCGTTGGCGTAGCGGTTGCCGTTGATCAGCGCCACGGCCTCGTCGTAGGTGCCGACGCGCACGACCGACAGCACCGGCCCGAAGATCTCTTCGTCGTACACGCGCATGCCCGGCTGCACGTCGTCGACGAGCGAGGGACCGATGAAGAACCCCTCGCCCGGCACCGGAAGGTCTCGGCCGTCGACGACGACGCGTGCGCCCTCGCCCGCCGCGCCCGCGACGAAGCCGGTGACCCGCTCGAGCGCATCGCGCGTGATGAGCGGCCCCATCTCGACCGCGGGATCTGTGCCGTCGCCGACGGTGACCGCGGGCATCCGCTCGGCGATCTTCGCGACGAGATCATCGGCGACGTCCCCCACCGCGACGACGACGGAGACGGCCATGCACCGCTCGCCCGCCGAGCCGTAGCCGGCCGAGATGGCGGCGTCGGCGGCGGCATCGAGGTCGGCGTCGGGCATGACGATCATGTGGTTCTTCGCCCCGCCGAGCGCCTGCACGCGCTTGCCGTTCTCGGCCGCGCGCGTGTAGATGTACCGGGCGATCGGCGTCGAGCCCACGAACGAGACGGCGCGGATGATCGGGTCGTCGAGGATCGCGTCGACAGCTTCTTTGTCGCCGTGGACGACGTTCAGGATGCCCGCCGGAAGCCCCGCCTCGGCGAACGCGTCGGCCAGCCACACCGCGGCCGAGGGGTCGCGCTCACTCGGCTTGAGGATGACCGCGTTGCCGGCCGCGATCGCCGTCGTGACCATCCACAGCGGCACCATCGCGGGGAAGTTGAACGGCGTGATGCACGCGACCACGCCGACCGGCTGCCGCACCTGGTGCACGTCGACGCCCGACGCGACCTGCTCGGAGTACTCGCCTTTGAGGTGATGCATGAGCGACGTGCAGAACTCGACGTTCTCGAGTCCGCGGGCGACTTCGCCGAGGGCATCGGGCACGGTCTTGCCGTGCTCGGCGGTGATGATCCGGGCGAGCTCCTCGGCGCGCGCGGTGACGATCTCGCGCAGGCGGAACATGACCTGCTGCCGCTTGCCGAGGCCCGTCTCGCGCCACGCGCGCTGCGCCGCCTGCGCCGTGCGGGCAGCCTCGTGCACGAGGTCGGCGGATGCCAGGGCCACTTCGCCCGTCTGCAGGCCGGTCGCAGGGTTGAAGACGCGGCCGGTGCGGCCGTCAGCCGCGACGCGCGCACCGCCGATCACGTGCGGGATCGCGGTCAGGGTGGGTGAGTCGATCGTGGTGCTCATACGAGTGCTCCGTTCATCGTGGCATCCTGCTGGGGGTCGAAGCCGCGCAGGGTGCCGTCGGGCGAGGCGAGTCTGGCGACGAGGGTGCAGTCCTTGCCGCCGAGCCCGTCGGCGATCAGCTCGTCGAGCTGCGACAGGGCCAGGCGCGCGGCGGGCAGATGCACGCCGGTGGTCTCACCGGCCAGCACCGCGAGGCCGCAGTCCTTGCGGGCGAGATCGACCGAGAACGTCGGTTCGAAGTTGTTGTTCGCGGCCGACTTCTCCAGGACCCCCGGCACCGGGTACCACGTGCGCAGCGCCCACGAATCGCCCGACGAGACACGCGCGACCTCCCAGAAGGTCTTCGCGTCGAGGCCGAGCTGCTCCGCGAGCTGCGAGCCCTCGGACATGGCCATCACCGAGATGAACAGCATCATGTTGTTGGCGAGCTTCGCGGCGATGCCCGCCCCCGCCCCGCCGCAGGCGATGACGTTGCCGGCCATCGGCGCGACGATCTCGCGGGCGCGCTCGACGTCGCCCGCGCCGCCCCCGAGCATGAAGGTGAGCGTGTGCGCCTCGGCGCCCGCGGTACCGCCAGAGATCGGCGCGTCGACGAACGTGAGCCCGCGACTCTCGGCTTCGGCGTGACACCAGCGCGAGGTCTCGATGTCGACGGTGGACGTGTCCATGAGCAGAGTGGATGCCGCCGCGTGCGCGAAGATCCCGTCAGCCCCGCCGTACACGGCGCGCACGTGCTCGGGCTTCGGCAGCGACGTGAGGCAGGCATCCGCCCCCTCGAGTGCCTGCGCGACCGAACCGACGACCTCGATGCCGTGAGCCGTCGCCGCCGCTGCGGCGGCGGGGTTGATCTCCACGCCGCGGACGGTGTGTCCGGCGGCGACGAGGTGGGATGCCATGGGCACCCCCATCCGGCCGAGTCCGATGAAGGCGATGGTCGACATGCTGATGCTCCCTGCGTCGTCGAAGGTGTGGTGCCAGCGTAGGCACGAGACCGTCTGCCGATCAATGCACGAAGCAGACGCAGTCTTGCACCCCGAGTGTGCATTGGTGCACACTCGCAGTCATGCCGACCCCCACTGCCCCGCCGTCGAACGATCCCCCGCTCGAGGCGCTGCTCACGTTCCTCGCGGTCGCACGGCGAGGCCGCTACACCGCCGCGGCCGAGGTGCTCGGCGTCAATCATTCGACCGTGTCGCGCCGCATCACGGCGCTCGAGACGGCGATGGGCGGCCGCGTGCTCGTGCGCACGACCGGCGGGTGGGAGGTCACCAGCCTCGGGCGCCGCGCCGTGGTGATCGCCGAGCGTATCGAGGCATCGTTGCGCGAGCTCGTCGAGAGTGAAGCGGCCGACGCGATGCACGGCATGGTGCGCATCTCGGCCCCCGACGCCTTCACCTCGGTCTTCCTCGCTCCCGCCATGACGGCGCTGCGGCGCGCACATCCCTCGCTCGCGATCGAGCTGCTCTCGGCGACGCAGCGCGTGCGGCAGAACCGGTCGGGCGTCGATCTCGAGATCGTCGTCGGCCGTCCGCAGGTGCTGCGCGCCTACGCGACGCCGGTGTGCGCCTACTCGCTGCGGCTCTATGCCACGCCGGGCTACCTGAGCGAGGCGGGCGAACCGCAGTCCGTGGCGGAGCTGGCGAGGCATCCCCTCGTCTACTACATCGAGAGCTCGCTGCAGGTCGACGAACTCGACCGCGCGCTGCAAGAGCTGCCCGACTCTCCCCCGTCGGTGCGGTCGACGAGCGTCTTCGCGCACGTCGAGGCGACGGCGGCGGGTGCGGGAATCGGCCTGCTGCCCGACTTTCTCGGCGATGCCGATCGGCGCCTCGTGCGCGTGCTCGACGGCGCCTACTCGCACCCGCTCGCCTACTGGGCGGTCGCGCGCGACGAGGGCCCCCGCAATCCCGCGGTCGCGGCGACGCTCGAGGCGATCACGACGCACATCCAGAGCGTGCAGGATGGTTCCTTGTGACCACTCCCCCGAAACCGTTCCTGCTGCTCGCCACGCGCGCCGAGGACGTGCCCGCCGACGAGGAGTACGCGCTGTTCCTGCGGTACACGGGGTTGTCAGAGCGTGACCTCGTGCGGCGGCGGCTCGAGGCCGAGCCTCTGGGCGAGATCGACCTCGACGACTGGTCGGGGATCTTCGTCGGCGGCGGTCCGTTCAATGCGTCGGATCCGGCGACCAAGAAGTCGGCCGTGCAGGTGCGGGTCGAGGCCGAGATCGCCGCACTGCTCGACGACGTGATCGCGCGCGACTTCCCGTTCTTCGGGGCCTGCTACGGCATCGGCACGGTCGGGGCGCACGAGGGCGCGGTCATCGACGACACGTACCGCGAGCCGATCAGCGTGATCGATGTGACCCTGACGGATGCCGGGGCATCCGATCCCCTGCTGCAGGGGATGCCACGCGCCTTCACCGCGTTCGTCGGGCACAAAGAGGCGATCACCGTGCTGCCGCCGTCGGCGACGCTGCTCGTGCAGGGCGAGGCGTGCCCGGTGCAGATGTTCCGGGTCGGGCAGAACGTCTATGCGACGCAGTTCCACCCCGAGCTCGACGTCGACGGGATCTCGACGCGCATCAGGGCCTACGCCGACCACGGGTATTTCGCCGCCGGCGAACTCGATCTGACCCTCGCCGCCGTGCGGCGCGTGCCCGTGACGCACACCGGGCGAATCCTGCGAACCTTCGTCGAGCGCTACGCCCGCTGAGGCCGCGCGGGAGCGGTCCGGGAGCGGTCCGGGAGGAGATTTCCGCTCGGGAGGACCGATCTGCGCGATCAGTCCTCCCGAAGCGAAATCTCCTCCCGAAAAGCGTCCACCCCGGTCCCCGAGCTTGTCGAGGGGGCGCCCCGGCGACCCTTCGACAGGCTCAGGGACCGTTCCGGGTCAGAGCACGGGCGGCGTGTGCCAGATGCGCTCGATGTAGTCGCGCATCGAGCGGTCGGACGAGAAGAAGCCGCTGCGCGCCACGTTGAGGATGGCCGAGCGCGTCCAGGCATCCTTGTCGGCGTACGCCTCATCGACCTTGGCCTGCGCCTCGATGTACGACGAGTAGTCGGCGAGCACCATGAAGCGGTCGTCGTAGAGCAGGTTCGACAGGATCGGCTCGAACACGCTGCGGTCGCCGTCCGAGAACGCACCCGAGGCGATCAGGTCCATCGCGCGGCGCAGGTTGTCGTCGGCCGAGTAGAACTCGGCGGGCTTGTAGCCGCGCGCCCACAGGGCCTCGACCTCGGGCTCGCTCTGCCCGAACAGGAAGAAGTTGTCGTCGCCGACGAGCTGGCGGATCTCGACGTTCGCGCCGTCGTCGGTGCCGATCGTGAGCGCGCCGTTGAGGGCGAACTTCATGTTTCCGGTTCCGGATGCCTCTTTGCCGGCCAGCGAGATCTGCTCCGACAGGTCGGCCGCGGGGATCAAGCGTTCAGCGAGGGTCACGTTGTAGTTCGGCGGGAACAGCACCTTGAGGCGACCCTCGACGCGCGGGTCGTCGTTGACGACCGACCCGACGGCGTTGATCAGGTGGATGATCCGCTTCGCCATGACGTAGCCCGGCGCCGCCTTGGCGCCGAAGATGAACGTGCGCGGCACGACGTCGCCCGCCGCGACGCGACCCGAGATGATGCCCTCGTACTCGGTGACGATGTGCAGCACCTTGAGCATCTGACGCTTGTACTCGTGCAGGCGCTTGACCATGACGTCGAGCATGTGCCCGTCGCTGATCTCGAACCCGTTGCGTGCACGCAGCACGTCGCCGAGCACGCGCTTGTTGGCGGCCTTCACCTCGGCGAATGCCGCGCGGAAGTCGGGGTCTTCCGCATAGGTCTCGAGCTCGCGCAGCCGCTCGAGGTCGGTGACCCAGCCCGGGCCGATCGCCTCGGTGATGAGCGCCGAGAGGCCGGGGTTCGACAGGCGCACGAAGCGGCGCGGGGTGACGCCGTTGGTGACGTTCGTGAACTTGCCCGGGTAGAACTCGTTGAAGTCGGGCAGCACCTTGTCGCGCAGCAGCTGCGAGTGCAGCTCGGCGACGCCGTTGACCTTGGCGCCCGCGACGGTGGCGAGATAGGCCATGCGCACCGAGCGGTCGGGGAACTCGCTGATGATCGACATGTTGCGCAGGCGCAGCTCGTCGTCGCCGAAGCGCTCGCGCACCTCGAGGAGGAACTCCTCGTTGATGCGGTAGATGATCTCGAGGTGGCGCGGCAGCAGCCGGCCGAGCAGGTCGACCGACCAGACCTCGAGCGCCTCGGGCAGCAGCGTGTGACACGTGTAGGCGAAGCACTTCTGGGTGATCGCCCACGCGGCATCCCAGTCCATCTTCTTCTCGTCGACGAGCACGCGCATGAACTCGGGAACGCCGATCACGGGGTGCGTGTCGTTGAGCTGGAAGATGATGCGCTTGGGCAGGTCTGCGAGGTCGAAGCCCTCGGGCAGTCGCTCGAGGAAGTCGGCGATCGATGCCGCGACGAAGAAGTACTGCTGCTGCAGGCGCAGCTCTTTGCCCTGCGGGGTGGAGTCTTCGGGGTAGAGCACCTTCGAGATGTTCTCGGCGAAGGTCTGGGCGCGCACGGCGTCTTCGTAGTCGCCCGAGTTGAACACCCGCAGGTCGAACGAGTTGGTCGCGCGCGAGCTCCACAGGCGCAGCGTGTTGACGCGGCCGTTGAGGTAGCCCGGCACCATGTAGTTGTAGGGCACGGCGAGGACGTTCCAGGCGGGAATCCAGCGCGAGCGCTCGGTGCCTTCGTCGTCGTAGGTCTCGGTGTGGCCGCCGAACGAGATGGTCTGGGCGGCTTCGGGGTGCGGGAACTCCCACGGCGACCCGAGCTCGAGCCACGAGTCGGGCTGCTCGACCTGCTGGCCGTCCTGGAACGTCTGGCGGAAGATGCCGTACTCGTAGCGGATGCCGTAGCCGGTGTTCGGCACGCCGAGGGTCGCCAGCGAGTCGATGAAGCACGCGGCGAGGCGCCCGAGGCCACCGTTGCCGAGCCCGGGCTCGACCTCTTGCGCGCGGAGGTCGTTGATGTCGATGCCGCACGCGGCCATCGCGTCGGTCGCGATCTCGGTGAGACCGCCCGCGAGCAGGTTGTTGTCGAGCTGGCGACCGAGCAGGTACTCGGCCGAGAGGTAGGCGACGCTCTTGGCCTGCAGCTCGCGCTGGCGCTTCTGGTCTTCGAGCCAGCGCGCCATGAGGTAGTCGCGCACGGTCATCGCGAAGGCGAAGTACCGGTCGTTGTCGCTCGAGGCCGACAGCGGCACGCCGCGCTCGTAGTTGAGGTTGCGCAGGAACTGCCGTACGAAGCCGTCGACCGAGCTGGCCGGACCCGTCACGGGAGCGAGAGCGAGGGGATGCGTGGCGCCGGTCGGGTGGGATGCGGCGAGTGAGGCGTCGGAAGGAGTCACAGGGAAACGCTACACACTGTGGCGGATCGCTGTGACCGATCCCGGCCGGGCGAACCGCAGAATTTACACACGCGTCACCCGCGCCGCCAGATCAGGCCGTTGCGCGCTCCTTTTCGAGAGCCTCGCGGGCGACGAGAAGTTCGCGGGATGCCACCGTCACGGCATCCTCAGACTGCTGCACGCGGCGCTCGGCGAAGGTCTTCGCGCCGAAGCGCTCGCGCACGCGGTCGCTCTGCTCGCGCACCAGCGTCACGATGTACGCGCTCGCGATGAGGATGACCTGCGCCGACAGGTTGATCCACAGCAGCAGGGCGATGAGCGCGGCGAACGAGGCGAGCAGTGGGTTCGAGCTCGCTCCCCCGACGAACAGGCCCGAGAGGTGCTGCAGCACGGTGAGTCCGACGGCGCCGAGCACGGCGCCGGTCCACAGTGCGCGCGGGGGCGCCTTCACCCCGGAAAGCACGCGGAACAGGACGGCGATCGCGACGGCATCGAGGAGAAAGGTCACGACGATCGCGAGCGCTCGTGCCCCCCAGGCGACGGCGGCGTCGCCCCGCGTCAGTCCGAACCAGCCGGCGACGAGGTCGAGGCCCGCGGTGCCGAGCATGGTCGCTGCCGCCGAGGCCAGCAAGGCGCCGCCGACCCCGATCGCGAGGGCGAGATTGCGCAGCATCACGAGCCAGAACGGCACGTCGTCGGTGGTGACGTCGCAGATCGCGCGAAGGGCGCTGCGCAACGACCCGATCGCGCCGATCGCGGCTCCGAGCAGACCGACGAGAGACAGGATGCCGGCTACCGAGAGCCCCACGGGCGCCTCGATGTCATCGACGTCGATCAGGCCGCCCTTGCCGACGAGCCCCGGGATGGTGCGGTCGACGGCGGCGATGAGGGCATCCCACGCCTCTTTGTTGCCCGCGAGCCACAGCGCGGCGATCGAGAAACCCAGCAGGACGCCCGCGAAGACGCTGAACAGCGTGCGGTAGGTGACGCTGTCGGCGAGCATCGCCCCGCGCCGCTCGCTGTAGCGCAGGAACGCGCGGACGGGTGTTCTCTCGAGTGCCCAGGAGATGACGCGCGCGAAGTCCATGCCGCCCAGGATAAGGGGCGGCATGGACCCGCGTTGCGGGGTTGACAGGGGCGGTAGTGCCTCGGGCTAAGACGCGGGCAGGAGGACCCAGGTGGTGCCGGTGATGTCCACCGCCGGCGCGCCGTCGCCGCTGGTGTAGGTGCTCGCCGAGATCGTCACGATGCGCGACGACTGCTGCAGCTTCGCGATGAAGTCCTCGAGCTGGGCTCGCTCTCCGGTCGCGTTGAGCGTGAGCGGAATGTCGATGAGCTTGCCGCTCGATGGCCCCGCCATGTCAACACCCGGGGGTGCGACGAAGTCTGCGGCAGCGTCAAAGCTCAGCGACTTCACCGTGACCCCCGCGGCAACCGCGGCCGCGTCGATCTGGTTGATGAGGTCCTGCTGCGAGCGGCTGGCCGGGATCTCTCGCTGCTTCTCTGCCAGATCGTTCTTGTAGTCGCCCAGCTTCTCGTTGTCGGCCGCGAGTGCGTCGTTCTTGATCTGCTGCGCGTCGTTGAGCTGCGTGATCGATGCCGTCTGAGAGTTGGCGGCGTCGATCCGGTCGATCTGCGGCTGCACACCGACGAACCAGCCTCCGAGGACGATGGCGACGCCGAGGACGCCGATCACGATCAGTGTGAGGCGATGCTTGTCCATGCGGGTCACTCCCCCGGCTTCGTGGTGTCGGTCGTACCGGCAGTAGCCCCGGCATCGGGCGACGTGGTCGCGGCGAGCTCGAGCTGGTCATGCAACGCCGCGATCTGCTCGGGGTCGAGTACTGCCACGCGTGCGGTGCCGCCGAGCGCCTCGGCATTCAGCTGCACGACGCCCGTGATGACGTATCCCGTCTCGCCTTCGGCGGCGACGGCGTTGACGGTCGCACTCACATAGCCGGTCAGCTTGCTCAAGGCGTTCAGCAGCGGCGTCGGCGAGTCGAAGGTCGCTGCCGTCGCCGTGAAGGTGATCTCGATGACCCCCGGAGCGTCGAGCCCCGTCGTCTCGATTTTGGCGGCGCCCTCCGACACACCCTTCACGGCAATCGCCTCGCTGGCGATCATGATGTCATCCGGCAGTACGGTGTCGAGCTCGGTCATCAGACGGGCCCAGTCGGCCTCGGAGTACAACGCAGCGAGTTCCGCGCCGTCATAGGCCCCAAGCTGCGCCTTCACTCCCGATAGCTCGGTGTACTGCTTCTGCTCGTTGAGCAGCACCTGGCTGCGTGTGCGCTCGGCCGAGAGGTTGCTCTCTGCCGCGACCGCGAGCATGGCGATGGCGAGTGCAGCAACGACAACCACGACGAGGGCGGCGAGGACTCCCGCGACGAGCTTGCGCTCGGTGGCGGCATTCTTGCGGCGCGCCTCGACGCTGGGCGGCACGAGGTCGACGCGCGCGATCGCGCGCGCGGGCGTGCTGGTCGGAGCGACCTCGACCGTGTCGACATCACCTGACTCGGGGCGGCGCCGCTGGCGCCGGTCCACCATCTCGGTTGTCATTTCCGACCTCCCTTTGCGGCCGCCTTGGCCGCTTTCGCCTCGGTCTTCGTCGGCTTGGCCGACTTCGCCGACGTGGCCGACGCCTTCTTCTGCGCACCGCGGGACGGCGCGGCAGCTTTCGCGGCCGACTTCGCCGCCTTGCGGTCGTCCTTGGCGCTCAGCTTCGCCCCGAGCGTGAGGCCGAGCGGCGCAGCGATCTCGAGTGCCCACTGCTCGATGCCGGTGTCGCGCAGCTTCGGGCTCACGACGAAGGGGGCGAAGGGGTTTCCGTACTCCGTGGGCACGCCGAGTGCCCTCGAGAGCACGAGTGTGAGCCCGCCGAGCCGACTGCCACCCCCGGTGAGGACCACGTTCTCGACGGGCGACCCGGGGTGGGCGTTCGCCCAGAAGCTGAACGTGTTGCGGATGCTGTCGATCAGGCCGGCGATGTTCTCGCGCAGCACGGTCTCGGCGTCGATATC
This sequence comes from Microbacteriaceae bacterium PS02068, assembly GCA_029959325.1. GTDB lineage: Bacteria > Actinomycetota > Actinomycetes > Actinomycetales > Microbacteriaceae > Microbacterium. The sequence continues at coordinate 28,479 of JASCPF010000033.1, forward strand.
GCGTGGCGTCGCCGCGCCACCCTGCAGACCCCGCACCACCTTGTCGTGCTCGGCCTCGGCGAAGCTGATGCCGAGCGCTCGCTCGATGCTGCGGGTCACATCGTCACCGCCACTCGCGATGATGCGGACGAACTGCGGGACGCCCGCCGACGAGATCACGACGGTCGTACTCGAGGCGCCGATGTTGATGATCGCCTGCGTCCCGCGCTGCGACCCCGGCATGAGCCGCAGCAGAGAGAAGCCCGAGAAGTCGATCGCGTCGATAGAGCGCCCCGACCGCTCGATCGCGTTGACCGTCGACTCGAGGCTACTGCGCACCGTCGCGACGAGCAGGCCCTCTTGCTGCACGCCGTTCGGCGTCTCGACGTTGCGCAGCGGCAGGAAGTCGAGGATCGCATCGTCGAGATCGATGGGAACCTGCCCTTCGACGGCGAACCGCAGGCTCGTCTTGCGTCGGGGGCCCGCCATCGCGGGCAGTGTCACCTCACGGACGACGACCTTGCGGTTGCTGACGCCGAAGACGACCTTCTTCGTGGTGAACCCGCCGACCTTCCAGAGCTGCTTGATCGCCGTTATCGCGCGCCGCTGGTCGACGATCTCGCCGTCGAAGATGGTGCCTTCGGGCACCTCGACGGCCGCGAACCGACTGAGCGTCGGGCGAGCCGTATAGGGGGCGTCGACCTGCACGGCACGGATGCCGCTGCGGCTGAGGTCGAGAGCGACTACGCCTGCCATGTGTTCCTCCGTGAGGTGGTGCGCGATGCCGTCGGGTACGACATCACGCGATTCCGGTAGTGGTGAGATAGACGTCGGCGATGCCGGCCCCCGCGAAGACGCCCACCGCGGCGCCGACGATCATGAAGGGGCCGAACGGAATGCGCGACTTGCGCGTCGCGCGGCGGCCGATCATGAGAAGGGCCCCGACGAGCCCCCCAAGCAGGAACGCGCTGAACGCGCCGACGATGAGGGGCGCCCAGCCGAGCCAGCCGAGCAGCATGCCCAGGGCACCGGCGAGCTTGACGTCGCCGAAACCCATGCCGCCCGGGTAGGCGATCGCGAGGATCCAATAGAGACCGTAGAGCGCCGCGCAGCCGATCGCGGCGCTCAGCAGGCGACCGTAGTCGCTCGTGAGAGCCGAGGCGAGAACCAGCAACGCTGCCGTGACGAGGTAGCTCGGCAGCACGATCACGTTCGGCAGCCGATGGTGGTCGACGTCGATCAGGGTGAGCGCGATGCCGACCGCGGCCCAATAGAGCAGTGCGGGCACGAGCGCCATCGGGTAGACGCCCGCATACGCGGCCCACACGACGAGCGCGAACGCCACCCCGGTGCCTGCCTCAACGAGGGGGTAGCGGGCCGAGATGGGCGCCTTGCAGTTCCGGCACTTGCCGCGCAAGACGAGCCACGACACGATCGGGATGTTGTCGTACCAGGCGATCTCGTGCCCGCAGTGCGGGCACGAGCTCGCCGGTCGCACGATGCTCAGACCCTGCGGCACGCGCCACACGACGACGTTCAGGAACGAGCCGATGAGGGCACCGAACACGAACGCGACGGGCGTGGCGGCGACAGCGGGGATGAGGGGGGCGATCATCGCGCCGCCCCGTTTGAAGCGAAGGCAGCCGAGGTCTCGACCCACGTCGTGACGCCGTAGGTGGTCGTCACGGGATTGAGGAACCTTGGCGGCGCCTTGTACTTGAAGCGCGTGTCGTAGACATAGTTCTTCACGTAACCCGTCGAACCTGACAGCGCGACCGTACCGCGATACTTCTGTGCGATCGCTCCGAGAACTGTCAAGGCGCCCATCTGAGCACCGAGGTTGTAGTTCTGCACCTGGAAGGTGTGCGCGACCGACAGGACCGCGGCGTTGATCGTGCGATTCTTGGCCAAGAGGTTGGTGTAGGTCGCGGTGCTTCCCGTCGCGCTGACCGTGGTGGCGGTCCCGCAGTTGGTCGCGCATTTGACCGGGTTCCACACCCAGATCGCGTTGTTGCCGACGAGACCGAGCATGTCGTCGTTCGCATCGACGTAGGAGATGTCGCCGACGACGAAGATGTAGTTCTCGGCAGCCACGGTGGCCGTTCCCTTGAATGCGCCGTTGACATAGACGTCGCCTGACCGGCATCCGTAGGTCGTCGCGGTGGGCGGCCTTTCGCCGGCCATCGGATAGCCACTGAGGTTTCCGGCCGCGCTCGTGCCGAGCGTCCATCCGATGTTCGCCGTGCAGACGAATCCGGTGGGCGTCGAGCCCGCACCGGACGATGGCCAGTAGTTCGCGTCTGCGCTGATGGTCGGTACGTTCTGCACGTACAGCACATTGTTCTCTGGAACCGCGATCGTCGCGCCGGCGGGCGAGTTCAGCGCGCTGATCGAGCCGCATTCGGGAGGCGTGCTTGCGAGTGCTTTCGTCGAGGCAGCGTCGCCGATGCGCGTGTACTTCGTGTACGGCGACTTGATGTTCATCGTGCCGTTGGTGAAGTACTGGATCTGCGTCGGCCCCGTGTACAGGCAACCGGGGCGGGGTACCTCGGCCAGATCGGTGCGCGTCTCTTTCTTCAGCTCGGAGTTGGTGGCGGGCATGCCGACCTTGCCATTGCTCGTGGTCGGGTAGCCGGCGAGGGTGAACGTCGCGCCCGTGCACGAGTTGGCGTTGGAGTCCTGCGCGAGGTAGTACGGGGCGGAGGGCTTCGCGGTGGTCACAGTGCCCTTGAAGGTCGCCGCGCACACGCGAAGGGTGTCGTTGGAGTGCACCGGCCCATCGATGACGTCGTTGCCGCCGAACGAGATGTCATGGCACTTGTTGCTGGCCGTCGGACGGCCGTCCCAGCCGTACTTCATGGTCGTCAGGGCTGCATCACTGAAACACGTGGCGTCGGTCGAGGCGAAGAGGTTCGGGTCCTGCACCTCGTAGTCGGTGAAGTAGAGGAAGTCGATGAACCCCTGCTGCTTGAGATCGGCGATGAGGGTGCGGGTCTGAGTGCCGACCTTTCCGGTCGAGCGGACTCTGATGCGGCCCGAGGTGGCGTAGTTCTTGTTGTCGACCTCGTAGCGGAACTGAGCGCGGCCGCCGGTGTCGCTCACGGTCGCCCAGGGGCCGGCGGTGCCGAGCCCGAAGGCGGGGTTGGAGGCGTCGGCCGTGAGAGTGCTGCCCGCGCTGAAGCTCGATGCCGCGTTGCCGAACCTGTAGTAGGTGGTGTCGGACGACAGCCGGCTCTGGTACTCGTCGATGCCGGCGTAGGCGGCAGCGAGCGCCGCGTTCCAGTCAGAGTCGGATCGCGCTTGCTTGAGCCCATTGACCGAGCTCGCGACGAGCACGGCCATGATCATCGCGAGAACCGCGCCCACCGCCACGACGACGACAAGAGCGCTTCCACCGTCACTGTCGGCAGTCTTCGGGTGTCTCTGCATGTCAGTGCACCTCCACACGTGCGACGCCGAGGTTGGGGAGCCCCACCTGGTTCTGGAGTTCAACGGGAGCGATGCGCGCGCTCCCACTCGTCTGCACGCGCAGCGTCACCTTGACCGACGCGATCTTGCGGATCGTGGCGGTCGTCAGTGAACCGCCGCTCGGCGGAACGAGCTCGGCGCCCGTCTTGTCGTAGTAGCGGAACGTCGGCTTGGCGGCGTCGGACGGGAGCAGCGAGCGGGCGATGGTGCGGCCATACGTCGATGTCGCATTGAATGCCCAGTACGTCGTGTGCACGTGATAAGCACCCCATCGCGTCTCGACGAGCTCGTTGTTGGCATCGCGCGCAAACTGAACTTTCAGCGGCGGCGGGTCGGATGACGTGGCGGGGTCGATGAACGAGTACATGGTGATCTGCTCGGCCCCGGCATAGGTGAACATGGGGTCGTTGAGTGCAACGCCATACACCGGGATCTCCGTACCGGCGCGGATGATGCGCGTGATCTCGTTCATCGAGGTCGACGCCGTGCGGGTGTTGTCCACTGTGCCCCGTTGATCACTGTAGGACCGCATCGTCCCGATGACGATCGTGGAGACGAGGGCGATCAAGATGCTGAAGATGCCCATGGCGACCATCAGCTCGAGCAGCGTGATGCCACCATCGCCCCGTCGCTGCCCCACTGTGGAGCGCCCGGGCATCACGGTGCCTTCCTCGGGTCGAGGCGGACCACTGTGCCCGTGCCCGTGCCGGACTTCTCACCCATGGCGCCCGTGATGGCGAAGGTGCCACCGGTGATCTGCGTCGTCTTCACACCCAACGACGCGCCCCGCCACAGCTTCCAGGTGCCGTAGGGCAAAGCGATGGTGGCGCCGTTCGACGAGATGATGCTGTCGAAGTTGTACTTCATCGCCACCGCGCAACCCGGGTCGCCATCACCTCCGCCGACGTATTCGGCCGTGAGGTAGTTTCCCGACCCGTTGGCGCCGGTGAAGGCGATCACGCCCATCGACACGGGAAGCGGGTTGGGCACCGCGGTGCCACCGGGCGGTCCGGCCGCAGGATCAGGCCGAACGCTGACGAGCGTACTGGTCTGCGTCCACTGCGCGGGGTCGGATGCCGCGCAGGCAGCGCCCGCCACGGCGCTGTAGCCGGATGCGAAGGGATACAGGCTGAACGTCTTGGTCGTCGTCGGCGTGGAACCGGTCGTCGTGGCTGTCGCTGTTGCGGTCGGCGCCACAGACCCGTAGGTCGACAGGAAGGAGATGTCGAGGTTGGTCGGCAGCTTCGGGGTACCGGCGCCGGTGGCTGATGTGCCCGGGTAGCTGACGCGGAAGGTCGTGCCCTTGTCATAGGCGAAGCTGACGCGTGACGTGCTGCCCGCCGTCACCGGGATCGAGGCCGACTGCGGAGACGCGACCTGGCTCTCGTTGACGTAACCCGACTTCGAGATCGTCGCTTTGTAGGTGTCGACCGGCACCTTGAGCAGGTACGCGCAACCATCGCTGTCGGTCGTCGCCGACGTGAACCCGGTGGGGGTTGGGGAGAGCGTGACGGTCACGCCGCTGACTCCGACCCCGGCCGAGTCGGTGACGCCGACCAGCACCGTGCCGAGGGTCGGATCGTTGATCTTCGTCGTCGGGGTGAACGCGGTGTCGCTGTAGACGGGACCACCGCGCATGTTGTCCCAGGTGACCTTGACAGTCACCCGCTTGTAGGCGAGCGAGGCCGTGGAGGCACCACTCTCGCACGAGGCAGCGGAGCCCGAGGCGGAGATCCACTCGGTACTGACGTCGACACGAAAGGTGTCGCCGTTGACGGTCGTTGTGCTGCTGTACTTGTCATGGGTAACGTCGAAGACACTGGCGGCCGAGCGCGTCAGGTCGATTGTCTGCGAAGCGAGGTTCGCCGCGACGATCCGCGCGCGGGTATCGCGCGTCTGGACCAAGCTGGCAGTGAGGGTGTACAGGAATCCGGTCACGATGATCGAGAAGATCAGCATCGCGACGACGACTTCGATGAGGGTGAAGCCTGCGTCCTCGTTTCGGGCCGAGAACTGTTGGTGCACGATTTGCCTCCCTTCGCGTCGCACCAGGTAGACGTTGTGCCTGCGCGGATGACTCCGCGCAGGCACAACGTTGGTCATGGCCTTAGGCCGATTGACTCAGCTCCAGATGCTCTTGCCGTCGGTGGTCGTGAAGGTGTACGA
>JASCPF010000034.1 GCA_029959325.1 Microbacteriaceae bacterium PS02068
CGGCCGCCACAATGGCGGCCGCCACACGCTCACGAGCGGGGTCAGGCCATTGCGGCGTCGAAGTCGTCCTGCGTCCACACCCGCGTCACTCGGATGCCTCCGCCGGCCACAGCGGCCTCGGGGAATCGCGAGGCAATCGCCACGGCACGGGCCTCGTCCACGACGTCGACCAGGTAGTAGCCGGTCACCACGTCGGCTGCGCCGGCGGGCGCCTCGGTGACGACGGGGCCGTCTGCGCCGCGCGTCACGACGAGCTGCGTGTCTCCGTCGACGGCCTTCGAATCGACGAGCTCTCCGGATGCCTCGAGATCGCTCTCGATGTCCCAGTAGACCTGGAACTCGGCGGCCTTCTCGACGTCGGACAGCCCGGCGAAGTGTGCGCCGATCGCCGGATTCGAGGTGATCAGGATCAGATACTTCATGGCGCTCCTTCGGCAGGGTTCCGCCAGTATGCGCGCCCCGGTGCGGGCGCACCAGGGGCACGGGTGCGCCCGCCAGCTGTCAGTGCGCGCCGGTCAGTGCGCGCCGGTCACGACTCGATCAGCGCGCCCGCGCGCGACACCTCGACCTGCTCGTCGCGCGGCACGACCTTCACGCGCTCGCGTGTGTGCAGGTGCGCCGCGCCGAGGGCGCGCTCGTGCGCGTCGAGCGCAAGCCAGCCCGCCCACGTCGTGTACGGCACGTCGCGCTCGGCGAGCAGCTCGAGCACGTCGCCGGTGTCGTCCACCGCGGCCGGCGCCGCGAGCGACCCCGCCTGCGCGTCGGCGACGAGGTGGGAGATGGTCTCCATGGCATCCGACTTCGTGTGTCCGATGAGGCCGACCGGGCCGCGCTTGATCCACCCGGTCGCGTAGAGGCCGGCGACGGGGGCGTCGCCCTCGAGCACGCGGCCCTCGGCGTTCGGGATCACGCCGCGGCGCTCGTCGAACGGCGCCCCCGCGACGGGAGTGCCGTAGTAGCCGACGGCGCGGTAGACGGCCTGCACCGGGATGTCGCGGAACTCGCCCGTGCCGCGCACGACACCGTCGTCCGACAGGGCGGTGCGCTCGAAGCGCACGGCCTCGACGCGCTCGTCGCCCAGCACCGCGACCGGTGCGTGGAAGAAGTGCAGGTGCAGGCGCCGCGCGCGGTCGCCGTGCGTGTGGGATGCCTCGGGCTCGCGCGTGCGCCACGCATCGAACGTGCGGCGGATGACCTTGAGCTGGTTGTTCCCGGGAGCGGCCGCGACCGCGGCATCCAGCGCGGCGAAGTCCTCTTCGGCCAGCACGATGTCGACGCCGGGCACTTCGCCGAGCTCGCGCAGCTCGATCGGCGTGAACTTCACGTCGAGCGGACCGCGGCGCCCGAACACGTGCACGTCGGTGACGACGGATGCCTCGAGCCCCGCGAGCACGTTGTCGGCGACCTCGGTCGAGCGGAGGTCTTCGGGGTGCTTGGCGAGCACGCGCGCGACGTCGAGGGCCACGTTGCCGTTGCCGATCACGGCGACCTCGCGCGCGTCGAGCGGCCACTCGCGCGGCACGTCGGGGTGACCGTCGAACCAGGCCACGAAGTCGGCGGCGCCGTAGGAGCCGGGCAGATCGATGCCGGGGATGTCGAGCGCCGCGTCGCGGATCGCGCCGGTCGCGAGGATCACGGCGTCGTAGCGCTCGCGCAGCTCGTCGAGAGCGATGTCGCGCCCGACCTCGACGTTGCCGATGAAGCGGATGAAGCCTGCGTCGAGCATCTCGTGCAGCGAGTTCACGATGCCCTTGATGCGCGGGTGGTCGGGCGCGACCCCGTAGCGGATGAGTCCGTATGGGGCGGGCAGCGACTCGTAGAGATCGATCGCGACGGTGCCGCCGAGGTCGGCGACGGCACCCTGCAGGATGTTGCCCGCGTAGATGCCGGCGGGTCCGGCGCCGATGATGGCGACGCGCAGGTCGAGGGAGGTCATAGAGAGGCCTTTCGGAGAACGGGTTCGGCCGCCTCGGCGGCGCGCATGCTGTCGGGGGAATACGGGCTGAGGGTCACGACGTCGCCGACGACGACCACGGCCGGCGAACGGACGCCGCGCGCCGCGGCCTGGTGGGCGATGGTCGCGAGCGTGCCGATCGTCACGCGCTGGCCGGGGCCGTAGCCGTCTTCGACGATCGCGACGGGGCAGTCGGCGCCGCGACCGGGGCGGCCGTCGGCACCGGGGGATGCAGGGGATCCGGTCGCGAGCACGTGCGCCGCGTGGGCGAGGGTGCCGACGCCCATCAGCAGCACGACGGTGTGGTCGCGGCCGCCCCCGATGGCGGGGATCTGATCGTGCGCCGTGACGACGGTGAAGGCGGTCGCGATGCCGCGGTGCGTCAGCGGGATGCCGGCGACGGCCGGCACCGAGACGGCGCTCGTGACGCCCGAGACGACCTCGACGTCGACCCCGTGCGCGCGGCAGTGGGCGAGCTCTTCGAGCCCCCGGCCGAACACGTACGGGTCGCCGCCCTTGAGGCGCACGACGTGGCGCCCCTCCTGCGCGAGCTGGACGAGCAGGGCGTTGATGGCATCCTGCGGCACGGCATGGTGCCCGGGCATCTTGCCGACGTCGACCACCTCGGCGCGGAGCTGCACGCCTTCGGCGGCGAGGCCGTCGAGGACGGCGCGCGCGCCGAGCCGGTCGGCGACGATCACGTCGGCGCGTTCGAGCGCGCGCAGGCCGCGCAGGGTCAGCAGGCCCGGGTCGCCGGGCCCCGCGCCGACGAGCGTGACCGAGCCCGCGGGGAGCTCGGCAGCCGCGCCGGTCACCGGGTTCCTCCCGGCAGGAGGCCCCGGTTGCGGAGCATCCGCCGCTCGAGCGGGGCGAAGACGACGAGCTCGACGAGGATGCCGATCGTGAGGATCACCAGGATCGTCGCGAGCACGCTGGCGATGTCGGACAGCTGCCGGCTCTGATCGAGCATGGCGCCCAGGCCGAAGCCGATCGACCCGCCGGTCGCGATGATCTCGGCGGCCATGAGCGACCGCCACGAGAACGCCCAGCCCTGTTTGAGCCCCGCGATGTACCCCGGCAGGGCCGCGGGCAGCACGATCAGCAGCGGCTGGGTGAGGCGGTTGGTGCCGAGCACGGTGCCGACCCGACGCAGCTGCGGCGGCACCTGGGCGACGCCGGCGATCAGGCCGTTGACGATCGACGGGATGGCGCCCATGAGGATGACGAAGTAGACCGTGGCATCCGACAGTCCGAACCACAGGATCGCGGCCGGCACCCACGCGACCGACGGCAGCACCTGCAGACCGGAGACGATGGGGCCGACGGCGCGGCGGATCAGGCGGACCTCGGCGAGCAGCAGCCCGATGGGCGTGCCGACGACGATCGCGATGAGGAAGCCGAAGACGCCGCGTTCGAGGCTCGTCACGACGGCCAACTGCAGCCGCCCGGACTCGAACGCGTCGCCGAACGCGCCGAGCACGTCGAGCGGTGCGGGGACGATGTCGGGCCGGGGGTGCGCGATGACGATGTAGAGCTGCCACGCGGCGATGAGCAGGGCGACGAAGACGAGCGGCGGCACGACGCCCGAGAAGAACCGGCGCCAGGCGCCGGCCTCGCGCCCGGCGGCGGTCTGCAGGCGGTCGAGCCCGGCGAGGGTCTGCGCCTCGTCGGCCGATGCGGCGGATGCCACGGCATCCGCTCGTTCGAGTACGGGGGTGTCACGCGGCATTGCGGCGGATCTCCTTCCGGAGCTGCTCGGTGATCTCCGCGGCGAGCTTCGACACCTCGGGCGTCTCGGTGCGCCGCTCGCGTGCGCCGCCGTTCACACTCGATGCGGCGGGGGCGACGCGCCACTCGCGGGCGATGCGGCCAGGGCGGCTCGACAGCAGGATGACCCGCTGGCCGAGGCGCACCGCCTCGCGCACGTTGTGCGTGACGAACACGATCGTGCGGCCGGTCGCCCGCCACACCCGCTCGAGCTCTTCGTGCAGCAGGTCGCGCGTGATCGCGTCGAGCGCGGCGAACGGCTCGTCCATCAGCAGCACGGGGCGGTCCTGCGCGAGGGCACGCGCGAGCGCGACGCGCTGGCGCATGCCGCCGGAGAGCTCGTGCGGGCGCTTGTCCGCGGCATCCGCCAGATTGACGATGTCGAGGAGTTCGCGTGCCCGTGTGCGTCGCTCACCGCGCGGCACGCCGCGCAGCCGCAGCGCGAGCTCGACGTTGTGCGAGGCCGTGAGCCACGGCATGAGCGCCGACTCCTGGAACATCACCGCCGACCCCGCCGCCGGGGTCTCGATCGTGCCGGCGCTCTGCCGATCGAGACCCGCGACGAGGTTCAGCAGCGTCGACTTCCCGCACCCCGATGCCCCGACGAGGCAGACGAACTCGCCCGCCCGGATGTCGAGCGTGACGCCGTCGAGCACGAGCGGACCGTCGCCGAACCGCTTGCCGACCCCGTCGAGCCGCACGATCGACGGCGCCGGAGCGGGCGCGGCCGCGGGCGGTGCGGCGAGGTCGAAGCTCGGCAGCAGCGGAGCGGATGCCACGGCCGGAGCCGCGGCGCCGGCCGTGGTGGCGGGCTCGATATCGGGGCGCGACATGTGTCAGTCCTCGCCGAGGCCGTCTGCGGAGACGGTCTTCTCGCCCTCCGAGGTGAGGATGCCGTTGAGCAGGCGCAGGTCGAAGAGCCCCTCGATCGAGCCCTTCTTCTGCGTGCCGGCGGCGAGCCCGTTGTCGACGAGCTTCTGGAAGGTCTCGGCGTGCGGGTTCGCCGAGAACGTCACGTGCTCGAGAGCCCGCGCGATCACGGCGTCGCTGAGGCCCTTGCCCGTGTCGGCGGTGAGCTTCTTGTTGATCTCGGCGCCGGCGGTGGCGGGGTTGTCGCCGATCCACGCGATCGCGTCGAGGTTGCCCTTGACGAGAGCCTCGACCGTCTGCGGGTGCTCGGCGAGGAAGTCCTTGCGCACGAGCAGCACGGTCGTGGGGAATGCCCCGTCCTTCCACAGGTCGGCCTCGTCGACGAGCACCTTGGCGCCCTCATCGACGACCAGGCGCGAGACCCAGGGCTCCGGCACCCACGCGCCGTCGATCTGCCCCTGCTGGAACAGCGTGAGCGTCTGCGCGTTCTCGGTCGGGGTGACGTGCACGTCGCCGCCGCCGGTGGTGTCGGTCGTGTAGCCCTCGTCCTTCAGCCAGCTGCGGAGCGCCACATCCTGCGTGTTGCCCAGCTGCGGGCTCGCGAGGGTGGTGCCCTTCAGGTCTTTCGCGGAGGTGATCCCGTCGCGCACGACGAGCGCCGCGCCGCCGGTCGTCACTCCGGAGACGATCCGCGCCGACTCGCCCTGCGACTGGATGAACGTGTTGATCGATGGGTTCGGACCGATGAAGGTCGCGTCGATCGCCCCGGCAGAGAGGGCCTCGATCGCGGCGGGGCCGGCGTTGAACACCTGCGTCGTGAGCTTCGTGTCGCCCAGCTCCTTCTCGAACAGGCCCTCCTGCAGACCGATGAGGGCCGGCGCGTGGGTGACGTTCGCGAAGTAGCCGAGGCGCAGCTCGGTCGCGGGCGTTCCCGACTCGCTCGCGACGGGCGCGGCGCCCGCGTCGCCGGATGCCTGGGGGGCGCAGCCGGCGAGGGCCATCATCCCGGCAACTGCCAGTGCGGTGAGTGTGAGGATTCGGGTGTTCTTCATCGGTTCGCCTCCTTCAGGGTGCGGGGTTGTCCGGCCGTCAGGCCGGGACGGTGCCGGCGGCGAGAGTCGCGCCGTCGGCGGGGTGGATGACGAGGAACGACCCGCTCGCGCGGTTCGCCTCGTACGGTTCGAGGGGCAGCTCGGTCGCCAGCCGCAGCGTCACGCGGCCGATGTCGTTGACCTCGAGCCGCGTCGCCGGCTCGTGCGCCAGGGTGTCGAGGTCGCGTCGCGAGACGATGCTCGCGACGAGGGCCTGAACCGTGGCGGTGCCGTGCTTCACGAGCACCTTGGCGCCGGGCAGCAGCGGGCGCGCGTCGAGCTGGAAGAGCTCGGCCTCGACCGTCTTCGTGGGCGCGGGGAGCGTGCCCACGGCGGCGATGACGGCGCCGCGCGCGGCATCCACATCGTCGCTCAACTGGATCGCGACCGACTGCGACGCGACGGCCTCGTCGGCGGGGGCGCCGGCGACGTCGATCGCCGTCACCGTCGTCTCGACCCCCGCCGGGAACACCGTCACACGGTCGCCGACGCGCACCGTCCCCGAGGCGACGCGACCGGCGAACGCGCGGTGGTCGCGGTAGCGCTCGGCGGCATCGGGGTCGGCGGCGAGGTGCGGCGCGAGCCCGCCCTGGGGGCGCAGCACGAGCTGCACCGGCAGGCGGAACGGGTCGGCGGAGCTCTCGAGCTCGTCGAGGGAGGGCAGCGTCTCGAGCAGTTCGAGCAGCGCCGGGCCGTCGTACCAGGGCGTCCGCGGCGACCGCTCGACGATGTTGTCGCCTTCGAGGGCAGAGACGGGCAGCACGTGCACGGTGGCGATGCCGAGGTCTGCCGCGACGCGGCGCACGTCGTCGGCCACCGGGGTGAACCGGCCTTCCGCGAAGCCGAGCAGGTCGATCTTGTTCACCGCGACGATGACGTGCGGCACCCGCAGCAGGGCGACGACGGCCAGGTGCCGGCGGGTCTGCTCGAGCACGCCCTTGCGCCCGTCGATCAGGACGACGACCGCGTCGGCCGTCGTCGCGCCGGTGACCATGTTGCGCGTGTACTGCACGTGACCGGGGCAGTCGGCCAGAACGAACGAGCGTGCCGCCGTCGAGAAGTAGCGGTAGGCGACGTCGATCGTGATGCCCTGCTCGCGCTCGGCGCGCAGACCGTCGGTGAGCAGGGCGAAGTCGAAGTCGCCGTGCGCGAAGCCGCGCTCGGCCGAGGTGCGGCGCACCTGGTCGAGCTGGTCGGCGAGGATCGCCTTCGAGTCGTGCAGCAGCCGCCCGACGAGGGTCGACTTGCCGTCGTCGACCGAGCCGGCCGTCGCGAAGCGGAAGAGCGTCGGCAGGTCGGTCACGCTTTCCGTCGCGCTCTCAGTGAGTGTCGCGGTCATCAGAAGTACCCGTCCTTCTTGCGGTCTTCCATCGCCGCCTCCGAGAGGCGGTCGTCGGCGCGGGTCGCTCCGCGTTCGGTGAGCGTCGTGCGGGCGACTTCGGTGACGATGGATGCCACGTCGGCGGCATCCGACTCGACGGCGCCCGTGCAGCTCATGTCACCGACGGTGCGGTAGCGGACGGTGCGGCGGACGATCTCTTCGCCGGGGCGGGCGGGGGAGACTTCGCCCACCGCGCGCCACATGCCGTCACGGACATATACCTCGCGCTCGTGTGCGAAGTAGAGCGGCGGCAGGGCGATCTGCTCGCGCTCGATGTAGCGCCAGATGTCGAGCTCGGTCCAGTTCGAGATGGGGAACGCCCGTACGTGCTGGCCGGGCGTGTGGCGCCCGTTGTAGAGCGCCCAGAGCTCGGGGCGCTGGTTGCGCGGATCCCACTGCCCGAACTCGTCGCGCAGCGAGATGATTCGCTCCTTCGCGCGGGCCTTGTCTTCGTCGCGGCGGGCCCCGCCGAACACGGCGTCGTGGCGGCCTGCGGCGATGGCATCCAGCAGCGGCTGCGTCTGCAGCGGGTTGCGGGTGCCGTCGGCACGCTCGTGCAGGCGGCCGTCGTCGATGTAGTCCTGCACGCTCGCGACGTGCAGCGTGAGACCGAGGCGCTCGACGGTCTCGTCGCGGAACGCGATGACCTCGGGAAAGTTGTGCCCTGTGTCGACGTGCAGCACCGGGAAGGGGACCTTGCCGGGCAGGAACGCCTTCGTCGCGAGGTGCAGCACGACGACGGAATCCTTGCCGCCCGAGAACAGCAGCACGGGGCGCTCGAACTCGGCGACGACCTCGCGGATGATGTGGATCGCCTCGGCCTCGAGAGTGTCGAGGGTGCTCAGGCGCGACGTGGTGGTGTGTGTCGGGGTGGCCAGGTCGGTGGTCATTCGTGCAGCCCGCATTCGATCTTGGAGGTGCCGGCCCAGCGGCCGGATCGGGGGTCTTCGCCCTCGGCGACCGGCTTCGTGCACGGCGCGCACCCGATCGAGGGGTAGCCGAAGCCGACGAGGAGGTTCACCGGCGCCTTGTGGTCGGCGGCGTAGCCCAGGACCTCGTCGAAGCTCCACGCGGCGAGCGGGTTGATCTTCACGAGGCCGTTGCGCTCGTCCCACGTGACGAGCGGGGTGTGCGTGCGCGTGGCAGCTTCGTCGCGGCGGACGCCCGTGAACCACACCTCGTAGCCGCCGAGCGCCTCTTGCAGCGGCTCGACCTTCCGGCGCGCGCAGCAGAGGGCCGGGTCACGCTCGTAGAGTCGGGCGCCGAACTCGGCATCCTGCTCGGCGACGGTCTGCGAAGGCAGCACGTCGACGATGCGCACGTCGAGTGCGCGGTCGACCTCGTCGCGCGTCGCGCGCGTCTCGGTGAAGTGATAGCCGGTGTCGAGGAAGAGCACGTCGACACCGGGCAGGTGCTCGGCGACGAGGTGCGGCAGCGAGGCATCCGCCATCGAGCAGGCCACGGCGGCGGCCTCGGGCGCGAAGTTCTCGGCCGCCCAGCGCACGACCTCTGCCGCGGATGCCTCGTGATCGGTGAGGCTGCCCAGCAGCGCGTTGCCCGCCTCGGCGAGGGCGCGCAGCTCGTCGGCGGTGCGCCGCGTTGTGGCACGGGGGGCGAGGGAGACGCTCATACGAGGGCCTCCTCGTCGGCGCGGTGCGCCCATTGGGCGAAGGTCTCGTCGGCGTCCTGGTCACGGTCGTCGAGGAACCGCGTGACGACCCGCTCGACGTAGTCGGCGATGCCGTCGGCGGCGACCTTCAGCCCGCGCACGGTGCGGCCGAGACCGGCCTCGTCGCGGTCTTGCGACGCGAGCCCGCCGCCCAGGTGCACCTGGTAGCCGGGCACCTGCTCGCCGTCGATCGTGACGAGCTGACCCTTCAGCCCGATGTCGGCCGTCTGGATGCGCGCGCAGGAGTTGGGGCATCCATTCACATGCAGTGAGATCTGGTGCGGCAGGTCGAACTGCGCGAGGCGCTCTTCGAGGTCGAGGACGGCCGCCGTGGCATACGCCTTCGTCTCGACGATCGCGAGCTTGCAGAACTCGATGCCCGTGCACGCGATCGTGCCGCGGCGGATGAGGCTCGGCCGAGCCGAGAGGCCCAGCTCGTCGAGCCCCGCGATGAGCGACGGCACGCGGTCTTCGGGGATGTCGAGGATCACGAGCTTCTGGTGCGGGGTCGTGCGCAGCCGCGTCGAGCCGTTCGCCTCGATCAGGTCGGCGAGCTTCTCGAGCGTGGGGCCCGAGACACGCCCCACGATGGGGGTGGCGCCGACATAGAACCGGCCGTCCTTCTGACGGTGGATGCCGATGTGGTCGCCGGGGCTCGCCGGCTTCGGCGCGGCCGGGCCGTCGGGCAGCTCGTAGCCGAGGTACTCGTCCTGCAGCACCTGGCGGAACTTCTCGGTGCCCCACTCGGCGAGCAGGAACTTCAGCCGCGCTTTGTTGCGCAAGCGGCGATACCCGTAGTCGCGGAAGATCTGCGCGACCCCGTGCCACACGTCGGACACGCGTTCGGGCGAGACGAACGCGCCGAGGCGCTCGCCGAGCCGAGGCGTCGTCGACAGGCCGCCGCCCACCCAGAGGTCGTAGCCGATGCCGAGCTCGGGGTGCTCGACGGCGACGAAGGCCACGTCGTTGATCTCGTGTACGACATCCTGGCTGGGGTGTCCGGTGATCGCCGACTTGAACTTGCGCGGCAGGTTCGACAGCGTCGGGTCGCCGATGAAGCGCGACTGGATCTCTTCGATCTGCGGCGTCGGGTCGATGAGTTCGGCGGCCGAGATGCCGGCGACGGGCGAGCCGAGGATGACGCGCGGCACATCGCCGCAGGCCTCGGTCGTGCCGAGCCCGACGGCCTCGAGGCGCCGCCAGATCTCGGGCATCGACTCGACCTCGATCCAGTGCAGCTGGATGTTCTGGCGGTCGGTGAGGTCGGCGGTGCCCCGGCCGAACTCCTGCGAGATCCCCGCGATCACGCGCAGCTGCTCGGTCGTGAGCTGCCCGCCGTCGATGCGCACGCGCAGCATGAAGTACTCGTCTTCGAGCTCGTGCGGCTCGAGCGTCGCGGTGCGCCCGCCGTCGATGCCGGGCTTGCGCTGCGTGTAGAGACCCCAGACGCGGAACCGGCCGTGCAGGTCGGTCGGATCGATCGAGGCGAAGCCGCCCTGGGCATAGATGTTCTCGATGCGCTCGCGGACGGCGAGGCCGTCATCGACCTGCTTCCACTCTTCGTTGGCGTTGAGGGGGGCAGTCCCGTCGATCTTCCACTGGCCGTTGGGCCGTGCCGAGGGGCGCGGTGTGCGCGCGCCGGTTTCACTCGTCGTCATGATGTCCTTCTCCGCGCAGAGTGGCCTTCTCCGTGCACAGGCCTGGTGAGGCCCCGTCGAGCGTACGAGACCTGCGCACCACCTGGGGCGGCGGGCGACACGGTGCGTCACATTCCGCCGCGGGCCTCGGGCGGGCCGTGCGCGCGCCGGTGCCGCGTGGGTCAGCGCGCGCTGAGGTAGCGGTCGATGACGAGGTCCACCAACGGGGTGGCGGGGGGATCGGCATCCAAGAGCGGTCGTGCGACCACGGCGCCGGGCGCTTCGCGCGCCGTCAGGTCGGAGAAGTAGCCGGGCGCGAGCAGGTAGGTCGCGACGAAGACGCGACGGCCGGTGGCGGATGCCTCGCTGACCACCTGGCGCACCCGAGGCTCTTCCGCCGCGAGGAAGGAGACGTGGACGGGGCGCCCGAGGCGCGCGGCGAGCAGACGCGCGGTCTCGCGGCAGTCGTCGTTCGCACGTGCGTCGCTCGAGCCCGCCGCGGCGAGCACGACCTCGGTGTCCGCCGGGTCGTCGGGGTCGTAGCCCGCCTCCACGAGCCGGGCCACCAAGACCTCGACGAGCCGCGGGTCGGGCCCGAGGGCTGAGGTGATCGTCACGTCATCGCGATGCGCGATCGCTCGCCTCAGGTCGACGTGCACGTGGTAGCCCGCCGACAGCAGCAGCGGGACGAGCGCGACCGGCTCATCGGGGAGAGCGGCGAGGGAGGCGGCGACGTCGGGCTGCTGCACATCGACGTGCCCGAGCCGCACGGTCGTGGTCGGCAGCGCACCAGCTACCGCGTCGGCGAGGGCGGCGACGGCGCTCTGCCCGGCCGGGCTGCCCGTGCCGTGCGAGATCGCGAGGAGTGCCGTCACCCCGCCATTGTCGCCGCTGGTGCGTGGCCGGCGCGAACCGGCGCGCGCGCCGCCGCCCGCCCGCCGCACGCCCGCGCGGCGAACCCACTCGTGCCCGAACTCCTCCAACTCGCAGACGCGCCACACACCCCGGCCCGGGATCTCGGGGCGAGCGGCGCACGACGCCGGGCAAATGGAGGAGTTCGGGCGCGGGGGCTTTCCTGAGCCCGGCTCCGAGCACGACGACGCGCCCTGCGCAGTCGTGCGCCCGAACTCCTCCAGTTTGCAGCGGCACCTCACACCCCGGCACGGAATCTCGGGGCAAGCGGCGCACGACGTCACGCGATTGGAGGAGTTCGGGCGCGGGGGGTGCTCGTCAGTCCGCACCCGGGGACGACGACGCGCCCTGCGCGACGCCCCGTCGGGGTCATCGCGCAGGGCGCGTCGGGGTGATGCTCAGGCGTCGCGCGAGGCGGCGCCTCGGCTGAAGCCCGCGTCGAAACCGCGTTCGTAGGCCGGTCCGTAGCCGTGCTCAGGAGCAATCGCGGGGCCGCGGCCAGGGGCGAATCCGTGGCCGTGGCCGGGGCCGAACCCCGGGTGGCCGGCGCCGAACACGGGACCGACCTGCGGGCCGAATCCGGGTCCGAACTGCGGGCCGAATCCGGGTCCGAACTGACCGCGGCGGCCGAACCCGTGACCGAACCCGTGTCCGTGGCCGCGGCGAGCCGGACCGAAGCCGGGGCGGCCGAAGGCGCGGGGCATCCGCTCGTCCGGGTTCCAGCCCAGCTCGCGCGCGATCTTCTCGAGGCTCGCCAGGGTGGTGGCGAAGTCTTCGTCGGTGACAGCGCCCGCGACGGTGGCGCGGATGCCGCCGACGACGTCGCCGAGGCGCGCGTGGGCGGCGCGGCCCTCGTCGGTGAGCGTCCAGGTGCCGTCGTTCTGGGCGACCCAGCCGCGTTCGATGAGCCCGCGGAGCTTCTTGCCGCCGTGGCGCTCGAGGCGCGCGGTCAGCTCGGGAGCGACGACGTCGCCCGAGAGCAGCGAGAGGATGCGCCAGTCGCGGCGGGTCACTCCCTCTGCGTCGAACGCCGCCGCGAACTCGCGGGCGATCAGGCCGTCGACGGCGCGCAGCCAGTATCCGAACGGGCGGATGGTGGGGCTTTCCGGTGTGGTGTCTGTGTGGTTCTCCATGAGAAATCCTTCCGTGTGGCCGTCGTCAGATCGACGGCATATATATGTCATGTGGCATGTACATGTAGTGTGACATGCATCCCGAGAACATGTCAAGTCACATGTAAATTCGACGTATGACGGATGCCACGCCCGACGCCACCTCGGGTCCCACGCCGGCGGATCTCGACGCGATCGCGACGGCGCTCGCACGCCTGCGCGGCCGCGGGCGGGGCCCCGGCGGCGCAGGCTTTGCGGGCTTTCCGGGCGGCCCCGGTGGCCCTGGGTTCCCGGGCGGCGGGCCGTTCGGTCACGGACCTCGTGGCCGCAGTCGGCACGAGTGGATGAACGGCGAGGGTGGCCGCGGCAGTGAGGGCAGCGACGGCGAACGGCGGGGCGGTCACGGCGGACCGCACGGCTTCGGCGGCGACGGCTGGGGCGCCGGTGCCGGGCGGATGGCCGGGCCCGCCCGTCTGCGGTTGCTCGAGGCGCTTGCCGGGGCATCCCACCCGCTCAGCGTCAGCGAGGTCGGCGACGCGATCGGCGTCGATCAGCCGCGCGCGTCACGCTTGATCCAGCAGGCGGTCGATCTTGGGCTGGTGCGCCGCGAGGCCGATCCCGACGACGCGCGCCGCACGCGGGCGGTGCTCACCGACGACGGCGCGAAGATCGTACGCGGCTTCCGCGGTCAGCGTCGCGAGCACCTCTCGCAGGCGCTCGAGGGGTTCACCGCCGCCGAGCGCACCGAGCTCGCGCGCCTGCTGACCAAGCTCGCCGAGGCCTGGCCGCAGCGCTGACGCGCGGCTCCGCGCCCGCGCACCTGCGCACGCACCTGCGCACCCGTACCCGCGCGCCCGCCCCCGCGCCCTCGCGATCCGCCGTTCGATGGCGAGACACCGCATCCCTCGTGACACACAGCGCGTCACGCTGTGTGTCATCGCGCACAGTGTGTCTCACTGCCCGCAGCGCGCTTACGCGCCCCCGCCACCGGACAGGCGCAGCGCGCTTACGCGCCCCCGCCACCGGACAGGCGCAGCGTGCTTACGCGCCGCGGCCGCACAGATGGTGGCGGATCCAGCTCGGGGCATCCGCCTGTGCCAGCTCGCCCGAACGGACCGCCGCGACGAACGCGATGGCCTCGTCGCTCAGCCGGCCGTCGGCCGTGTCGGGCGGGTCACGCAGCACGACCGTGGTGAGCCAGCGCGCGAAGCGCCCGCCCGTGCGCGCGGCCACGGCGACCGTGCCCGCGAAGTGCCGCGCCTGCCCGTCGGTGTCGTCGTCGAGCGCCGCCCGAAAGCCCCGCCCGCGCAGGCGGTTGCTGCCGCCCGAGGCGGCGTCCGTCAGCCACAGCGGGCCGCGGCGCACGCCGCCGATCCGGCCGATCTCACGCAGGAAGCGCCCGTTCGGGTGGCCGCGGTCGGCGAGCCGTGCGACGGCGTCGGCGAGGGCGGCGCAGGCATCCATCACCCCACGGTACGCCCCGAGCGGCTACTCGATCTGCGCCTGCACGGCGCGCACCGGAAGCATCAGCAGAAGCCCGGCAGCCAGCACGAGGACGATCCCCAGGATGCCGAGGCGCGTGTCGCCCGAGATCCCGACGAACAGGGCGAACAGCCCGGGCGCCAGGAACGACACCGCCCGACCCGTCGTGGCGTAGAGCCCGAAGATCTCGCCCTCGCGCCCCTCCGGGGTGATGCGGGCGAGGAACGAGCGGGATGCCGACTGGATGGGGCCGACGAACATGCAGAGGACGAGCCCCACGATCCAGAAGCCGAGGGGGGCCGTGCCGATGAAGAGCACGACGGTGCCCGCCACGACAAGACCGACGAGCGAGACCAGGATGACGTTCTTGGCGCCGAAGCGATCGTCCAAGCGGCCCGAGATGATCGTCGAGATGCCGGCGACCACGTTCGCCGCGACCGCGAAGTACAGCACCTGCGACGAACTGAAGCCGAAGACCTGCGCGGCGATGATGGCGCCGAAGGTGAACACGCCCGCGAGCCCGTCGCGGAACACGGCGCTCGCGAGCAGGAACATCAGCACCTGCCGATTGCCGCGCCAGAGGCTGCGGAGGGTGCCGAACAACACCCCGTACGAGGCGAAGAAGCCCACACGGTTCGAACGCTCGCGCGCCGGGATCTCGGGCACCCGCACGAGCACCGGGATCGCGAAGACCGCGAACCACACTGCCGACGCGAGGATCGCGAGACGGATGTGCAGCCCGTTCTCGGTCGTGATGCCCAGCGGACCCGGACTCGAGACGAGGCCGATGAATCCGACGAGCAGGATGATCAGCAGCACGATTCCGCCGACGTAGCCCATTCCCCAGCCGAAGCCCGAGACGCGGCCCATGTTCTCGCGCGTCGAGACCTGCACGAGCATCGCGTTGTAGTTGACGCCCGCGAACTCGAAGAAGATGTTGCCGACGGCGAGCAGCGTCGCCCCGAGCACGAGATAGGCCGGCGACCCCTCGACGAAGAACATCGCCGCCATCGCGAGCACCACCACGCCCGTGTTGATGCCGAGCCACAGCTTGCGGCGACCCGAGCCGTCGGAGCGCTGGCCGAGCACGGGGGCGAGGATGGCGATGAGGATGCCGGCGACCATCAGCGCGAGGCCGATGAACGACGCATTGCCCGCCTTGGCGGCGACCAGCGCCGGGTTCTTGTCGTCGCCACCCGCGGCGGCGACGATCGCGGGGTCGATGAAGTAGTTGCTCGACAGGTAGGTACTGAACACGAACGTCGTGACGACGGCGTTGAAGGCGGCCGACCCCCAGTCCCAGAGGGCCCACGCCATGACGCTCGGCCTGCGAGTGACGACGGCTCGACCGCCCGTGGCGGCCAGAGCGTCGGGGGCCGGCTGATCGGGAAGCGACATGTTCGTCACGCTAGGGTCCTTCGGTGAACGCCGGGTTGCGTCTCGCGACGCCGGGCTGAGCCTGCGCCGCGGCGGTGCGGCGCAGGCTCAGGCTACTGCCGATACGGGCGAACACCCTGCTGGCGACTACCGTTGAGGCATGACCGACGGCACCAGCGCAGACCAGACCGGAGTGGATGCCGTGGCATCCACCCCCTCCTTCGCCGATCTCGGCCTCGACGCCGCGGTCCTCAAGGCGCTGAAGGACGTCGGCTACGAGACGCCGTCGGCGATCCAGGCCGCGACGATTCCGCCGCTGCTGGCGGGCCGCGACGTGCTCGGCACGGCGCAGACCGGAACCGGCAAGACGGCGGCATTCGCGCTGCCGATCCTGTCGCGGCTCGAACTCTCGCAGAAGACGCCGCAGGCGCTCGTGCTCGCGCCGACCCGCGAACTCGCGCTGCAGGTGTGCGAGGCGTTCGAGTCGTATGCCGGGCACCTGAAGGGCGTGCACGTGCTGCCCGTCTACGGCGGACAGGGCTACGGGCAGCAGCTGTCGGCCCTGCGCCGCGGGGTGCACATCGTCGTCGGCACGCCGGGCCGCATCATGGACCACCTCGACAAGGGCACGCTCGACCTGTCCGAGCTGAAGTACCTCGTGCTCGACGAGGCCGACGAGATGCTCAAGATGGGTTTCGCCGAAGACGTCGAGACGATCCTCGCCGACACCCCGGCGACCAAGCAGGTGGCGCTCTTCTCGGCGACGATGCCGGCGCAGATCCGCCGCCTCGCGGGCACGTATCTGAAGGATGCCGAGGAGATCAACGTCAAGGCGAAGACCTCGACGGCGACCAACATCACGCAGCGCTACCTGATGGTCTCGTACCCGCAGAAGGTGGATGCCTTGACGCGCATCCTCGAGGTCGAGCCGTTCGAGGGTGTGATCGTGTTCACCCGCACCAAGAACGAGACCGAGACCCTCGCCGAGAAGCTGCGCGCCCGCGGCTACACGGCCGCAGCGATCAACGGCGACATCGCGCAGGTGCAGCGCGAGCGCACCGTGAACCAGCTGAAGGACGGCAAGCTCGACATCCTCGTGGCGACCGACGTTGCCGCCCGCGGGCTCGACGTCGACCGCATCAGCCACGTCGTCAACTTCGACCTGCCGATCGACACCGAGTCGTACGTGCACCGCATCGGCCGCACCGGCCGCGCGGGCCGCACCGGCGACGCGATCAGCTTCGTCACTCCGCGCGAGCGGCGCATGCTGGCATCCATCGAGAAGGCCACCCGCCAGCCGCTCACCGAGATGCCGCTGCCGACCGTTGACGACGTCAACGCGACGCGTCTGACCCGCTTCGACGACGCGATCACCGCGGCGCTCGCCGACACCGAGCGCATCGATCGCTTCCGCGACATCATCAGCCACTACGTGACGCACCACGACGTTCCCGAGAAGGACGTGGCCGCGGCGCTCGCCGTCGTCGCGCAGGGTGAGACGCCGTTGCTGCTGGATGCCGCGGCCGACGTGCCTCAGCGCCGCGAACGCTTCGACCGCGATGACCGTGGTGGGCGCGACCATGACCGGTCGTTGAGCGAGCGCAGCGAGTCGAAACGTGGCGACGACCGCCGTCGCCCCAGCGGCCCGACCACGACCTACCGCATCGAGGTGGGCCGTCGGCACAAGGTCGAGCCGCGCCAGATCGTCGGCGCACTCGCGAACGAGGGCGGCTTCCGCCGCGAGGACTTCGGCGCGATCCAGATCCGCCCCGACTTCTCGCTCGTCGAGCTGCCCGCCGACCTGCCGCGCTCGACGCTCGACCGGCTCGCGAACACGCGCATCTCGGGGCGTCTGATCGAGATCAAGCCCGACAAGTTCCAGCGCTCGGCGAAGCGCGTCGACCGCCCGAACCAGCGCCCGCGCGACTGACGCGCGGGGCTCGGCGCGAGCGGAGCGTAGGAACCGCTTGGGGATGTCCCGCTGAGTGCCGCCGTCTGCAGCCGCAGCAGGAGAGATGTCTGCCATCCTGCGGTCTCTTCGGGTCCGAAACGTCCACAAGGTCGTAGTAGGCCCACCGTGGAACCTCGCGTCTGCTCGAAGCGTCGCGGCTCCAGACGCCGTCTCGAATAGAGCCGCTTGGGCGCGACTCGAACCGGTCACGTCATACGACGACATACACAGCCCGGGGGTTCACTCGTCGACAGATCGGCTTCAAGGTGTCTCTCACGACGATCCCCAAACGGACACGACCCGCGTTGAAGAGGCAGGTTGCTAACCGTGACAGCGCAGAAGCCCACCCAAGGATGCGTAGCTTTGGGCGGGCTTCTGCGGGGTGAACAACTAGTTGTGCTCGCCGGGGACCAGGGCTCGTTTTTCTTCCAGCTGGTCTGGTGACGGCTTGATCTGGGCGGGCACGCTCGCTCCCTCCGGTCCGTGAGGAACGAACCAGACGGTTACGGCGCTATGTCTGTCAACTTCAGTGCCGGCATTCGGATCCTGCGCCCGAATGATGTGTGGCTGGGTCCACGTGAGAGCTCTCAACGATGGGCCATCAGGGTCTGCGGATACCAATACGACCGCGGCTGCGACACCCAACTCGACAGCATCGTTCAGGGCCATCCCCACAACATCGGGCACAGTGACGTAAGCCATGGTTCTAGTCTTTCCCTGCGCGCCCTTGAGCGGAAGAGGCTCAGGGGAACGAGAATCCCGGCGACATTGAGTGGCAGACGGAGCCGTTCGTCAGAACCACGTTGGATGAAGGACTGACATAGATGTCGCCGGCTCCGACCGCTGTTCCGGATCCTTGAGCAGTCCAATATGTGCCCGTTGACCCATCGGCGTAGGGGTAGTTGAAGCCGTTCCGCGCTCGGCCGCTCGCGCTACGACGCCGCTCGCCTGCTGAGTCGGCTCGGCGCGAGCCCGCACGACTGAGCGCGGCGCTGTCTAGTCCCGCAGGCGTCCGGCCCGTCTCAGACCGTCTTGGCGAGCGTCTGCAGGCCGATCACGATGATGCCGAGCCCGACGAGGAGCGTCAGCGCGAGCAGGCGCATGCCGCGCGAGAGGTCGGACTTGCGCACGGCGAGAAACCCGATGAGCCCGAGAGTCACGATGTAGATGACGCTCGACGCGATCACGGCGGCGTCGATGTGGATGACGTCCAGCCACGCGAGCAGGAACAGGATGCCGGGGGCGAGCACCGTGCTGAGGCCGCCGCCCGAGATCCGCAGCAGGGTCAGGTTCTCGTCTCGTGACGGGAGCGACCCGTGCGTGAGCATGTGGCTCACGATGTCGGAGACGAAGCCGGCGGCCACGATGCCCACGACGCCGAGAACCAGCGCCAGAAACGCGTGCTCGGGGTTGGCGTGGTCGGCCCAGCCGACGACGATCACGATCGACAGGCCGGTGAACGTCGCGTAGATGCGCTCGCGGAGGTAGGCGCTCCAGGCCGCTGGGCCGGTCTCTCGCACGGCGCGCTCGTGATCCCGTCTGCTCATGGCGCGAGCCTAGGGGGCATGGCCGTTGTCGCGCATCCTGAAAACTTGATATGAGTCATATCAAGTTCATTTGACACGGCCATGGCCGGGCGGTAACGTGGCATCCATCACACCTTGAGTCCTCACGACTCAACCTCAGATTTCGATCCACGAACAAGGAGAAACACACATGGCACGTGCAGTGGGTATCGACCTCGGGACGACCAACTCGGTCGTCTCCGTCCTCGAAGGCGGCGAGCCGAAGGTCATCGCCAACGCCGAAGGATTCCGCACGACCCCGTCGGTCGTCGCGTTCACCAAGGACGGCGAGGTGCTCGTCGGCGAGACCGCCAAGCGCCAGGCCGTCACCAACGTCGACCGCACCCTGACCTCCGTCAAGCGGCACATGGGCACCGACTGGAAGACCCAGGCGATCGACGGCAAGGGCTACACGCCGCAGGAGATCTCGGCGCGCATTCTGCAGAAGCTCAAGCGCGACGCCGAGCAGTACCTGGGTGACTCGGTGACCGACGCGGTCATCACGGTCCCCGCGTACTTCAACGACGCCGAGCGCCAGGCGACGAAGGAGGCCGGTGAGATCGCGGGCCTGAACGTCCTGCGCATCATCAACGAGCCGACCGCCGCCGCTCTCGCCTACGGCCTCGACAAGGGCAAGGAAGACGAGCTCATCCTGGTCTTCGACCTCGGTGGTGGAACGTTCGACGTCTCGCTGCTCGAAGTGGGCAAGGACGACGACTTCTCGACCATCCAGGTGCGTGCGACCGCCGGTGACAACCGCCTCGGCGGCGACGACTGGGACCAGCGCATCGTCGACTACCTGATCAAGCAGTTCAAGGACACCACGGGCGTCGACGTCTCGGGCGACAAGATCGCCCTGCAGCGCCTCAAGGAGGCGGCTGAGCAGGCCAAGAAGGAGCTCTCGTCGTCGACGAGCACCTCCATCAACCTGCCCTACCTGTCGCTGACCGACTCGGGGCCCGTGTCGCTGAGCGAGACGCTCACCCGCGCGAAGTTCGAGGACCTCACCAAGGACCTGCTCGACCGCACGAAGAAGCCGTTCGCCGATGTCATCCGCGAGGCGGGCATCAAGGTCGGCGACATCGCCCACGTCGTGCTCGTCGGTGGATCGACGCGCATGCCCGCCGTGTCGGAGCTCGTCAAGAGCGAGACCGGCAAGGAGCCCAGCAAGACGGTCAACCCGGATGAGGTCGTCGCCGTCGGCGCCGCCCTGCAGGCGGGTGTCCTCAAGGGCGAGCGCAAGGATGTGCTGCTGATCGACGTGACCCCCCTGAGCCTCGGCATCGAGACCAAGGGTGGCATCATGACGAAGCTCATCGAGCGCAACACCGCCATCCCGACCAAGCGCAGCGAGACCTTCACGACCGCCGACGACAACCAGCCGTCGGTCGCGATCCAGGTCTTCCAGGGCGAGCGCGACTTCACCCGCGACAACAAGCCGCTGGGAACGTTCGAGCTCACCGGCATCGCGCCGGCGCCCCGGGGCATCCCGCAGGTCGAGGTCACCTTCGACATCGACGCGAACGGCATCGTGCACGTGTCCGCCAAGGACAAGGGCACCGGCAAGGAACAGTCGATGACGATCACGGGCGGCTCGAGCCTTCCGAAGGAAGACATCGAGCGCATGGTGCGCGAGGCCGAGGAGCACGCCGCCGAGGACAAGAAGCGCCGCGAGTCGGCCGAGGTGCGCAACCAGGCCGAGACGCTCTCGTACTCGATCGAGAAGCTCATCAAGGACAACGAGGACAAGCTGCCCGCCGAGGTCAAGGACTCCGTCCAGACCGACGTCGACGCGCTGAAGTCGGCGCTCGCGGGTGACGACGAGGATGCCGTGAAGACGGCCTTCGACAAGCTCAACGCATCGCAGTCGCAGCTGGGCGAGGCGATCTACGCCGCATCGCAGGCTGCCGGCGAGCCCGCCGACCCGACGGTTGCTGACCCGGGGGGCGCCGAGGTGCCGAACCCCGAGGAAGACGTGATCGACGCCGAGGTCGTCGACGACGACGAGGACAAGAAGTAAGAGAATCGGATCATGACGAAGGACTTCGAGAACGAGGTCCCCGGCGATGAGGGGTCGGATGCCACGGCATCCGGCCCCGACTCGCAGGAGGACGAACTGACCGTCGACGACATCCTCGACGCGCCGCAGACCGACGAGGCCGCGGTGGCCGAGGCACCCGACGAGGACAAGGATCTGCTGCTCGACCTCAAGCGGCTGCAGGCGGAGTACGCCAACTACCGGCGCCGCACCGAAGAGCAGCGCGAGGTTGAGATCGCCCGGGCCAAGGGCTCGGTCGCGTCGGGCCTGCTGCCCGTGCTCGACGACCTCGACCGCGCCGAGAAGCACGGCGACCTGACCGAGGGCACGCCGCTCGCGGCGATCGCCGAGAAGCTGCGCGCGGTCGTCGCCCGCCTGGGCGTGGAGACCTACGGCGTCGCGGGCGAGCTGTTCGACCCGCAGCAGCACGAGGCCATCTTCCGCGCGCCGAACCCCGGTGGTGTCGAAGACGGCACGATCCTCGACGTCGTCGAGGTCGGCTATCGCCTGGGAGACATCGAGCTGCGTCCTGCGAAGGTCGTCGTCGCGGGTTCTGCCGACTAAAGGAAGGAGGTGTCCATGGCCAGTCAAGACTGGTTCGACAAGGACTTCTACAAGGTCTTGGGGGTGTCCAAGGACATCTCCGAGGCCGACCTGAAGAAGGCCTACCGCAAGCTCGCGCGCACCTACCACCCCGACCAGACTCAGGGTGATGCCGCGAAGGAAGCGAAGTTCAAGGAGATCAGCGAGGCATACTCGGTGCTCTCCGACAAGGATCAGCGCGAGGAGTACGACCAGATCCGCGCCATGGGGTCGGGCGGCGCCCGATTCCAGGCACCCGGGTCGGGCGGCGCCGGCGGCTTCGAAGACGTCTTCAGCCGCTTCGGCGGCGGAGGCGGCGCGCGCGGCGGCCAGCCGGCCGACTTCGATGATCTGTTCTCGATGTTCGGCCAGCAGGCCGGGGGATTCGGCTCGGGCCGGTTCGGCCAGTCGACGGGCGGATTCCGCGGGTACGGCGGGCCTCAGCGCGGCGCCGACGTGACCGCGCGGACGACCCTCGACTTCCAGACCGCGGTCAAGGGTGAGACGATCAGCCTCGCCGGCGAAGACGGCAAGCCGTTCAAGGTGAAGATCCCCGCCGGTGTCTCCGACGGGCAGAAGATCCGCCTGCGCGGCCGCGGTCGTCCGTCGCCGGACGGCGGCGAGTCGGGTGACATCGTCGTGAGCGTCACCGTGCGCCCGCACCCGGTGTTCACGCGCGACGGGCTGAACCTGCGCCTCACGGTGCCGGTGACCTTCACCGAGGCCGCCCTCGGCGCGACCATCGAGGTGCCGACGCTCGGCGGCGACAGCGTGAAGCTGCGCGTCGCGCCCGGCACCCCGTCGGGGCGCGTGCTGCGGGTCAAGGGTCGCGGGGTCGAAACCTCGAAGGGCACGGGTGACCTGCTCGCCGAGGTGCAGGTCGCGGTCCCCGCCCACCTCGATGACAAGGCGAAGGAGGCGCTGCAGCGCTTCCACGACCTCGAGCCCAAGGAGAACCCGCGCGCCGAGCTCATCGCCAAGGCCCGGGAGTAGGAGCGTCCGGTCGTTGAGCAAGCGAAGCGAGTCGAAACGAGGTGACCATGCCAGCTGACGAGATCGATGAAGAGGCCCCGATCTTCGCGATCGCGGTCGCGGCCGAGCTCGCGGGCATGCACCCGCAGACGCTGCGCCAGTACGACCGCCTCGGCCTCGTCGTGCCCGCCCGCACGCAGGGCGGGTCACGGCGCTACGCGCTGCGGCACGTGAAGCAGCTGCGCGAGGTCGCGGCGCTGTCGGCCGAGGGCATGAGCCTGCCGGCGATCTCGCGGCTGATCGAGCTCGAGAACACCGTCCGGGGCCTGCGGCGCCAGGTCGCCGACCTCGAGGCGCGCCTGCGCGGCGAGGCCGATCGCCGTTCGCGCGTGTTCGCGGCCGGGGCATCCGGCTCGGTCGTGAGCCTGCGCAGCGGCACCCGCGTGCGCCGCGCGACCGAGGTCGTGCTCTGGGAGCCCCGCGCGGCCGCGCATCCCGACGACGAGTGAGCGACGCGAAAAGTAGACACAGATAGACAAAGCCGTAGGATGGTGGCATGAAGTCCGTCACCGTGGGCCAGTTGCGCCAGAACCCGACCGAGGCGCTGGCTGCGGTCGAGGCTGGCGAGACCTATCGCATCACTCGTCACAATCGAGAGGTCGGTCGAATCGTGCCGCCCGGGCCCGCTACGGCCCTCATTCCGCCGCGGCGGCGCGGACCTGCGCGCACCCGCAGTCTGCCGCCGCTCCAGGTCGAGTCGGCCGACACCGTCGATACCCTCATCGAGGACATGAAGGGCGAGTGGTGACGGAGTACTTCTACCTCGACTCGTCGGTCGCGGTCAGGATTCTCTACGGCGACACCTCCGCCGCGGGCTGGTTCGATGAGGCCACCGGCGACGACGACGTGGTCGTGTTCTCCTCGCGGTTGCTGCGCACCGAGATCACGCGCGTGCTGCGCCGGGATCGAAAGCCGCTCGCTTCGCGTGACGAGATCGTCGACTACCTCAGCCTCGTGCCGATCGACGACGTGATCCTGGCTGAAGCTGAAGCGATCCTCCCACACATCAAGACGCTCGACGCGATCCACATGGCATCACTGATCCACTCCGGCCTCGACGCGACCGTCGTCACGCACGATGCGACGATGCGCGCGGTCGCACAGGAGATCGGATTCCGGGTCCTCGATCCTGTTGCGGGATGACATCTACGCCGTGACGAAGGCGTCGTAGTCGCCGCGCGACAGGTCGGCATAGGCGTACGACCAGGCCACGATCGCGTCGGTCACGGTGCGGCCGTCGCCGATGTAGCCGACGACCTCGGCCGCGTTCGGCGACTGCCCGTGGGCACGGGCGAGGACGGTCGCGCAGGCTCGTGCATAGCGGGCGAACGATGCGTCGTCGAGCGCCGCTAGCCGCCGAGGTCAGAGGCGTTGCCGGACGGCCTCGCGGCGCCCGGCAACGCCGAGCTTGCGGTAGATCGCGCGAGTGTGCGTTTTGACCGTGTTGACGGAGACGAACAAGGCTTGTCCGATCTCGGCCAGAGTCAGCGGCGTGCGCAGATAGGCGAGAACTTCCCGCTCGCGATCGGACAGGGCGCCGATTCCCGCCGGACGCGCCGTGGTGAGGATGTCGGCGACGAACGCAAGGTGGCGGGTGCCCCGCGCCGCGTGCCGCTCGATGAGCCCGCGGAGCTCGGGCAGGTCGTCGAGGAAGGGCTGGACGATCCTCTCCGGAACGGCGCGGTCGATGGCGCGTTCGAGGGCCTGATGCGCGTCGTCCCGCCCGGCCTCGGAGCGCAGGAGGGCGTCGGTGACGAGCATCCGCACCTGAGCAGGGCGCGTCAGCGACGAGATGTCCGCGCCGGCGACGAGCGCGCGTGCACGCCCGAGGTCTCCGAGCCGGCGGAAGATCTCGGCGGCGACGGCGAACGGCACGGGAGCGAACTCGCCCGCGGTGACGGCTGTGACGATGCGATCGGCCCGGTGGCGCGCCTCATCGCGGTGACCGCGCTCGAGCGCGAGCGTCCCCGCCGCGCAGTCGCGAAAACTCTGCCACGCAGCTCCCAGCACGCTGGTGCCGGGCATCCGCTGCAGGCGCTCCTGCGCCTCGGACTGCCAGGGGATGTCGTGCGCCGCGACGGCGCCCAGCACGTCGTACATCAGGGCGACGGGCTCGAACCCGCCGCTGCGCAGCGCCTGCTCGCGCACCAGCGCGAACTGCTCGCGCGCGAGCGCGTACTCGCCCCGCCAGTAGGCGACGAACCCGCGCGTGCACGCCGCGTTGCCGCCGTCGTAGACGCGCCACGCATCCACGGACTCGCTCTGCGTGTCGGCGTCGTCGGCGTAGCCGAGCGCGGCTGTGAACTCGCCGGCGAACGCCAGGGCGAACGACAGCGAGCCGGCCGCTCGCGCCGCGAGGCGTGCCTTTCCCTGCGCTTTCGCCTCGTGGAGCGCCGTGCGCAGGGTCGCGATCGCGTCGACCGGGCCGCGGCGCAGCCGGAGGGCCGTGTAGCCGAGGGTGAGGAGCGCGTGCGGCAGGCTGCGCGGCGCGATCGCGGCGGGGTCGTCCAGCGCGGCGCTGACCGTCGCCGACTGCAGGCGCAGCTCGGTCGGGTCGTCCAGGGTGAGCATTGTGGCGAGGGCGCACGTCAATCGCTCTCGGGGACCGGCCACGTCCGCGGCATCCGGAACCCTCGCCATCAGGCGGTGCGCGCCCGCTTCGTCTCCGTCGGTCCACGCGCAGCCGGCGCGCACGGCGAGGATCGCCGGGCGTTCCGCGACGCCGTCCGGCAGTGACGTGCAGGCGCGTTCGAGCGCCCCGCCATCGCCCTCCTGCAGCAGCTCGACCCACGACTCGAGGAGGGTGTCGTAGGCATCCTCGACCCTGGCTGCGGCGAGGAAGTGCTCGATCGCGACCAGCGGTGCCGTGCTGCGCAGTGCGCGCGCCGCACGCAGGTGCGCGAGGCGCAGGCCCGCGGGGTCGCGCCGCGCCTCGGCTTCGACCATGGCGTCGCGGAATGCGGCATGCCAGACGTAGACGCGCCGCCCGCCGTCGGAGAAGCGGTCGATGAACAGCCCGCGGCGCACGCACTCCTCCAGCAGCACGGGCGCGTCGTCGCGCTCGACGAGCGCGACCGCGAGCGCCGGGGAGAGCACCTGGGTCACGACGGTGCGCCGGATGACATCGGCGAGCTCGCCCGGCAGGTCGTCGAGCACGACGTGCTCGACGTAGCCCTCCAGCGCGGTGTCGGCACCCTCGCGCCCACCGCCGGCGAGTTCGGCGGCCACGGCGATCGGCCAGCCGGACGTCCGTCGGGCGATGTCCTCGGCGCGCGGGCGATCGACGCTGCGGGGGCCGACGATCGCCGACAGTGACACGATCTCGTCGCCGTCGAAAGCGAAGTCCGCGGCACCCAATCGGGCGGAGCCTGACGTGCGCAGCGCGATCTCGACGTCGCGTGCCGGTCGGGTGCCGACGAGGAGGATCCGCAGGCCGGGCGGCGGCGACTCCACGAGCGCGCCGAGCAGACTCTCGCGCGCAGCGACGAGGTGCTCGGCCTGGTCGACGACGAGCACGAGCTCGGCCCCCTCTGCGATCACTCCGGCGATGACGTCGCGCGCCGCGGTGAGGGTGCTCGCGTCGGCGAACGTCAGCCGATCACCGCCGAGGACGCGCGTCACCGTCGTCAGCACGCCTTCCGAGACGCGAGCGGCATCGCCGTCGAAGCGCGACGATGTCAGCCAGGCCACCGTGCGCTCGGTACGTCGAGCCCACTCGGCGACCGCGGTGCTCTTTCCGTACCCGGGGGGCGCGCCGACGATCGTCAGGGGACCGGCAGCGACGGCCGCCTCGATACGTGCCGTGACCCGAGGGCGCGAGAGGGTGTGACGCGTCTCGGGCGGAACGGTCTGGAACCACGCGGTGGGCCGGAGCGTCGACAGCGTCTCGACATCGAGCCGCGCGGCCGGGTCTGTCATGCGCCCATGGTAGATCGGATGCCTGTCTCCGCCCCGTCAGGATGACGCATCGGGTCGATCGGGATGCGCCGCCAGCCGCGCGCGGGCGTCGCGGATCGCCCGGGCGAGAGTCTGTCCGTGCCAGGCGGTGCCGGCGTAGACGTTCTCCGCCCCGAGCGCCGCGACCGCGCCGGTGGCGGCGAGCTCCGCCAGCAGCGTCGCCTCGCTGGCGACGATCATCAGGTCGCCGTCGACGGCGCGGAGCTTCTCCGCGTAGCGGATGAGCACGCGGCTGAACGCGATGCCCACGTCGTCGACGCCACGCAGACGCACGATCACGATGCTGCGGGCGGACGCCGGGGTCACCTCGGGCAGCTGCGCCTCGAAGACGGGAGCGCTGGCGAAGAAGAGGCTGCCGTAGGGCTGCAGGACGATCACGTCGCCGCCCGGCACCGACGGGGGCGGATCGGCCTCGCGCATGCCCCCGCCCTCGAACTCGAGCAGGCGCAGACGCGTCCGCCCCGACTGGCGCGCGATGAACAGGACGAAGCCCAGCCCGATGCCGGCGATGACCGCGTACTGCAGCGGGATCAGCAGGGTGAGCACGAAGGTGACGGCCATGACCGTGGTCTGAAGCGGACCGGTGCCGATCACCGAACGCACGCGGGCAGGCGTCAGCGATGCCGCTCCCACCACGATCAGCAGGCCCGCCAGCGCGGGCATGGCCGTCGCCGCCACGACCGGCGCGGCGACGATGAGGACCACCGCCATGACGGCCCCGGCCACGAACAGGGACAGCCGTGTCTTCCCTCCGGCCTGCACGACGAGCAGCGATGCAGACATGGACCCACCAGCCGGCATCCCGCGGAAGAGACCCGCCACGATGTTGCCGATCCCCTGTCCGATCACATCGCGCGAGGGATCCGTAGCGCCGCCGTCGGGGTGCGGGAGCCCCCGCGCGACCCCGGCGCCCTGCACGATGCACACGAACGCGAGCGACAGCGCGGGCACCAGCAGCACCGGGATCTGCGCGGGATCGGGCAGGGCGAGCGCCGGAAGGGCGCTCGGCACCATGACGAGCTGCCCGATCGTCGGCACGGGAGTGCTGACCCACGAGTTGAGCAGGGCGGCGACGACCGAGCCGATGACGACCGCGACGACCATCCCGAGTGCGCCGAGGCGCGTGCGGAGGAGGACGACGATGCTCAGGATCGTGATGGTCGACGTGAGCGTCGTCGCCGGCATCCACTGGCCGATGTGCAGCAGCGTGTCGACGGTGCGGACCACCCGGTTGTCGCCGCGGCCCGCGTAGCCCGTCGCCGACGAGAGCTGCCCGAGCACGATGTTCACCCCGACCGCCATGAGGAACCCCGTCATCACGGCGGTCGGCGCGAACCGGACCAGCTTGCCGACCCCGGCCAACCCCGCGATCACGAGCAGCACGCCGGTGAGAACGCTCAGCGTGAAGAGCGCGCGCTGCGGGTCGGGAAGGGTCGACAGGCCCGCGTCGCCCACGACGAGCGCCATCGAGCCGGTGGACTGCACCGTCAGCAGCGCGGTGCTCGTGAAGAAGGCCGCGCCGACCATGCCGTACAGGTACGAATACAGTCCGGCGAGCGGGTTCACTCCCGCCAGGAGCCCGGCGGCGAGCCCGTCGGGCACGCTCTCGACGCCCAGCACCACGCCCGCGATCAGGTCGGCGCGCAGGGTCCGCCGAGAGAACAGCGCGCGCACGCGAGCGAGGGCGGCCATGCCGGTGTCAGGGCAGCACGATGTCGAAGTCGGGGTCTCCCGCATCGAGCACGGACACCAGCTGCTGCAGCTGTTCGGGGTCGCCGTCGAAGACGGCCCCGGCGGCGGCGACGTCTCCCGCGAGCAGGTGGAGCAGCCCGGGCTTCGACACCGAGATCGTCAGGGCGACCGGGGCATCCGCCGTTCCCCCCACCTCGCGGTGGACGAGCACGCCGTTGTGCAGGGTCAGCCGGTGGCGGCTCTGCAGATCGGTGAAGGCG
This sequence comes from Microbacteriaceae bacterium PS02068, assembly GCA_029959325.1. GTDB lineage: Bacteria > Actinomycetota > Actinomycetes > Actinomycetales > Microbacteriaceae > Microbacterium. The sequence continues at coordinate 28,330 of JASCPF010000034.1, forward strand.
ACGTCGAACGCCAGGTCGAGATGCCACGCCCGCGGTCCGTCGACGCGCACGGCGATGGCGTCGAACAGCAGCTCGGGGCTCAGCTGCGCCAGGATCGTGGGCGCGTCGGTCTGCGCCGGCGACCCGAAGTTGCCGACGCGCAGCTCGTGCGCACCGGAGAGGAAGAAGTTGCGCCACGGCCCGTTCTCGGCGCCGAAGGCGAGCTGCTCGAGCGTGTCGGCATAGACCCGTCGCGCCTCGGCGTGGTCGCGATCACTGAAGACGGCGTGGTCGAGCAGGGTCGCGGCCCATCGGTAGTCGCCGTCGTCGAACGCGCGCTGGGCGAGCGCGACGACCGCGTCGATGCCACCGAGCGCCGTGACGTAGCGCTCCGCGAGCGCCGCGGGCGGGTGGGGCCACAGCCGTGCCGGGTTGCCGTCGAACCAGCCGAGGTAGCGCTGGGCGATCGCCTTCACGTTGTGGTTGACGGAACCGTAGTACCCGCGGGCGTGCCAGGCGTTCTCGAGTGCGGGCGGCAGGGCGAAGTCCTCCGCGGCTTCGGCCCCCGTGACGCCGCGGTTGAGCAGCCGGATGGTCTGGTCGTGCAGGTACGCGTAGAGATCGCGTTGCAGCGAGAGGAACGCGATGAGCCGCTCCTGGCCCCACGTCGGCCAGTGGTGAGAGGCGAAGAGCACGTCGGAGCGGTGACCGTAGAGGTCGATGGCCTCGGTGAGGTAGCGCGCCCACGACCGCGGGTCGCGCACCAGCGCGCCGCGCAGCGTGAGCAGGTTGTGCAGCGTGTGGGTCGCGTTCTCCGCGAGGCAGAGGGCGCGGAACTGCGGCAGGTAGAAGTGGAACTCCGCGGGCGCCTCGCTGGCGGGCGCGAGCTGGAACTCGACCTCGATCCCGTCCAGCTGCAGCGTCTGCCCCGTGTGCGTGATGAGGATGGTCGGCGACATCATGCCGATGTGGCCGGTCGAGTTGGTCGTCCCGAGGCCCGTGCCGACCTGCCCTCGGGGGCCGCGCTCGAGCGCGGCGCCGAACATGTAGGCGGCGCGGCGGATCATCGCGGTGCCGGCATAGAGGTTCTCGGATGCCGCGTGCTCGACGAAGCCCTCGGGTGCGATGATCTCGACCCTCCCGGCATCCACGTCCTCCTGCGTCGTGACGCCGAACACGCCGCCGAAGTGGTCGACGTGCGAGTGGGTGAAGAGCACCGCGCGCACGGTGCGCTCGCCCCGGTGGGCGGCGTACAGGGCGAGCGCGGCCGCGGCCGTCTCGGCCGACACCAGGGGGTCCACGACGATGACGCCGCTGTCGCTCTCGATCATCGTCATGACGGCCAGGTCGAGGCCGCGCACCTGGTAGATGCCCTCGACCACTTCGTAGAGTCCGTGCTTCGCCGCCAGGATGGACTGCCGCCAGAGGCTCGGATTGACGGATGCCGGCGCTTCGCCCGCCAGGAAGTCGTAGGTCGAGGCATCCCACACGACGTCGCCGTCTTCGCCTCGGATGGCAGGGTCCTCGAGCGTGCCGAGGAATCCCCGATCGGCATCGTCGAAATCCGCTCGATCGTGGAACGGCAGCCGCGCACGCAGCGCATCGTTCTGCGCGACGATGGTGGGTTCGGGCTCGCGGTGCGACATGGTCTCTCCCGGGTGTGAAACGGACTTCCCGGGGAAGTCTGCCCCGGTCACCCGGGTGAAACGAGCCTCACCCCGGGATCTCACCCTCCGCGGATGACGCCGCGACGAAGGCGTCGTAGTCGCTCCGGGACAGGTCGGCATAGGCATACGACCAGGCCACGATCGCGTCGGTCACGGCCCGGCCGTCGCCGATGTAGCCGACGACCTCGGTCGCGTTCGGCGATTGCCCGTGGGCACGGGCGAGGACGGTCGCGCACGCCCGTGCATAGAGCGCGAACGACGCGTCGTCGAGCGTCTCGGCGTCGATGCCGCCCTTCATGTCGCGGAACTGGCGCACGTAGAAATCTGCCTCCTCGCCGCGGAAGTACCCCAGGAACGGGTCGGAGACGCCCTGCAGAATCCGCTGCAGGGCCACGACGCGCCGGCCCTCTCCGCCCGCGGCGACGAAGTCGCCGACCTCCGCGGGCTGCGGGCATCGACCGTGCTCGACCAGCACGCTGCGGCCCGCCTCCTTCGTCTGCATGAGCAGCACGCTGCCGTCACCGTCGACGAGGGCCGAGAGGTAGCAGCGCGTGCCGACGCTGCCCACCCCCACGACACGACGAACCGTGTCGGTGAGCGCATAGTGCGAGATCAGCAGGCGGATGTCGGCGCGCGCCGATTGCAGGTACCCGTCGAGCGCGGCGGCGATCCTCCGCTCGATCTCGGCGTCGAAGTGCGTCATGCGGGGCGCGTCTTCGATGAACCGCACGCGCCCGTCGTCGCCGCGCTCGGTGAGCTTGCGTGTCGCCTGCTCGCCGGTGCGCTTCTCGGCATCGGCGATCGCCGCACGCACGACGCGCCGCGTCGCCTTGCTGCCCGCGTCGAAACTTCCGGCGGCGTCGAAGTGCTGGTAGTACCGCGCCACGGGTGTGCTGCGCCGGCTGCTGCGGAGCGTCGCCGCGTACTGCTCGACGGCGCCGCGCGCCGCGGCGCGCGTCACCGCGTCGTCGCGGCCCGTGGCCTGGCCGGCGATGACGATGGATGCCACGAGCCGCTTGACATCCCACTCCCACGGCGCCCACGCGGCTTCGTCGAAGTCGTTGAGGTCGAACACGAGCGTCCGCTGCGGCGAGGCGTAGAAGCCGAAGTTCGCGACGTGCGCGTCGCCGCACGAGGCGACGAGGATGCCGGTGGACGGCCCCGCCGCGAGATCCGCGGCCATGAGCGCCGCCGTGCCGCGGTAGAACGCGAATGCGCTCGCCGACATGCGCGCCGTACGCAGCGGGACGAGCTCGGGCACCCGGTGGCGGTTCTGCGCGTCGAGGATGCCGAGCGGGTCGCGCCGCTCCGTGACCAGGTCGCCGAGGCTCCGCCGAGGCGCCGCGCGGCGCAACCGCCGGCCGGCGGCGAAGTGCTCGGTCGTGGTGAGCGGGGGGTGCTGCGGCGTGGTCACGTCGCCATCTTGGCATCCCCGCTGATGTGCCGGCCGCCTGTGCGCCCGCGATGGCGGGCGCGTGTCAGAGCGGATCGAGGCGCAGCACGTCGCCCGGCCCGGCGACGGGCAGGTCGTGCACGAGGCGCAGCGAGCGGGCGAGGTCGTCGAGCGCTCGCTCGACGGTGCCGAAGCGCTCGCGGTCGCCGCCGACCGCGGTGAGCGTGACGAAGGCATCGCCCGTGTCCCACGTGTACGTCGTGTAGGGCGGGGTGGATGCCGAGGCCGCTGCCCCGCCGGGTGCGCTCGACCGCGGGATCGGCACGGCGAGCTTCTCGCCCGCGCCGAGGTGCGGGGTGCGGAAATCCTCCGTGTCGTCGTACTCGATCGGCATCATGGCGCGCGCGGTGCGCAGCTGCGGCGTGGCCTGCTGCACCTGCGCGAGGGCGACGACCAGCTCGGGATCGTCCTTCCACACCCAGACCAGCACGCGCCCGTCGGCTTTCCGCAGCAGCAGGGGAACGGCCTGGCTCGCCAGCCACGCCGCGACCCCTCGACCGGCTCGGGGACCGGCCCCGGCTCCGGGACCGGCCCCGGCTCCGGGCGTGGCCCCGGCTCCGGCCATGGCACCGGCCTGGGCCATGAGCATCGCGATCGCGCGCTTGCGGTGCCGCCGGCCGCGGAGGCCCAGCGAGCCGGTCACGGGAACCCAGCTCGCCGGATCGGCGTCAGCCTGCAGGCGCATCATGATTCCAGGGTAGGCGGCGACGCGAGCGGGGCGCGCCGCTTTCCCCTCGGGGAGCCTCAGGCGAGCAGCTTGGCCTTCGCGGCGGCGAATTCGGCGTCGTCGAGGATGCCGGCGTCCTTCAGCGCCGCGAGCTTCTGCAGCTCGGCGACGATGTCGACGCCACCGGCGGGTGCCGGGGCTGCGGCCGGGGGAGCCGGCGGCGCGACGGGTGCGGCGGCGTGGGCGGCGACCGCTGCCGCGGCGGCGTCGATCTGGGCCTGCTGCTGCGCGGCCTGGAAC
>JASCPF010000035.1 GCA_029959325.1 Microbacteriaceae bacterium PS02068
GCCCACACCCGCGCCCGCTGGTCGCGCGCCCCGCGCCGCGGCGGCGCGCTGGCCCGCGCGCGTCGTCGAGATGTCTCGGGGTTCGTCGCCGCCGTCTCGCAGGGCGCGGCGGGTGCGCGGACGCTCGCTCACCAGATCGTGACGCGCTTGTCCGCGTCGAGCCAGAGCTGGTCGTCGGCGGTGACCTCGAACGCACGATAGAACTCGTCGACGTTGCTGACGATCTGATTGCACCGGAACTCGTTGGGCGAGTGCGGGTCGATCGTGAGCAGGCGGATCGTCTCGGCATCCCGCCCCTTCTGCTGCCAGATCTGCCCCCAGCTCAGCAGCAGACGCTGGATGCCCGTGAATCCGTCGATCACGGGCCCGTCGCCGGTCCCTGAGCTTGTCGAAGGGTCGCCCGCCTCGGCGAGGTGCAGCCGGTAGGCCTTCAGCGCGATGCCCAGGCCGCCCAGGTCACCGATGTTCTCGCCGATCGTGAGGGCACCGTTGACGTGGTGCTCGGCGCTCAGCCCCCGCGGCACGAGTGCGTCGTACTGCGCGATCAGCGCCGACGTGCGCTCGGTGAAGGCCGCGCGGTCTTCGTCGGTCCACCAGTCGTTGAGCGCCCCTGTGCCGTCGAACGCCGATCCCTGGTCGTCGAAGCCGTGCCCGATCTCGTGCCCGATGACCGCGCCGATGCCCCCGTAGTTCGCGGCGGCATCGCGGCCCTGCTCGAAGAACGGGTACTGCAGGATCGCCGCGGGGAAGACGATCTCGTTCATGAGCGGGTTGTAGTAGGCGTTGACGGTCTGCGGCGTCATGTACCACTCGTCGCGGTCGATCGGCGCGCCGAGCTTCGCGAGCTGCCGGTCGTGCTCCCACGCGTTGGTGCGCAGGACGTTGCCGATCAGGTCGGCCGGGTCGACCTCGAGTGCCGAATAGTCCTTCCACTTCGCGGGGAAGCCCACCTTCGGGGTGAACGCCGCGAGCTTCTCGAGCGCGCGCTCGCGCGTCGCCGGGGTCATCCAGTCGAGCGCCGCGATCGACTGCCGGTAGGCCTCGATGAGGTTCGCGACGAGTTCGTCCATGGCATCCTTCGCCGCCGGCGGGAAGTGCCGCTCGACGTACACCTTGCCGACCGCCTCCCCCATGGCGGCTTCGACGAAGCTCACGCCCCGCTTCCAGCGCTCGCGGTTGACCGGCACGCCGGTGAGCTCGGTGCCGTAGAACGCGAAGTTCGCGTCGACGAAGGCGCTCGAGAGGAACGCGGCCGACGCGCGCACGATGTGCAGCCGCAGCCAGGCCTTCCAGTCGTCGAGCCGGTCGTCGGTGAGCAGGGTGCCGAGCCCCGTAAGGGCGCTCGGCTCGTTGACGTTGATCTCGGCGAAGCCATCCTGGAAGCCCGGCGCCACGGCATCCAGCCACGGATCGAGGTCGACGCCGACCAGCTCTCGCACCTCGCCCCACGACATCAGGTTGTAGGTCGCGACGGCGTCGCGGGTGCGCACGTTGTCCCAGTGGTGGCTCGCGATCTCGGTCTCGAGCGCGAGGATGCGGTCGGCCTGCTCGGCCGCGTCGGGCACCCCCGCGAGACCGAGGACCTTTGCGACGTACTCGCGGAAGGCCGAGCGCGTACCCGCGAAGTTCTCGAGGCGGTAGTAGCTCTCGTCGGGCAGCGACAGCCCGCTCTGCACGAAGAACACGACATAGCGCTCGGGGTTGCCCGGATCGGGCTCGATGTACGTGCCGATCACACCGCCGATGCCCTCGCGCTCGAGCTCGCCGACGGTGCGCAGGAACGCGGGGATGGAGTCGATCGCGTCGACCCGGGCGAGCTGGCCCTGCAGCGGCGTCGCGCCGAGCCCCTCGATGCGCTCGGTGTCCATGAAGCTCGCGAACAGGTCGCCGATCTTGCGCGCCTCGGTGCCGGGCTCGGCATCCGTCGACTCTTCGATGATGGCGCCGACGTCCTTCTCGGCCTGCTCGGCGATGAGGTGGAACGACCCCCAGCGCGCTTTGTCGTCCGGGATCTCGGTGCGCTCGAGCCACGATCCGTTGACGTAGCGGAACAGGTCGTCCTGCGGGCGGATCTCTGCGCTCAACTCGGACAGCTCGATGCCCGAACGGGCGGAGTTCTCGGTCATTCCTCCACAATAGGCGGCGGTCCCGACGCCGGTACGCGATCCTGCCCCCGTGGTCGATGTCGTGAGATGGTCCTAACGTCAAACAGGTGGTATCCGGCCTGGATGCCGGGGCGGAAGGTGCACGGATGTCGACGAGAACCGAGGGAGATTCGACGGCGCTGCTCGTCGTCGATGTGCAGAACGACGTGATGGCAGAGGCGTGGCAGCGGGGTGCAGTGATCGGCCGGATCGCCGATCTCGTGGCCCGTGCGCGCGCCGAGTCGGTGCCGGTGGTGTGGGTGCAGCACTCCGATCCGGGCATGCCGATGGGCAGCGACGAGTGGCAGATCGTCGACGAGCTGCAGCCGCGCGGCGATGAGGCGCGCGTGCAGAAGAAGCACGGCGACGCGTTCGAGGGCACCGACCTGGAGGCGGTGCTGAGCGACCTGCATGTCGGGCGCCTCGTCGTGGCGGGCGCGGAGACGGATGCCTGCATCCGCTCAACGATCCACGGCGCCTTCGCGCGGGGCTACGACACGATCCTCGTCGGCGACGCGCACACGTCGGGAGACAAGACCGAGTGGGGCGCGCCGACCCCCGAGGCGGTGGCCGCGCACACCAATCTGTACTGGGGCTTCCAGTCGGCGCCGGGCAAGGCCGCCGGCGTCAGCGACGCCGCCGACGTGGTGCTCTCGCCCTGAGCGTCGCTCAGCGCGCGACGTCGGTCGTCGTGCAGGTCGCGGCGTCGGCGGGGAACCACTCGCCGTCGAAGCGCGCCTTGGTCCAGGCGATCGCGTCGGCGATCATCGGCGAGTAGGTCTCCATCACCTGCGCGTGCTCATAGCCCGCGTAGCGCCGATAGTCGATGCGCTGCCCGGCGTCGCAGACGCGTTTCGCAAAGGCATCCTGTGTCTTCAGCGGCACGATCGAGTCGGCCCCGCCCTGCCCGAGGAAGACAGGCGGCCCGATCTTCGTGGGCGCGACGTTCTCGCGCAGGCGGGTGCCGAGCTCCCCGTACGAGGGGTCGGTGGAGAACAGGTCGCTGTCGATCGTGTTGCCGAGGACGGCGACGATCGACAGCGCGATCGTGGGGTCGGTGAGACATCGCCCCGCCATGGCGCGCAGCACGGGTTCGAGCCCCGGGCGGATGTACTGCCCGTACGTGACGCCGGGGTAGACGTCCGAGAACGCCGCGAAGGCGTACGAGGCGAAGATCAGGCCGCCCTGGACATCGGAGACGTGACCCACGAGGGCCGGCGGGTCGCTCGCGGGGGCGAACGCCGCCACGCCGCGCACCCACACGTCGGGCGCATAGTCCCTCGCGATCGCGCCGGTCCAGAGGGCCGCACCGCCACCCTGCGAGTGCCCCCAGACCACCGTGTTCGGGCTCAGGTTCGCCTCGTCGAGCTCGCGCGCCGCGCGCACGGCGTCGAGTGAGGCGGTCGCGCTCACCCGACCGAACAGATACGGATGCGGACCCTCGGTGCCGAGGCCGACGTAGTCGGTCGCCACCATCGCCCAGCCCTGGGCGATGACCTTCTTGATGACGTACATGCCCCCCGACCAGAACGGCCGCTCCTGCAGCGAGGGTGCGCAGTGCCGCGCGAACCCGGTGGTGCTGTGATTCCAGTCGACGACCGGCCACTTCCGATCGCTCTCGGCGGTGGGCACGACGACGAGTCCGCTCGCGACGCGGATCTTCCCGTCGAGACCGGAGGTCGTGTAGAGGATGCGCCAGGCCCGGGCATCCTGCGGCACCTCGCGCGTGAAGGGCTCGGCGCGCACGAGGCGACCCGCTTCGTGCGGAATCGAGCGCGGAGCGGCGTAGAACTCATCGACGACGGTCGGCGCCGCGCGCAGCGGTGCCGTGGCGATCGTCGCGGCGACGGCGGCCACCACCGAGACGAGCGCGAGGGTGACTCGACCCCATCGACGGCCCGGGCGGCGGCGCGCCGTGCCGGCCGGGGCGCCGTCGGCCCGAGCCTCGCGGCGGCGCCGCACTACGGCGAGGAGGTCGCTGACCCCCTGGATGATGAGATACGCCCCGAAGACGACCGCGACGACGAGCAGTGTGATGTCGGGCCACCCGAGGGCGAGCACCCCGAAGATGATGCCCGTCGCGCCGAAGGCGGCGTCGGCGATGCGCTCGTCCCACCCGCGGCCGCGCAGCAGCGCGGTGCCGAGCCCCGCGGCGCCGTTCACGAGCAGCAGGATGCCCGTGATCAGCGCCACCCCGCGGACGGTCAGCCCGGGCCACGCCAGCACGAAGATTCCGAGCGCGATCCAGCCGATCGGCAAGGCGCGCTGCCAGCGCCGCGTGCGCGCGCCGACAGAGCGGGTGCTGCTGTTCTCGGTGCCGGTCGGGCCGGCGACCGGGTCGCCGATGCCGGCGAGTTCGAGGATGCCCGTGAGCACCATGCCGCCGCCGAGCAGCAGCGCCAGCACGTCGAGCGCCGTCGTCGGACGCAGGACGATGACGGCTCCGAGCGCGACCGACGCGAGGGAGAGGGCGATGCGCACCCACGTGGGCATGCGCGACGCCGCTCTCACCAGGGTGAGTCGATCGAGGGTGCCGGCCACCGTTACAGGGTACGAGGCGTCTCGCGCCTTGCTGACCACGGGCCGCCGTCCACGGGCCGCCAGCCGCGGGCCGCCAGCCACGGGCCGCCGACCGAGGTCGGCGCCGGACCCTAGGCTCGTGGGTATGGCCACCCCGACGCTCAACCGCGAGATCCTGCGGCTGGCCGTCCCCGCCCTCGGCGCACTCATCGCCGAGCCGCTGTTCCTGATCGTCGACTCGGCGCTCGTCGGCCACCTGGGGGTGGTCCCGCTCGCCGGGCTCGGCATCGCCTCTGCCGTGCTGCAGACGATCGTCGGGCTGATGGTCTTCCTCGCCTATTCGACGACGCCGGCCGTCGCGCGGCGCTTCGGCGCCGGCGAGCACACCGGGGCCGTCCGGGCGGGGATCGACGGCCTGTGGCTCGCCCTCGGGCTGGGCGTCGTTCTGGCGGTGGTCGGGTCAGCACTCACTCCGTGGCTCGTGTCGCTGTTCGGGGCGACGCCCGATGTCGCGGAGCAGGCGACCATCTACCTGCAGCTGTCGATGTGGGGGCTGCCCGCGATGCTGATCGTCTTCGCGGCGACGGGCCTGCTGCGCGGCATGCAGGACACGGTGACCCCGCTCTGGATCGCCGGCATCGGCTTCGGCCTCAACGCGCTGCTCAACGCGCTGTTCATCTACGGCTTCGGCTGGGGCATCGCAGGGTCCGCCGCCGGGACGATCGCCGCCCAGTGGGCGATGGTCGGGGCGTATGCCTTCGTGGTGGGCCGCCTGGCGCGGCGGCACGCGGCATCCTTCCGCCCGCAGCGCGAGGGGCTGAGCGGCTCGGCACGCTCGGGCGGCTGGCTGTTCCTGCGCACCCTGTCACTGCGCGTCGCGTTCTTGGCGACGGTGTTCGTGGCGACCGGACTCGGCACCGACGAACTCGCCGGGTGGCAGGTCGCGTTCACGATCTTCTCGACGGCGGCGTTCGCCCTCGACGCCCTCGCGATCGCCGCGCAGGCGCTCGTGGGCCGCGGGCTCGGGGCGGCGGATGAGCCGTTCGTGCGGCGCGTGCTGGGGCGGACGGTCGCGTGGGGTGCGTGGTTCGGCGTCATCGTCGGAGGCATCATCGCGGCGCTGTCGGGCGTGATCGGGCTCGTGTTCACGGGCTCTGCCGAACTCGCGGCGCTCGTGCAGTGGGCGCTGCTCGTGCTCGCGGTGGCGCAGCCGGTCTGCGGCGTCGTGTTCGTGCTCGACGGGGTGCTGATGGGGGCGGGCGATGCGCGCTATCTGGCGATCGCGGGCGGGCTCAACCTGATCCCGTATGTGCCCGCGCTGCTGGTCGTCGCGCTGCTGCACCCGGGCGGCGCGGCCGGCCTCGCCTGGCTCGCGGTGTGCTTCTTCGGCGTCTACATGCTGGCGCGCCTCGCGACGCTGGGCTGGCGCGTGCGCCGCTCAGAGTGGCTCACCGCGGGCGCGTGAACCCGCGCCGTTCCCGTGAGACCCGCTCTGCACGCCGAAACCCGCGTTCGCGGCGCGGGGTCTCGGCGCGCAGAGCGGGTCTCATGCGGCGGGTGGATGCGGCGTGTGGATGCGGCGGGCGGTCACGCCCAGCGGCGGCACCACTCGTACATGACGACCGCGGCGGCGGCGCTCGCGTTGATCGACCGCGTCGAGCCGTACTGGGTGATCTCGACGACGCCGGCCGCCGCCGCGACCGCCTCGACCGATAGCCCCGGCCCCTCCTGACCGAACAGCAGCACGCAGCGTTCTGGCAGCTCGGCGCGGTCGACCGGAACCGAGCCCGCCACGTTGTCGACGGCGACGATCGGGATGCCTGCCGCCGCCGCCCACGCCGCGAACACGCCGACATCGTCGTGGTGCCGCACGTGCTGGTAGCGGTCGGTGACCATCGCCCCACGGCGGTTCCAGCGTCGCTTGCCGATGATGTGCACCTCGGCGGCGCCGAACGCGTTGGCGCTGCGTACGATCGAGCCGATGTTCATGTCGTGCTGCCAGTTCTCGATCGCGACGTGGAACGCGTGCCGATGCTCGTCGAGGTCGGCGACGATCGCGGCCATCGTCCAGTAGCGGTAGCGGTCGATGACGTTCCGGCGGTCTCCGCCGGCCAGCAGCTCGCGGTCGTACCGCGGGTCGTCGGGCCAATCGTCCACGCCGCCCGGCCACGGCGGAACGCCGACCGGCAGCTCCGGCTCGGCCGGCTCGGCGGTCTCGTGTGCGGCGGGCTCGTCCACCCGCCCACGGTACCCCCGTCACGGTGTCGCAAAAGCAGGCCGAATCTACCTGGACGCCGCCCGAACCGGTGCGAGACGTCGACTGAGCCTGCTTTCGCAACGGGCGCCGATTTTTTCGGCCGCCCGAAATATGACTGATACAGTTTTCGGCATGCCGAAATATGGCCTGAGCGACGGCGCTGTCGAGGCCGACAACGCCGATCTCGCCGCGCCGCCGCCTCGCCGAGCCCGCCGCGCCGCGTGGCTGCTCGGCCCCGCCCTGGTCGCCGGCGTCGCGTATCTCGATCCGGGCAACGTCGCGAGCAACATGACCGCGGGCGCGCGCTTCGGCTACCTGCTCGTGTGGGTCGTCGTGCTCGGCAACTCGATGGCGTGGCTCATCCAATACCTGTCTGCCAAGCTCGGCATCGTCACGGGTCAGAGCCTCGCCGAGACCCTCGGCGAGCGCATCCGCCGGCCGTGGGTGCGGCGGGGCTACTGGCTGCAGGCCGAGCTCGTCGCGATGGCGACCGACATCGCCGAGGTCATCGGCGGCGCGGTCGCGCTGTGGCTGCTGTTCGGGGTGCCGCTGCCGATCGGGGGGCTCATCACGGGCGCTGTCTCGATCGCGCTGCTGCTCGTGCAGCAGCGCCGCGGCGCGCGGACGTTCGAGTTCGTCGTCATCGGCCTGCTCGCCGTCATCGCCCTCGGGTTCACCTACGGCGTCTTCGTCGCACCGCCCGACCCGGCCGGCGTCGCCCTGGGCCTCGTGCCCCGCTTCGAAGGTTCCGAGTCGGTGCTGCTCGCGGCATCCATCCTCGGCGCGACGATCATGCCGCACGCGATCTACGCGCACAGCGCGTTGGCCCGCGACCGTTTCGCGGCGCCGGGCGCACGACCCGCCGACCGCGCCGCCGGCATCCCCCGGCTGCTGCGCGCGACGCGCTGGGATGTCTCCATCGCCCTCGTCATCGCGGGCACGGTCAACCTCTGCATCCTGCTGCTGGCGGCGGCGAACCTCGCCGGCGTGCCGGGCACCGACAGCCTCGAGGGCGCGTACCGCGCGCTGCAGACGGGCCTCGGCGCCGTCGTCGCGACCCTGTTCGCCGTCGGCCTGCTCGCGAGCGGCCTGGCGAGCACTGCCGTCGGCGCCTATGCCGGCGCCGAGATCATGCACGGGCTGCTGCGCATCCGCGTGCCGCTGCTCGCCCGGCGGCTCGTGACGCTCGTTCCGGCGATCGTGATCCTGGCACTCGGCGCAGACCCCACGCAGGCGCTCATCCTCAGCCAGGTGGTCCTGAGCTTCGGCATCCCGTTCGCGCTCATTCCGCTGATCGCGCTCACGGCGCGCCGCGATGTGCTCGGCGCCCACCGCAATTGCTGGTGGACGACCGCGGCGGGGGTCGTCGCCGCGGTCTTCCTGGTCGCGCTGAATGCGGTGCTCCTATGGCTGGTGCTGACCGGCGGCTAGCCTGGACGGCGTGCCGCCCGCTTCCGCCTCTGTCGCGATCGACGACTACCTGAAGACGATCTACCACCACACCGAGTGGCAGGACGATCCGATGACCCCGTCGCAGTTGGCGGCCGAGCTGGGCCTCGCCCCGTCGACGGTGACCGAGATGGTGCAGAAGCTCGCCGCGCAGGCGTTCGTTTCGCATCGCCCGTACGGCCCCGTCTCGCTGACGGATGCCGGGCGCTCGCGCGCCGCCGCGATCATCCGCCGTCATCGGCTGATCGAGACGTGGCTGGTGCGCGAGTTCGGCTACGCGTGGGACGAGGTGCACGACGAGGCCGAGGTGCTCGAGCACGCGATCAGCGACCGCCTGCTCGAGGGCGTCTCGGCGCGCCTCGGGCATCCGACCCGCGACCCGCACGGCGACGCGATTCCGGATGCCTCGGGGCGCGTCGACCGCGAACCGTTCGTTCTGCTCGCCGAGGCGCGGCTCGGGCACACGGGCAGCGTGCTGCGGGTGAGCGACCGCGACCCCGAGCTGCTGCGTGCGCTCGAGACGGCGGGCATCGACGTGGGGCACACGGTCACGGTCACCGGTCGCGGCGCCGTGCGGGTCGATGACGGGCCGACGATCGAGCTGCCGGATGCCGCGGCCGCGGCCGTCTGGCTCACCGCCTGACCCCCCGCACCCCGCCCCGCGCGGGTCAGAAGAAGGCGAGACCGGCGAGGTAGCTGACGACCATCGTGCCGATGCCGACGGCGAGACTGCGCAGCAGCACCTTGCGCCAGACGAGGTGCCCGGCGCGTGCGGCGATGATCGACGTCAGCAGCAGCGAGACGATCACCGCGACGAAGATGATCGTGTCTTCGATCTGCACCGGCGCGAACCACGTGATCAGCAGCGGGATGGATGCCCCGAGCATGAACGCGATCGATGCCGACACCCCCGACCACGCCGGAGCCGACGCGGGCATCAGCTCGTCGATGCCGTAGTCGGCCTCGAGCTGCGCACCGATCGCGTCGTGCGCGTGAAGCTCTTCGGCCACTTTGCGCGCCGTCTCGGCGGTCAGCCCCTTCGCCTGCCAGTGCGCCGCGAGGTCGTCGAGCTCGCCGTGCAGGTCACGCTCGAGCTCGGCGCGCTCGTCGTCGGCGAGACGCAGCTCGGCTTCGCGTTCGGCGGCGACTTCGGCCCATTTCGCGCCGCCGGCCGACAGCCCGCCGGCGATCGTCGCCGCGCTCGCGGCGAACAGCAGCAAGCGGTCACTGGCGCCCGCGCCCGCAAAGCCCTGCAGCAGGCTGGCGGTCGGGATGATCCCGTCGTTGGCGTCGGGGCGTCGCCTGTCGCGGCGTCGTCGTGAGGCTGACTCATCGCCACCACCGCCGCGAGCGACTGGCCTTCGCGCTGGCCTTCACGTAGGGCCAGGGCAGCCCCACCGCGTGCTCGCAATAGTTCCAGAGGCGTGCGGCGATGGTCTCGTCGCGCGCGATCTTCGCGGCGGTGCCGCGGCGCGGCGCGCCGCTGACGACCCGGGCCGGTCCCCAGAACTCGCCGCCCTCGGCCTCGGGGTCGGTGAGTGCCCGCACGAGCGGCCAGGCGCCGTGCTCTTTCGACTGGGTGATCGGCGCCTGCAGATTGTCGGCGAAGCGGGTGCCGATTGACGGCTCGTTGACATCACGGATGCCCCTGGTGCGCCCGCTCACCGAGAACCCGGGATGCGCCACGAGGCTCGCGATCGGAACGTTCGCAGCTCGCAGCCGGCGATCGGCTTCGAGCCCGAGCGCCGTCGTCGCGACCTTCGACTGCACGTAGGCGCGCCACGGGCTGTACTCGTTCTCGAGCTCGGGGTCGATCGGCTCGAAGGGCCAGAGCGAGGTCGACATCGACCCGACCCACACCATGCGTCCCCGCGCCGCCGCGAGCGGCAGCAGCAGAGCGCCGGCGAGCGCGTAGTGCCCCAGCGCATTCGTGGCGAACACGATCTCGTGCCCGTCGGGCGTCGTCTCGCGGCGCTTCGGCGGATGCACGATGCCCGCGTTCAGCAGCAGTCCGTGCAGCCCCGATCGGCCGCGCACGGTGGCGGCCGCCGCACGCACCGAGCCCAGGTTGCTGGTGTCGAGCAGCAGGGTGTCGACATCGGCATCCGGCAGCTGCCGCCACACCGCAGCGCGCGCGGCGGCGAGCCGGTTCGGATTGCGCCCGGTCATGATCACGTGAGCGCCCGCGCCGGCGAGCTGCAGCGACGAGAAGAACCCCAGGCCCGCGGTCGAACCCGTGACGAGGTACCGCCGACCACTCAGGTCGGGGAGGTTCTCGGGATCCCACTCGTCACGTGCCACGGGTCGAGACTATGGCGAATGCCCCCGCTAGTCTGGGTTCCATGCGGACACGCGCCGATATCGAGTGCTGGCTCACCGACATGGACGGCGTTCTCGTCCACGAGAACAAGCCGATTCCTGGGGCATCCGACCTGCTCGCGCAGTGGCGCGCGCAGGGCACGCCGTTCCTCGTACTGACGAACAACCCGTTCTACACGCCGCGCGACCTCAGCGCCCGGCTGCGCATCTCGGGGCTCGAGGTGCCCGAAGACCGCATCTGGACATCCGCGCTCGCGACCGCCGACTTCCTCCACTCGCAGAAGCCCGGCGGCTCGGCATTCGTCATCGGCGAGGCGGGGCTCACGACGGCGCTGCACGAAGCCGGCTACGTCATGACCGAGACGCAGCCCGACTACGTCGTGGTCGGCGAGACGCGCAACTACTCGTTCGACCGGATCACCCAGGCGATCCGGTTCATCAACGCGGGGGCGCGCTTCATCATCACCAATCCGGATGCCACCGGCCCGACCCCGTTCGGCGTCGTGCCTGCGACGGGCTCGTTCGCGGCGCTCATCACGCACGCGACCGGCAAGGCGCCGTACGTCGTCGGCAAGCCGAACCCGATGATGTTCCGCTCTGCCATGAACCGCATCGGCGCGCACTCCGAGAACACGGGCATGATCGGCGACCGCATGGACACCGACGTCGTCGCGGGGATCGAAGCGGGGCTGCACACGATTCTCGTGCGCACCGGAATCTCCGACGACGCCGAGATCGAGCGCTACCCGTTCCGCCCCGACGAGATCCTCGACTCGGTCGCCGATCTGCTCGACGCCGAACCGGCCGAGTCCGAGATGCCGGAGGGGCTGTGACCCCGCTCGCGCAGAACCTGCTGTACCTGACCAGCATCGTCATCCTGCTGGGCACACTGGTGGTGTTCGTCATGCAGTACGTCCGCAGCCGCCGGGGCGATAAGGATGATCGCGGCGATGGTCCCGACCGGGACGACACGCACGACGCGGGCGACGGGACCGCCGGCTGATGGCGATCGTCCTCGTCGTCACGGCGCTTGCGGTGCTCGTCTTCGCGCTCGTGCTCTTCCTGCGTGGGCGACGGGATGCCCCGCAGGGCACGCCCCTGCCGAACGGCCGCGGCATCGTGCTGCTGACCCTCGCCGGGCTCGTGCTGGCCCTGGCATCCCAGCTGCCCGTCTTCCAGTAACCGCGCCGCCGATCCGTCGGCCGAGGCTGGTGGCGCTATGACCGTACATCCGAGATGAGGCGGGCTGTGCGGCTCGCGACGCTGGCGAGTTGGTGATCGGAGGTCGCGAGGGAGATTTCGTATTTCTCTGCCGTGGCGAGAACGCAGGTATCGGACATCTTCAATCCCCAACGGGCCCGCAGTCGGGGCCAGGGCAAGCGGCTCGTCGTCGCCGAGCTCCGCAACCTTGACGCCGACCGCCGCGAGGTCTCGCCAGACCTTATCTTCAACGCCGCGTTTCGCCGGCCCCACAAGTACCTCGGCAGCGGTGAGTGGGTGGACGAGGTAGTCGGCACGATGCCGCTGGAGCAGCGCGACGGATGCGTCACGGTGAGCATCTGAGCTGTCGAGAAAGCCGATCAGCACCCCAGCGTCGAGAACGATCATTCGGTCCATCCCTCGCGGAGCTCTTCGAGGTAGTTCGGTCCGTACAGCCCCGTGTATTTGCCCGCGACAGCGCGGATTCGGGCGACGCGTCGTTCTGCTGCGAACTCCTCGCTGTCCTCGATCGCCTGGGCCCCTGCGTCCAAGAGCTTCAAGAGCAGGGCGCTCTCGCGATGTTCGGTCGGCCAGCGCATCCGAGCGACCTCGAGCGCGTGCTTCACCTGCGGCGTATGCGTGATGTTCGTGCGAGGGCTTCTGGTCGGCATGTAAAAGTGTGACACTTTCAACTTGGTGTTACACCTGTCGATTCTGGCCCGAATTGATCGTTTGCGGGGACGCGAAGGGCGTCACGCGCTCGAGGTCGCCTCGATACTGCCCGGGTCGCCGACGACTGCTGCGAGGGGCGCGGAGACAGCGTTAGCCTCGGCGATCGTCAGCGCACCCAGCGCCGGGTTCGTGAGTACCAGCGTGACGATCGAGCGCACGATGAACGGCGTGCGCGCCGACGGGGCGCACGCTGGCATTGCCAGGGTGCGTGCGAGCCCCGCCTCGATCGCGCCGAGCGCGTCGCGGTAGCGGTCGGTGCGGGCGTGGTCGTCATCCCCTCCGAGCCAATCGATGACCGCCAAAATGGTCCAATCCGAGGTAAGTGGACTGCGCAGAGGCTGTTCTCGAGCGCTATGGCTCGTGCGTGAGTGGTTCATTGGACCAGAATCGACCGTGATGAACACTCCGAACAGGTCCACTTCTGGTCCGGTGGCCGACGAAATGGCATCCGTCTCCGCCCTCCGACTGGCGGCCCGCATGGGGCGCTGGAGCGAATCCGGCGGGCCGCTGACGGCGAGCCTCGCCGCGGCGATCGGCGCTCTCGTGCGCTCGGGTGAACTGCGCTCGGGCGACCGACTGCCCTCGGAGCGCTCCCTCGCAGGGGCGGTCTCGGTCTCGCGCGGCACGGTCGTCGCCGCCTACGCTCTGCTCGCCGAACAGGGCGTCGTCGAACGTCGGCAAGGGAGCGGCACGCGAATCGCAGGGCCCGCCTCAGCGGTCGTGCCCACCCGCGTCGCACAGGGCGAGGGGCTGTTCGCCGCCGCACCATCGTCGGTCGATCTGCTGCGCGCCGTGCCGCGGATGCCTGCGCGCGCCATCGAGATCGTGCGGGGCTTCGACATGGCGTTCACGGCTGCGTACGACACCGAGTCCGACCCGGCGGGGCTTCCCGAGGTGCGGGAGCGCATCGCGCGGCTGCTGACCGACGACGGCACCCCAACGACCCCCGAACAGATCATCGTGACCCACGGTGCACAGCAGGGGCTCAGCCTCGTGGTCGACGAGCTCGTCGCGCCGGGCGACGTCGTGCTCGCCGAAGCCGTCACCTGGCCGGGGCTCGTCGACCCCGTCCGCCGCCGCGGCGCCCGTGTCTACGGGCTGCCGATGACCGCCGACGGGGTCGATGTCGACGCCCTCGAAGCGGCGATCGTCGCCCTCCGCCCCGTGCTCGTCGCCCTGAACCCCCACCATCACAACCCGACCGGCACGCGGCTGCCCCCTGCGGCCCGTCAGCGCGTCGCCGACCTCTCGGCGCGCTACGGCATCCGCATCATCGAAGACCGGGTCCTCGCCCACATCTCCTTCGACGGCGTCGTGCCGCCCTCGCTCGCCGCACTGCGGCCCGATGCGCCGATCGTCGTCGTCGACTCGCTGTCGAAGTGGGGATGGCCGGGCCTGCGGATCGGCTGGGTGCGCGCCGACCCCGTCCTCATCCGGCGGCTGCGCGTCACCCGACAGCTCTTCGACCAGGCCGCGAGCGTGCCCGCGCAGCGTCTCGCGATGGGCATCCTCGACGAAGCGCCCGCCCTGCGGCGCGACGTCAGCCTCACGCACGCGGCGGCCGCGACGCGTCTGGTCGGTCTGCTCGAGGAGCATCTGCCCGAGTGGCACATCACGCCGCCGCTCGGAGGGCTGGCGCTCTGGGCCGGGCTTCCCTCCGGTTCGGCGACGGAGTTCGCCCGCCGCGCCGCGCTCGGCGGGGTCGCCGTCGCCGGCGGCTCGGAGTTCGCGGCATCCACCTCGACCGACGACCATCTGCGCATTCCCTTCACCGCACCTGACGAGGTGCTGAGCGAGGGCATCGAGCGGTTGGCGCACCTCTGGCGCCGCTACCGGACGGAGAGCTGAGCCGATCCTTTAAACGCACGGCAGCTCCCGCCTGGCATCCCGCTAGAGAGCGTCGATGAGTTCACGCATCAACTGTGAGGGCGTGGTGTGG
Source organism: Microbacteriaceae bacterium PS02068 (assembly GCA_029959325.1). Lineage (GTDB taxonomy): Bacteria > Actinomycetota > Actinomycetes > Actinomycetales > Microbacteriaceae > Microbacterium. The sequence continues at coordinate 14,561 of JASCPF010000035.1, forward strand.
CGCTCCTGCGCCACCTCATCCAGCTTCGCCCTGCGCGCGGCGTCAAGTCGAAGCGTGAAGGGCCGCGCCTGCGCACCCACGCTGATCGGACGTCCGGGAACCGAGGGCCCCAGGTGCTTGCCTTGGTACCCCGTCTCGGATTCTGCCTCGGCGGCCCACTGCTCGACGTCATCGTCGGTGAACGGAACTCCGTTCACGTCGCTGTACTCGCCCATCTGCCTACCTCCTCAGTCCAACCTCAATGAGAACCTTCCTCGTCGCCGGCATCGAATGGAAGACCAGCCAGCCATCAGGCTCGTCTTCCACCGCGATGTACTCCAGCAACCGCCCACTGGCGTCTGTCCCCACCCCGACCCACTGGACCGGGTGGGTGTCACGCGCTCGAGATCGCAACGTAGCTTCGAAGGCCTCGAGCACATCCGAAGTGGTGACATCGGGGTGTCGATCGGTGACCCTCGGATGCACCCGTACCCTCACACGAGCTCCCGTTCGCTGTATTTCGTACTGCTTAAGCGTAGTACGAAAAGGCCCAGGTTGCATCACGAGTCACGTATTTGCCGACGTGAGCGTCGCCGCGCGACGGCATTGCGAAGTTGTTCCCCGTGGACACTGTGACGACGCAGATTTCGACGCGCGAGTTGCGCAGCCAGCTTTCCGACGTGCTCGGACGCATCATGTACGCAGGCGAACGCCTCACCTCGTGAGCTACCGCGTCGAGTTCGCCGCTGCCGCAGCCCGCCAGGTCAAGAAGCTCCCGCGGCCGGCGCGATACGACGTGCTCGACAGCGCGCTGGTGGTCACCGTCGTTCGCGCCGGCCACCGCCGCGAGATCCACGACCGATAACGATTGCGTCTGCACCGGACGCACGGCACGTCTTCGATGTCGGAGGTCTCAGGCATGATGCTCGTCATGACCAAAAGTCGCACCTGGCGCGGATGCGTCTTCATCGGCACGAGCCTGGACGGCTACATCGCTAAGCCCGACGGGGACTTGTCCTGGCTGACAGAGCCCGAGCCTCGCCCGCACGCAACCGACGAAGGGACGAATCCCGCCCTCGTCTGGGAGACGTTCTTCCCGACCATCGACACCCTCGTCATGGGCCGCGCCACCTTCGAAACCGTGCTCGGCTTCGAAGGTTGGCCCTTCGAGGGAAAACGCGTCATCGTCCTCAGCTCAACGCTCGACGCCAGTGACAAAGCCGAGGTCGCCCGGTCCATCGGCGAGGTGGAAGCGCTTCTCGCGGCGAGCGACGCCGAGCGCGTCTACATCGACGGGGGCCGGACGATTCAAGCGTTCCTCTCCGCAGGCCTCGTCGACGAACTCACCGTCTCCATCGCACCCATTCTGCTCGGCCGAGGGAGCCCGCTCTTCGGTGAGCTCGATCGCGACGTCCTGCTCACCCTCCGCGGGCACCATTCGACCGAAGGCGATGGGCTCGTGCGCATCACATACGAAGTCACACCACGGTGACCCGGAGGCGATCATTCGACGATCAGAGAGCTGCAGTCTCGTCTCGCTTCCGAGAACTGACGACCCCCTTCCGCGGGCGACTACTGCGGCGCGAGGCCCAGGTCGTTGAGGTCGATGATCGAACGCCACTCGTAACCGGCGGCCTCGACGGCGGCCTGCGCGCCGGTCTTGCGGTCGACGACGGTGACGACCGCGACGACGTCAGCCCCTGCGGCGGATGCCACTTCGGCGGCCTTCAGCGGTGAGCCGCCCGTCGTCGAGGTGTCCTCGACGATCACGACTCGCTTGCCCGCGACCTCGGCGCCCTCGATCTGGCGGCCGCGGCCGTGGTCCTTGGGCTCCTTGCGCACGACGAAGGCGTCGACGGGATCGCCGGCTGCCACCGACGCGTGCATGACAGCGTTGGCGATCGGGTCGGCGCCGAGCGTCAGCCCGCCGACAGCGTCGACGTCGAGGTCGCGCACGGCGTCGAGTACCAGCCGTCCGATCGCCGGCGCGGCGCGGTGGTCGAGCGTGAGCTTGCGCATGTCGACGTAGTACGTCGCCTTCTTGCCGCTCGAGAGGGTGAAATCACCGTGGAAGACGGCCTCGGCAGCGATCAGGGCGATGAGGGCCTGGCGCTCGCGCTCGAGCTCGGGAGTGGATGCGGCGGTCATGCCCCGAGTCTACGGAGCGTGTCTACGGAGCGAAGAACCGGGATTATTTCCGTGACATTCCGCCCCGGGGCATCCCCCGCGCCCCCTAGAGTCGGGAGCGTCACCCGGCGCGGTGCTCCGGCGTGCCGGAATGCTCCGCCCGCCCGGATCGAAGGAGCACCATGGCCCGTATCGGTATCGTCGCCGAACAGCCCGCAGAGAACCGCGTCGCGGCATCCCCCACGACCGTCGCGAAGATCCGGGCCCTCGGCTACGACGTGTCGGTCGAGTCGGGAGCGGGCGCGCGCTCGTCGTTCCCCGACGAGGCGTACGCGCAGGCGGGCGCCGAGATCGTCGGCACAGCGGATGCCTGGTCGGCGGACGTCGTCCTGACGATCGATGCGCCGGTGGATGCCGAGATCGCGCGACTGCACGACGGGTCGACCCTCATCGGCCTGCTGAGCCCCGCGCTCCGCCCCGAGCTTCTCGGCTCGCTCGCGGCCGCCGGGGTCACCGCCCTCGCGATGGATGCCGTGCCGCGCATCTCGCGCGCGCAGTCGATGGACGTGCTGAGCTCGATGGCGAACATCGCGGGCTACCGCGCCGTCGTCGAAGCCGCGAACGAGTTCGGGCGCTTCTTCACCGGGCAGGTCACGGCGGCCGGCAAGGTGCCGCCCGCGAAGGTGCTCGTGGCGGGCGCCGGCGTGGCCGGGCTCGCGGCCATCGGCGCGGCATCGAGCATGGGCGCGATCGTGCGCGCGACCGATCCGCGACCCGAGGTCGCCGACCAGGTGAAATCGATCGGCGGCACGTATCTGCCGGTGATCGTGCCGGACGAGTCGGCGCAGGTGTCTTCCGACGGCTACGCGAAGGCGACGAGCGCGGCGTACGACACGGCCGCCGCGCAGCTCTACAGCGACCAGGCCGCCGACGTCGACATCATCATCACGACGGCACTCATCCCGGGCCGCGCGGCGCCGCGGCTGATCACCGCGGCCGACGTCGCGGCCATGAAGCCCGGCAGCGTGATCGTCGACATGGCCGCAGGCCAGGGCGGCAACGTCGAGGGCTCGGTCGCCGGCGAGAAGGTCGTCACACCGAACGGCGTCACGATCCTCGGCTACACCGACCTCGCGGGGCGGCTGCCGCAGCAGGCCTCGCAGCTCTACGGCACGAACGTGCTGAACCTGCTCACCCTGCTGACGCCCGGCAAAAACGGCACGCTGGTGCTCGACGAGACGGATGTCGTGCAGCGCGGCATCACGGTGGCGCGCGGCGGCTCCGTGACCTGGCCGCCGCCGGCGGTGCAGGTGTCGGCCGCGCCGGCGGCAGCGGGGACGGGCGACCCCTCGACAAGCTCGGGGACCGGGTCCGCACCCGCCCCGAAGAAGACGATGTCGCGGGGAGCGAAATCCGCGCTCACCACCGTCGGTGTCGCCGCGCTCTTCCTCGTGTGCGCGGTCGCGCCGCCGCCGCTGCCGCAGCACTTCCTCGTGCTGACGCTGTCGGTCGTGATCGGCTTCTTCGTCATCGGCAAGGTCGCGCACGCCCTGCACACGCCGCTCATGAGCATCACGAATGCGATCAGCGGCATCATCATCGTCGGCGCCATGACGCAGATCGTCGTACCGAACCCGCTCGTGCAGGTGCTCGCCGGGGTCGCGGTGCTGCTGGCATCCATCAACATCTTCGGCGGGTTCGCCGTCACGCGACGAATGCTCGCGATGTTCCAGAAGGGTGACCAGAAGTGACCATCGTCACCACGACCGATCTGTCGATGCTGAACCTCGCGCAGTCCATCGCCACAGCGGCATACATCGTCGCGGCCCTGCTGTTCATCCTTGCTCTCAGCGGCCTCAGCAAGCAAGAGACCGCTCGCCGCGGCGTCGTCTACGGCATCACCGGCATGACGATCGCGCTCGTCGCGACCGTGGTCCTGGTCGTGGCGAACGGCGCGCTCGTGCCAGACGATGTGACCGCCTACCTCGGCGCCGCCCTCCTCGTCGGCGCCGTCGTGATCGGCGGCGCGATCGGCCTCTGGCGCGCGCGCGTCGTCGAGATGACCGGCATGCCCGAGCTCATCGCCCTGCTGCACTCGTTCGTCGGCCTCGCCGCCGTGCTCGTGGGCTGGAACGGCGCGCTGTACGCCGACGGCATCGCACCCGAGCTCGTCGGCATCCACCACGCCGAGGTCTTCATCGGGGTCTTCATCGGCGCCGTCACGTTCACCGGGTCGATCGTCGCGTTCCTGAAGCTGTCTGGCCGGATGTCGAGCAAGCCGCTCATGCTGCCCGGCAAGAACGTCCTCAACGTCGGCGCGCTGATCCTGTTCGTCGCGATGACGGTCTGGTACGTGATCACGCCCGAGCTGTGGCTGCTGATCGTCGTGACGGCCCTCGCGCTGGCTCTCGGCTGGCACCTCGTCGCCTCGATCGGCGGCGGAGATATGCCGGTCGTGGTATCCATGCTCAACAGCTACTCGGGATGGGCGGCAGCGGCCGCCGGCTTCCTGCTGAACAACGACCTGCTGATCGTGACAGGTGCCCTCGTCGGCTCGTCGGGCGCGTACCTCAGCTACATCATGTGCAAGGCGATGAACCGGTCGTTCCTCTCCGTGATCGCGGGCGGCTTCGGCATCGAAGCTCCGCGGTCAGACGCCGAAGAAGAGGGCGAGATCCACGAGACCGACGCCGCCTCGGTCGCGGAACTGCTGCGGGATGCCACGTCGGTCATCATCACGCCCGGCTACGGCATGGCCGTCGCGCAGGCGCAGTACCCCGTCGCCGACCTCACCCGGCGCCTGCGCGAGAAGGGCGTCGAGGTGCGCTTCGGCATCCATCCCGTCGCCGGTCGCCTGCCCGGTCACATGAACGTGCTGCTCGCCGAGGCCAAAGTGCCGTACGACATCGTGCTCGAACTCGATGAGATCAATGGCGACTTCGCCGACACCGACGTCGTGCTCGTGATCGGCGCCAACGACACCGTGAACCCGGCTGCGGCGGAAGACCCGGGCTCACCCATCGCGGGCATGCCCGTGCTGCACGTGTGGGAGGCGCGGAACGTCGTCGTGTTCAAGCGGTCGATGGCATCCGGCTACGCGGGCGTGCAGAATCCGCTGTTCTTCCGCGAGAACACGCAGATGCTCTTCGGCGACGCCAAGCAGCGCGTCGACGACATCCTCGCCGCGCTCTGACGAAGTCGCGGCGGGCGTGTCGGTACGCACAATAGGGTGGTGCCGATGAACGAGCAGATCGCCGCCTGGGCCGCCGCGCACGGCTGGGGGTACGAGGCCGAGGGCGCTCCCCCCGCGCTCGGCGACAGCCTGTGGGAGCAGGCCTCATCGGGCGTCGCGCGCGACAAGGTGACGGGCGACGGTTGGGAAGCGGGAACGATCACCGGCGGCACCCGCACCGCCTCGAGCGTCGAGCGCGTCGGCGGGATGACGATCACGCGCTCGGTCTCGGTCTCGACGCCGGTGCAGTCGCGCACGATCGGATACCTCGCGATCCGACTCGCCCGCCGTCTGCCGCACCTGCTGCTCGACGCGACCTCGAACGGCCACGAGCTCATGCGCCGCCCCTCGCGCGACCAGCGGCTGTCGCTCGAGGGCGACTTCGATCGGCACTTCGAGCTCTACGCGCCGCGCGGATACGAGCGCGACGCCCTGTATGTCTTCGCCCCCGACCTCATGGCGCTGCTGATCGACGAGGCCGGCGACCTCGACGTCGAAGTGCGTGATGATCGCATGATCGTGCTGCGCCCGGGAGGGTTCGACCTCACCGATCCCGCGACGTGGGAACGATTCGAGCGCATCCGCGCGACCGTCGGACGCAAGGCGCAGCAGCAGACCGACCGCTACGTCGACGACCGGGGTGCGCCGCCGACCCTCACCCTCGAGGCTCGGGTGGGCCCCGGCGTGGTCGCCCCGGAGGGCCGCCGGCTGCGTGGTCGCCTGCCGCGGATCGCGTGGATCGGCATCGCGATCGGCGTCGCCGTCGTCGCGTTCGTCGCCACCGTGCTCACCGTGCTCGTCAGCGCGTTCTCGCACACCGTGGGCGGCTGACACGAAGGCGAGCGACGTCGGCGGGCGACCGTAGGCTGGATGCCATGCGCATCGCCACCTGGAACGTCAACTCGATCCGCGCCCGCGTCACCCGCACGGTCGAGTTCTGCGTGCGCGAAGACATCGACGTGCTGCTCATGCAGGAGATCAAGTGCAAGCCCGAGCAGTTCCCGTACGCGCCGTTCGAAGAGGCCGGCTACACGGTCGAGGCGCACGGGCTGAACCAGTGGAACGGCGTCGCGATCGCCAGCCGAGAGCCGATCGAGAACCTCCAGGTCGGCTTCCCCGGCATGCCCGGCTTCGCGAAAGGCCATGACGGGCCGGGTGCCCCGCAAGAGGCCCGTGCCCTCGGCGCCACGATCGGCGGGGTGGAGCTCTGGAGCCTGTACGTGCCGAACGGCCGCGGGCTCGACGACCCGCACTATCTCTACAAGCTCGACTGGCTCGAGGCGCTCCGCGGCTACACCGCCGACGCCCTGAGCGCGAACCCCGACCTCGCGCTCGCGCTCACCGGCGACTTCAACATCGCCCCGACCGACGCCGACAACGGCGACCCGACGGTCGTCGAAGGCGTGACGACGCACGTCTCGCCGCCCGAGCGCGAGGCTTTCCAGGCACTGCTCGGCGCCGGACTCACCGACACGGTGCGCCCGCTCGTGCCGACCGGCTACACCTACTGGGACTACAAGCAGCTGCGCTTTCCCCGCAACGAGGGGCTGCGCATCGACTTCATCCTCGGGTCGCACGCGTTCGCCGACGCGGTCGTGGGTGCGGCGATCCACCGGAACGAGCGGAAGGGCGAGGTCCCCAGCGACCACGTGCCGGTCATGGTCGACCTCGACCTCGAGGGCCAGCACGACGACGACCGCCCGATGATCTTCTGACGAGGAACTGGTGACGAGGGTCTGGTGACGCCCGGCGGGGTCACCGTCCGTCCGTCGGCACCCACCGAGCGATGAGATCGTGGAGACCGCGGAGGAATCCGGCGAGGAACTCTCGCGTGCGCTCGCTCGCGATGCCACCCTCCTCGTCGAAGAAGTCGTCGGCGATGCGCACATACGCCTCGGGGCGGCCGACGAGCGGAGCACCCATCGCCGAAAGGATCGCCTTCAGGTGATTCTGGGCGACAGCGGTCGAGATCGCGCCTTTCGAAGCTCCGGTGACGGCCGTCGGCTTGTCGGTGAGTGAACTCTGACCCGACGGGCGCGACGCCCAGTCGATCGCGTTCTTCAGCACGCCGGGAATCGACCGGTTGTATTCCGGCGTCACGATGAGCAGGCCGTCCGCCGACTCGATCGACCGCTTGAAGGCCCACGCATCGGCCGGGAAGTCGGCGTCGTACTGCGTGCCGTAGAACGGCAGCGCGGCGATCGGTATCTCGCGGAACTCCAGGCCCACATCCGGCGCGAGACGCACCAGGGCGTCGGCGAACCGGCGATTGAGCGAGGGCTCTGAGACCGATCCGACGATCAGTCCCACGGTGTAGACGGTCATGGCATCCTCCATGACCTGCCTATCAGCCCTGCGCCACCGCCGCCACCGGCACACCCGCGAAGACGCGGTCGCGCGCCGGGGTGGTCGCGGTTCCCGCGCGCCAGAGCGCCACGACGCTCCAGACGAACAGGCCGCAGACCATGACGTTGCGCGCCAGCAGCACGAACGCCGCGAACGGGTGGCCGTCGATGAGCGGCAGGTACAGGATCGGGAAGACGAGCGACGTGGTCACGCACACGGCGGCCATCCACCCGGCGGCGCGCATCCAGGCGTGGCGGTCGACGGCGAGCCCGACCGCGACGATCGGCGCGAGCCACAGCATGTACTGGGGAGAGCCGACCTTGTTGAACACGATGAACGCCGCCGTCAGCGCGAAGCTGCCGCTGAGGATCAGCCGCTGCTCCACGCGCGACGTCAGGCGGTTCTGTCGCGCGGCGAGTCGGCGCGCGCGCCACAGCAGCACGACGATGACCCCGAACGCGATCGGCATGAGCCAGCCGACGATCTCGCCGGCGAGGTGCGCGCCGGGGCCGGCGACCTCGCGCGTGGCGAGCACGTAGTTCTGCCGGATCTCGGCGCCGGGCAGCCCCAGCACCGTCGCCCACACCCAGGGCGTCGCGACCGGCGCTTCGAGCTGCAGGGCGCGGTCGCCCTGGATCGTCGCGAAGCTGAAGAGGTTCGACCCACCGCCGTAGGCGAGCACGGTGATCGCGATGACCGCGCTGACGGCGAGACCGCCCAGCGCGATGCGCAGACGAGTGGATGCCACGGTGACGGCGGCCGCGGCGATCGCGGCCGGCCAGACCTTGATCCAGGTGGCCGCGGCGATGAGCGCACCGGCGACCGCGGGGCGACGCAGCAGCACGGCGAGGCCGGCGATCGCCAGCGGCGCCGCGAAGCCCTCGAGCCGCAGCATCGAGACGGGCCACAGCAGGATCTGCACGGCGAGCCAGAACCAGGCCGCGGGGTAGCCGGAGCGGCGGCGGAGGTTGCCGGTCAGCGCCAGCACGGCGAGCAGGTTGGCCGCGATCATGAGCACGAACCAGCCGAGCTGGTAGTTGTACGGCCCGGCGGCGATGGCGCCCATGATGGGCGCGAGCGCGCCGGCCGGGTAGACCCACGACATGTCGATGACGGGCCAGTAGCCCAGCTTCGCCTGCTCGGCCCACAGCCGGTAGAGCGGCAGGTCGCCCTGCGTCTGGCCGGCGATGATCGTGGGCAGGAGCCCCAGCAGATAGATGCCGTGCACGGCGGCGAAGCCGATCATCAGCCCCCGACGGCTCAGCGCGAAGCGCAGCATCGGGTCACGCATCGTGACCAGTCGACCGGCGGGTCGACGCAAGAACTCTGGCAACCAAGACGGGAATCGGGCCGGGGCGGCGCCGGAGGCGCGGCGGGCAAGAGGAGCGCTCGTCACTCGCTGAGTCTAGGGATCGAACCCGTGCGGCGAGTGGACGGAATGTGTCCATCACCTGACAATCTGCTGAGCGCGACAGTTCCGCCATAGGGGGGAGGACGAGGCATCCTCGCCCCTCTACCGTGGGAGAATGGATGCCACGACCGCCCCGTCCCGCAGGCCCGTGACGGGCGCGCAGCGACGGAACGACCTGTGGCTCGCGATCGTGCTCATGGTCGGCGCCGTCATCAGCGCATGGCTCGGCAGCGTCGCGGGCGTCTACGGCGACGACTCGCCGGCCTTCGTCTGGTCGCTCGTCTACGCGGCCGCCCTCACGGTGCCGCTCGCGGTGCGGCGCCGGTATCCCGAGGTCGTGCTGTGCGCCGTCGCGCTCGTGTTCTTCGTCGGCATCTCGGCCCGCATCCCCGAGGTCTACGTCGGCAACGTCGCGCTGTTCATCGCGATGTACACCGTCGGGGCCTGGGTAGAGAACCGGCGGCGGGCGACGGTCGTGCGTCTCATCGTCATCGCGGGGATGTTCATCTGGCTGCTCGCGACGACGTTCCAGGAGGCCACGGGAGGCGACGGACCTTCGCGCGCGGGGCTCTTCTCTCCCTTCGCGGCCTACATGCTGCTGCAATTCCTGGTCAACGCGGCCTTCTTCGGCGGCGCGTACTACTTCGGCGAGCGCGCATGGGCGCAGGCTCAGGCGCGCTCGACGCTCGAAGAACGCACGCGCGAGCTCGAGCACGAGCGCGAGGTCACGGCGGCGCAGGCCGTCGCGCTCGACCGGGTGCGCATCGCGCGCGAGCTGCACGACGTCGTCGCCCACCACGTGTCGGCGATGGGAGTGCAGGCGGGCGCCGCGCGCGCCGTGCTCGATCGCGACCCGGACACCGCGCGGATCGCTCTGCAGGCGGTCGAGCAGTCGTCGCGTGATGCCCTGATCGAGCTGCGCCAGCTGCTCGAGACGCTGCGCACACCCGATGCCGAGACGCCCGGCGACTCGACGCTGCGCCTCGCGTCGTTGACCGACCTCGTCGCCCACGCGAACGACAACGGGCTGCCGACCACGTATTCCGAGGTCGGCGAGCCCGTCCAGGTCGCCGAGCTGGCCGAGGTGAACCTCTACCGCGTGGCGCAGGAGGCACTCACGAACGCGCGCCGTCACGGCGGGCCCGCGGCGACGGCCGACGTGCGCCTGCGCTACTCGCCCGACGCCGTCGAACTCGAGGTGTCGAACACCGGGCGCAGCCACCTGATCGGGCGGCCGGGGCTCGGGCTCGTGGGCATGCGCGAACGGGCGGCGGCGTCGGGCGGTGCGCTCGAGGTCGGCCCCCGCCCGCGCGGCGGATTCCTCGTGCGGCTTCGGATCCCGACGACGGGAGGTGCATCGTGACCGCCGCGGTGCGGGTGCTGCTCGCCGACGATCACGCCGTCATGCGCGCGGGCTTCCGGATGATCCTCGAGTCGTCGCCGGGCATCACCGTCGTCGGCGAAGCCGCGACCGGGGCGCAGGCGGTGGCCGAGGCATCCCGCCTTCGTCCCGACGTCATCTGCATGGACGTGCAGATGCCCGACATGGACGGCCTCGAGGCGACACGACGCATCACGGCCGACCCCGTGAGCACGTCGAGCATCGTCATCGTGACGACGTTCGATCGCGACGACTATCTCTTCCAGGCGCTGGCCGCCGGGGCGAGCGGGTTCCTGCTGAAGAACGCCGGCCCGGAAGAGCTCATCACCGCGGTGCGGGTCGCCGCAGCCGGCGACGCGCTGCTCGCGCCGGCCGTCACGAAACGGGTGATCGAGAGGTTCGCCCTCGGTGCGGATGCCTCGCCGGCGGAGCACTCGCCGGCTGGGTACTCCCGCGTACAGCTTCCCGCTGCCTCCCCCGCCGCGGACGCGGCGGGAGGCGCGGTCGTGGCCGATGCGGCGGTGGCGCTGACCGACCGCGAGAGCGAGGTGCTGCGCCTGCTCGCCGATGCCCGCAGCAACGCCGAGATCGCGACCGCGCTGTTCATCGGCGAGGCGACCGTCAAGACGCACGTCTCGAACGTGCTGCAGAAGCTCGGCGTACGCGACCGCGTGGCGGCCGTCGTCTGGGCGCACCGTCACGGTCTGGCCTGAACCGCGGCATCCTGCGCTCGTCCCCCCTGTGCCGCGCTCCCCTGCACGGCGGAGCGCGGGCAGGCGCAGATCCCCACCGTGCGGGGGAGGCGCCACGGCACGCCCCGGGCCTAGCGTCGAAACAGCAGCATCCGAGAACATCCGAGAAGGAGGAGCTCATGCTCGAACTGAGCGGGATCACCAAGTCGTACGGCGCGAAGCGCGTGCTCGACGATGTCGGCTTCGAGGTGGCGACGGGGCGCCTGACCGGCTTCGTCGGCGGCAACGGCGCCGGCAAGACCACCACGATGCGCATCATCCTGGGCGTGCTCGCCCGCGATGGCGGATCGGTGTCGCTGAACGGGGCTGCCGTCACCGCCGCCGACCGCCGGCAGTTCGGCTACATGCCGGAAGAGCGCGGGCTCTACCCGAAGATGCGGGTGCTCGACCACATCGTCTACCTCGCGCGCCTGCACGGGTTCACCAAGGCCGACGCGCACGACCGCGCCGAGGCGCTGCTGACCGAGCTCGGCCTCGGCGAGCGCCTGCAGGACAACATCGAGACCCTGTCGCTCGGCAACCAGCAGCGCGCGCAGATCGCGGCGGCGCTCGTGCACGATCCGCAGGTGCTCATCCTCGACGAGCCGTTCTCGGGCCTCGACCCGCTCGCCGTCGACGTCGTCGCGGGCGTGCTGCAGACCCGCGCGGCGAACGGCGCCGCCGTGTTGTTCTCATCGCACCAGCTCGACGTCGTCGAGCGACTGTGCGATGACCTCGTCATCATCGCGGGGGGCACGATCCGTGCGGCCGGCTCGCGTGACAGCCTGCGCACCCAGCACGCGCAGCGACGGTTCGAGCTGATCTCGGCGGGCGATGCCGGCTGGCTGCGCAGCGAGCCCGGCGTCGACGTCGTCGAGTTCGACGGCGGCTACGCCCTGTTCGACGCCGACAGCGACGAGACGGCGCACCGCGTGCTGCGCAGCGCCGTCGAACGCGGTGACGTGACCAGCTTCAGCCCGCGGCATCCATCCCTTGCCCAGATCTTCAAGGAGGTCATCCAGTGAGCGTGCAGCCCCCTACCTTCGCCCAGAGCACCTGGCTCGTCGCCGAGCGTGAAGTCGGCTCGAAGCTGCGGAGCAAGGCATTCCTGATCTCGACCGGGCTCCTGTTCCTCATCGCGCTCGTCTCGGTCGTCTGGGGCGGATTCGCGGCCCAGACGAACGAGGGCATCCCGATCGCCGTGACGTCGCAGACGGCGCCCGTGGTCGTCTCACTCGGCGACGCGGTGAAGGTGACGGAGGCATCGGATGCCGATGCCGCCCGCGCCCTCGTGAAGGACGGCACCGTCGATGCGGCCCTCGTTCCGGGAGGCTCGGGCGCGTTCGACTACACCGTGGTCGGCGACGACTCGCCGCCGTCGAGCCTGCTGCAGCTGCTCAGCCAGACCCCGCCCGTCGAGCTGCTGAGCCCCAGTGGTACCAACGAGATGCTGCGCTACTTCGTGGCGATCGGGTTCGGGGTCGTCTTCTTCATGGCCGCCCTGACCTTCGGAACGACGATCGCCCAGTCGGTCGTCGAAGAGAAGGCGACGCGCGTCGTCGAGCTGCTGATCTCGGCGATTCCCGTGCGGGCACTGCTGGCCGGCAAGGTGATCGGCAACACGATCCTCGCGATGGGTCAGATCATCGGCCTCGCCGCGATCGCGATCGTCGGGCTGACCGTGACGGGGCAGAGCGATCTGCTCACGGGGCTCGGCGCTCCCATCGCATGGTTCGCGGTGTTCTTCTTCTTCGGGTTCATCCTGCTCGCATCGCTGTTCGCCGCCGCGGGAGCGATGGTGTCGCGGCAGGAGGACATCGGGTCGACGACGACGCCGCTGACCTTCCTGGTGATGGCGCCGTACATGCTGGTGATCTTCTTCAACGACAACCCGGTCGTGATGTCCGTGATGTCGTACGTGCCGTTCTCGGCGCCGGTCGCCATGCCGGTGCGGATCTTCCTCGACACGGCGCAGTGGTGGGAGCCGCTGCTCTCTCTCGCGATCATGCTCGCCACGTGCGCCGGCGCGATCTGGGTGGGATCGAAGATCTACGAGAACTCGATCCTGCGGATGGGTGGCCGGGTCAAGCTCGCCGAGGCCCTCGCGGGCTGAATCACGCGACACTCCCCTCCTGAGTCACGGGGTGACTCAGGAGGGGAGTGCTCGTGCGTCAGCGCTCGACGATGACCGAGAGGACATTGCCCGCGGGGTCGCGGAACCACGCGATCTCGGGGCCGCGCCCGCGCATGATGCCGCGCGCGTCGCCGCCGAAATCCGGGTCGTCGTAGATCTTCGTGACGACACCGGCGGCGTTGAGTTCGTCGACGGCGGCGTCGATGTCGGCCACGGCGAAGTTGAGGATCGTGAACGCCGCCGGCACATGGTCGCTCTTGGGGTAGGCGATGACGTGCGCGCCGCCGGGCAGAGTGATGTCGAGGATGCCCATGTCGTTCACCTCGGCGGCGAGCCCGAGGGCATCCCGATAGAAGGATTGCGCGGCCGGGATGTCGTCGACCGAGAATCCCGAGAACGCGCTGTCGAATGCGACCATGGTGTGCTCCTCACGTGGTGTGGCATGGCCAGGTTCGCCCTTTCGCCGCGCTGCCGCAAGGTACGTGCCTCGTCACCCCGCTCGGTCCCCGAGCTTGTCAGGCCGGCCGCCCGAGGGGTCGGCGAAGTCCTCGGCGCGTGCTGCTGGCTCGGCGGGCGTGACGCCGCACGATGCGACGACCATTCCGGTCGCCGCGGCGGCCCCAGCGAAATCCTCGGCGCGTGCTGCTGGCTCGGCGGGCGTGATGCCGCACGACGCGACGGCTATCTCGCAATCCGCCGGCCGCGCCGCTGGGTCGCGGGCTGCCGCGTGACTCGGGTGGCGCGCCGGATCAGCGCTCGACGAGGATGCCGTCGACGTCGGCCCACACGTGCGCGCCCGGGCGGAAGGTCACGCCCGCGATCTCGACCGGCACGTCGACCTCGCCGACGCCGTCCTTGGCGCTCTTGCGCGGATTCGACCCGAGCGCCTTGACCCCGAGGGGCAGCGCGCCGATCGCCGCGCGGTCGCGGATCGCTCCGTGCACGATCAGCCCGGCCCAGCCGTTCGCGACCGCCGACCCCGCGATCAGGTCGCCGACGAGCGCCGATTCGAGCGACCCGCCCCCGTCGATCACGAGCACGGCACCGGCACCGGGGGTGGCGAGCGTCGCCTTGACGAGCGCGTTGTCGCGGTGGCACCGGATCGTGCGGATCGGCCCGTCGAAGGCCGCCGCACCCCCGAAATCGTGCAGTTGCAGGGCGAGCGAGTCGAGCTCGTCGCCGCGTTCGTCGTAGAGGTCGGCGGTCGCGATCGTGGTCATAGCGCCACGCTAATCCGGGATGCCGCGTCGCGGCGAGGCATCCCGCAGCGAAGAATGCGCAGCCTTCCACAATCGTCATTTACACCGGGAACACATCCGCGATCTATACCGTTGAATGCACGTGTACCACCCCGGGCCGACGACGTCCCACCGTGTCCTTATTCCCAGGAGTCGCCATGAGCCCCCTCGCCACCCGCACCGCGATCACCGATGCCCCGATCCTCGACGTCCTCGCCGAGCGCTGGAGCACCCGCATCTTCGACGCCATTACCCCCATCGACGAAGACGCCCTGGCGAGCGCCCTCGAGGCTGCGCGCTGGGCCCCGTCGGCCAGCAACACGCAGCCCTGGCGATTCGTCGTCGCCCGCCGCGGCACCGACGCCCACGCGGCGATCGTCGACGCGCTCGCGGGCTTCAACCAGAGCTGGGCCGCGGATGCCGCCGCGCTGATCGTGTTCGCCGCCGCGGCATCCCTCGACGGCCAGCCGCTGCGGTGGGCCGCCTATGACACGGGCCAGGCCGCAGCGCACTTCACCGTGCAGGCACACGCCTCGGGCCTGCACACGCACCAGATCGGCGGCTTCGACCGCGCGGCGATCGGCGCGGCCTTCGACTTCGGCGACGACGTGTCGGCGATCACGGTCATGGCCGTGGGCACCCTCGGCGACATCGCCGCCGCCCCCGAGGCCCTGCGCGAACGCGACCTCGCCCCGCGCACCCGCCGCCCGATCACCGAGTCGGTCGTCGTCGACGCCTGATCCCCCGGATCGCCTGCACATTCCCGGCAATCCGGCAACCGTCTGCACACGAGGTCGCCGCGGCAGATAGCCTGCCCAGATGACAGCCTCGATCGTGGGCATCGGCACTGCCGTCCCGCAGACCACGCTGGCGCAGACCGAGGTGCGCGACCTGTTCGCCGCGCAGCCGGGCCTCGACCGCGTGACGCGGCGGATCATCGGGGCCGCGTTCGACCAGTCGGCCATCGAGACACGGCACACGGTGCTGCCCGAGCTGGCCTCCGGCAGCACCGTGGCATCCCCGTTCATCGACGCCGAGACGCGCGAGATCGCCCTGCCCGCCACGGGCGTGCGCAATGACGTCTACGTGCGCGAGGCACCCGCGCTGTTCGCCGCCGCGGCCCGCGACGCGCTGCGACGTGCACGCGTCGACCCCGCCGACATCACCCACGTCGTGACGGCCTCGTGCACGGGATTCTTCGCCCCCGGGCCCGACTTCCGCCTCGTGCGCGACCTGGGGCTGTCGAGCAGCGTCTCGCGTGAGCATCTCGGCTTTCTCGGGTGTGCGGCCGCGCTGCCCGCCCTGCGCTCGGCCGCCCGGATCTGCGCCGCCGACCCCACGGCGCTCGTGCTCGTCGTGTGCGCCGAACTGTGCTCGATCCATCTGCGCCCCTCGTCCGATGCCGACCAGATCGTCTCGTCGGCCGTGTTCGCCGACGGCGCCGCAGCCGCCATCGTGTCGGCATCGCCGTCGCTCACATCCCGGGGCGGTGCGCGCCTCGAGCTCGACCGCTTCACGACGGCGATCACCGAAGACGGAGAGTCGGCGATGGGCTGGACGATCGGCGACCACGGGTTCGAGATGACCCTGACCGCTGAGGTTCCCCGCGTCGTCGGGCGCGAAGTGCGCGCGGCGCTCGGGCGGCTGTGGGGCGAGGCATCCGACTCGTCCGCAGGCGGGGCCGACGGTGAGCCGACGGTCGACGAGCACTGGGCGGTGCACCCCGGCGGGCGCAGCATCCTCGACAAGGTCGAGGCGGCGTGCGGGCTCGCCCCCGACGCGCTGCGTCACTCGCGCGACGTTCTGCACGACTACGGCAACATGTCGTCGGCGACGATCCTGTTCATCCTGCAGCGGATGCTTGAGGACCCGCATGCCACGGATGGCGCGCGCCTCACCGCCGTCGCCTTCGCGCCGGGCCTGACGGTCGAATCGGCGCGGATGACCGTCCGCGCCGACGTGCGATGACCCGGCTGTCGTCGCGCGACACCGAGCTGCGCGAGCTGATGGACGACCCCGCGTGCGACCCCGAGCGCCTGCGCCGCACGCTCGAGCGGTTCGCGATCGTGAACCGTCTCGTGTCGGGGTGGGGCGGCGTCTATCGCGCGCGCGTGCGCCCGCTCGCGCGCCGACGCGCCGAGGGGAGCAGGCCGTTGCGGATCCTCGACATCGGCTGCGGGGGCGGCGACGTGCTGCGCCGCCTGGTGAGCCTCGCCCGCGCCGACGGCATCGACGTCGCGGCGACCGGCATCGACCCCGACGAGCGTTCGCTCGCCGTGGCTCGCCGCCACCCGACTCCCGGCATCGAATACCTGCGCGTGCACAGCGCCGACCTGGTCGCGGAAGGACGCCGCTTCGATGCGGTGATCTCGAACCACGTGCTGCATCACCTCGACAGTGGCCAGTTGGCCGGGCTGCTCGCTGACTCGGATGCCTTGTCGGAGGGGCTCGTGCTGCATTCCGACATCGCCCGCTCGCGCGCCGCGTATGCGGGCTACGCGATCGGTATCACCCCACTCGCGCCCGGCAGTCTGCTGCGCACCGACGGACTCCGCTCGATCCGCCGCAGCTTCACCGCGGCCGAACTCGCCGCCCTGCTGCCGCGCGGGTGGCGCGTCGAGCGGCCGGCACGCTTCCGGCTGCTCGCCGTGCGAGTGGCTCCCGCCGGAGCCACGGACGGCGCCGGCGGTGCGCCGTGATCGACCTCGCGATCGTCGGGGCGGGGCCGGTCGGCACTCTGCTCGCCGCAGAAGCGGCCCGACACGGCCTCGCCGCCGTCGCGTTCGAGCGGCGGCCCGAGGCCGGCCCCGGATCGCGCGCGGTCGGCGTGCACGCGACGGCCCTCGCGGCGATGGAGGCCTCGGGCGCGACCGAGCGGCTGCTCGCCGACGATCACGCCGTCATGCGCGCGGGCTTCCGGATGATCCTCGAGTCGGCGCCGGGCATCACCGTCGTCGGCGAAGCCGCGACCGGGGCGCAGGCGGTGGCCGAGGCATCCCGCCTTCGTCCCGACGTCATCTGCATGGACGTGCAGATG
>JASCPF010000036.1 GCA_029959325.1 Microbacteriaceae bacterium PS02068
TCTTGCCGCCATCGCGGCCCTCGTGGCGGTCGTGGTGGTCGTGGCGGGGTGCGCCGCGTCGTCGCCGACGCCGTCGATCTCGCCCACGACCGCCGCGCCCACACCCACGCCGTCGCCGACACCCACGCCCGACCCGCTGGCCGCGCTCAGTCTCGAGCAGCGCGTCGGGCAGCTGTTCATGGTGGGCACCGATGTCGCATCGGCGACGCCCGCGACGCTCTCGGCGATCCCCGACCGGCACGCCGGCAGCATCTTCCTGCACGGACGCACGACGGCGGGAGCGGCGGCGGTCGCCGCGCTGGTGGCACAGTTCACGGCGCTCGCGCCGCCGTCGACGGGAGCAGCGGGGACGGCGGCAGCGGCGGGAGTTCCCGACGGCACCGGCCCGACGGGCGGCGTGCGGCTCTGGGTCGCCACCGACCAGGAGGGCGGCGAAGTGCAGGTGCTGCGCGGACCGGGTTTCAGCGACATGCCCTACGCGATCCGCCAGGCCGACCTGCCCGCCGACCAGCTGCAGGCGCAGGCGGCGCAGTGGGGCGCCGAGCTCGCCGCGGCCGGCGTCGACATGAACCTCGCACCCGTCGCCGACATCGTCACGAGCCAGGCGACCCGCTTCGACAACCCCCCGATCGGCGCTCTCGGCCGCCAATACGGTTACGACGCGCCGACCGTCGAGGCGAAGGCGGGGGCCTTCGCCGAGGGGATGCGCGCGGCAGGCATCCTGCCCGTCTTCAAGCACTTCCCTGGCCTGGGACATGTCAGCGCGAACACCGACACGACCGCGAACGTCGTCGACACGACGGTCACGACGGGCGGCCCCGACGTGTCGGTCTACGGCCCGCTCACGTCGGCCGGGCCCTCGGCGGTCATGGTCTCGACGGCGATCTACCAGAACATCGACCCGGCGAGCCCGGCCGTGTTCTCCGGGGCCGTCGTGGGGCTGCTGCGCACGGCCGTGGGTTTCGACGGCGTGGTCATGAGCGACGACCTCTCCGCCGCCGTCGCCGCCGAGCAGTGGGCGCCCGCCGACCGCGCGATCATGGCGATCTCGGCGGGCGTCGACCTCGTGCTCGTCTCGGCCGACCCGACGGTCTACCCCGCGATGTACGATGCCGTGCTGGCCAAGGCGCAGTCCGACCCCGCGTTCGCGAAGCTCGTGGATGCCGCGGCCGCCCGTGTCGTCGCCGCGAAGGCGTCGGGTCGCTGACGCGCTGACACACAGCGCGTGCGCCGACACACAGCGTGGCGCACTGTGTCTCAGCACGGATGCGGTGGTTCGCCGGCGCGTGCGCGCTGAGACACAGCGTGGCGCACGGTGTCTCAGCACGGATGCGGTGGTTCGCCGGCGCGTGCGCGCTGAGACACAGCGTCTGCGCTGAGGCACAGCGTCTGCGCTGAGGCACAGCGTCTGCGTCGAGACGCAGCGTCTGCGCTGAGACACGGCGCGTGCGTCGAAACACAGCGTGCACGCTGAGCCACAGCGTGGCGCGCGGTGTCTCATCGCGGATGCGGTGGTTCGCCGGCAGGTCCGGCAGGTCCGGCAGGTCCGGCGAGTCCGGCGGCGCGCGGCGCCTGGCAGACTCGGGGGGTGACCCCTGACCCGCGCCTGACCGACCTCGTCGCGCGGGGAGCGACGGCGGATGCCGCGTACGACGGCTTCGTCACCTGGGCCGAGAGCCGCGGCCTGGGCCTCTATCCGGCGCAGGACGAAGCCGTGATCGAGCTCGTCTCGGGCGCGAACGTGATCCTGTCGACGCCGACGGGCACGGGCAAGTCGCTTGTCGCGATCGCGGCGCATGCCGCATGCCTGGCATCCGGCGGTCGCTCCTATTACACGGCGCCGATCAAGGCCCTCGTGAGCGAGAAGTTCTTCGCCCTCGTCGAGATCTTCGGGGCCGAGAACGTCGGCATGGTGACGGGTGACTCGTCGGTGAATCCGGATGCCCCGATCGTGTGCTGCACCGCCGAGATCCTCGCCAATATCGCGCTGCGGCAGGGATCCGAGGCATCCGTCGACCAGGTCGTCATGGACGAGTTCCACTACTACGGCGACCCCGACCGGGGGTGGGCGTGGCAGGTGCCGCTGCTGCTGCTTCCGCGCGCGCAGTTCCTGCTGATGTCGGCGACGCTCGGCGACGTGACGCCCATCGCTGAGGATCTGGGGCGTCGCACCGGCCGCCCCGTCGCGCTCGTGACGGGCGTGGAGCGCCCGGTGCCGCTGCACTTCTCGTACGAGCGCCGACCCGTGCACGAAGTGCTCACGATGCTCGTCGACGAGCGCGAGGTGCCGGTCTACATCGTGCATTTCGCGCAGGCGGCGGCGCTCGAACGGGCGCAGGCCCTGGCATCCGTCACCCTCACCACTCGCGCGCAGCGCGACGAGATCGCCGAGGCGATCGGCGGCTTCCGCTTCACGACGGGGTTCGGCAAGACGCTGTCGCGCCTCGTGCGGGCGGGCATCGGCGTGCACCACGCGGGCATGCTGCCGCGCTACCGCCGGCTCGTCGAGACCCTCGCCCAGCGCGGGCTGCTGAAGGTGATCTGCGGCACCGACACGCTCGGCGTGGGCATCAACGTGCCGATCCGCACCGTGATGATCACGGCGCTGTCGAAGTACGACGGCACGAAGATGCGCCAGCTGTCGGCGCGCGAGTTCCACCAGGTCGCGGGGCGTGCCGGGCGGGCGGGGTACGACACGCACGGCAACGTCGTCGTGATGGCGCCCGAGTGGGAGATCGAGAACGTCAGCGCCCTGGCCAAGGCCGGCGACGACCCCGCCAAGCGCAAGAAGATCGTGCGCAAGAAGGCCCCGACCGGCGTCGTCAACTGGGCGGAGGGATCGTACGAGCGCCTCATCGCCGCACCGCCCGAGCCGTTGGTGCCGCAGCTGAAGCTCACGGCGGCGATGCTGATCAACGTGATCGGCCGCGGCGGTGACGTGTTCGGGAACGTGCGGTCGCTCGTGTTCGACAACCACGAGCCGCGCGCGCGACGGTACGAGCTGGCGCGCCGCGCGATCGCGATCTTCCGGACGCTCGTCGATGCCGGGATCGTCGAGGTCGTGCGCGGCGGGGCATCCGGCCCGCACATCCGCCTCACCGTCGACCTGCAGCCGAACTTCGCGCTCAATCAGCCGCTCTCGCCGTTCGCGCTCGCCGCGATCGAGCTGCTGTCGCCCGAAGACGACGTCCCGAACTCCTCCACTTTTCGTCCTGCGGGCCCGGAAGAGCCGGAAACCACGGAATCGGGTTCGGATTGGAGGAGTTCGGGCACGGCGGACGCCGGAGCCGGGGCGGACGCCGGAGCCGGGGCGGGAAGCGCCGGCGGGGCGGGCGCCGGGGCGGGCGGAGCCGGGGCCGCCGCCCCCCGGGTCGGCACGGGGCACTACGCGCTCGACGTCGTGAGCATCATCGAGGCGACGCTGGACGACCCCCGCGCGATCCTGTCGCAGCAGGAGTACAAGGCCCGCGGCGAGGCGGTCGCGGCGATGAAGCGCGAGGGCATCGAGTACGACGAGCGCATGGCGCTGCTCGAAGAGGTCACGTATCCGAAGCCGCTCGAGGGCCTGCTCGCCCAGTCTTTCGAGGTGTTCGCCTCGAGCCAGCCGTGGGTGCGCGACTTCGAGCTGAGCCCCAAGGCGGTCGTCCGCGACATGTTCGAGCGCGCGATGTCTTTCGCCGAGTACGTCTCGTTCTACCAGCTGCAGCGCAGCGAGGGACTGGTGCTGCGCTACCTGTCGGATGCCTATCGCGCGGTCCGTCAGACCGTGCCGGCCGAGGCGCGCACCGACGAGCTGATGGACATCATCGAGTGGCTCGGCGAGCTCGTGCGCCAGGTCGACTCGAGCCTCGTCGACGAGTGGTCGGCGCTCGTCGACGGGTCGACGCCGCTGCCCGAAGACGGCGTGCCCGTGGTTCCTCCGGCGCCGCCGTCGATCCTCGCGAACGCCCGCGCGTTCACGGTGCTGGTGCGCAACGAGCTGTTCCGGCGCGTGCAGCTCGCGGCCCTGCAGGACGACGACGCTCTCGTCGCGCTCGATCCCGACGTCGACTGGCCGGCTGCTCTCGATCGCTACTTCGATGAGCACGACGAGATCCTCACGGGCGGTGCGGCGCGCTCGCCGCGGCTGTGCGCGATCGACACGTCGTCCGCCGCGGGAGCCGGCACGTGGCGCGTGGAGCAGACCATCGACGACCCCGCGGGCGACCACGACTGGCGCATCCGCGCCGAGGTGGACCTGCAGGCCTCCATCGATG
Organism: Microbacteriaceae bacterium PS02068; assembly: GCA_029959325.1. Taxonomy (GTDB): domain Bacteria; phylum Actinomycetota; class Actinomycetes; order Actinomycetales; family Microbacteriaceae; genus Microbacterium. The sequence continues at coordinate 4,257 of JASCPF010000036.1, forward strand.
AAGGCGCCGCAATCGTCCGCGTCACCGAGGTCGTCCGCCTCTAGCAAGCAGGCCACCCGCAGGGCGCCCGCAGGCCGCCCGCGGGCCACGACCGGGCGGCGCGAGCAGCCCCCTGCCCCGGCGCCGCCCGGCCGGGCACAATGGACCGATGGCGACGCACCTCGCATTCCTCCGCGCGATCAACCTCGGCGCGAGGCGTGTCTTCCCCAAGGCCGACATCCAGCGCGTGGTCGGGGGCGTGGGCTTCGAAGAGGTCGAGACCCACATCAACACGGGCAACGTGCGCTTCGACACCCGCATGCGTTCGGCGGCCAAGATCGAGCAGACCCTCGAGAGGGCGTTCGCAGCCGATCGCGGCTTCGACGTGCCGACGATCGTGTTCCCTGCGCGCGAGTTCCGCGATCTGGCGGATGACACGGCCGCACTGCACGCGCGCCACCCCGGGCTCGCCCGGCACTACGTCTACCTCCTGAAGCAGCCGCCGGCGCCCGACCGCGCCGCGCAGGTCGAAGCGACCTCGAGCGAGCACGGCGACATGGTCGTGCGCGGCCGCGCGGTGCACGCGCTGCTGCGACCGGGTTACGAGGCGGGGGTCGTCGATCCGCTCGGCGCTGCGAAGCTGCTGCCGGATGCCACGGCGCGCACGTTCACGGTGATCGCCACGGTCGCCGAGAAGTGGTGCTGAGGACGCCTGGGTAGAAAGGTAGATAGAAAGGGTAGAATGGTACCCATGAGCCTCAATATCAAGAACGAGGATGTGCACGCGGCCGTTCGCGAACTCGCCCTGCGACTCGGCATCAGCCAGACTTCTGCGGTCGAGCAGGCGGTGCGCGACAAACTCGCCGAACTCGACGCGGGCGATACACACGAGGCACGAGCCGCCCGCATCCGCGCGGCGGTAGCCGCTGCGCAGGACGCCTTTCGAGGGGTGGAACTCGATCCGTTCGCGCGCGATCTGTACGACCCCGCGACAGGACTTCCGGGATGATCGTCGACAGCTCGGCGCTCATCGCCATCGTGAGAGAGGAATCGAACGCGGAAGGCATCCTCGCGCGGATGCTCGCTGAGCCGCGACCCGCGATCTCTGCCGCGACGCTCGTCGAGGCGTCGGTCGTGATCGATGGAACCCGCGACCCCGTGCGCATCGCTCGGTTCGACGATCTCGTCGCGGCGCTCGCCCTCGATGTGGTGCCGCTGACGGCGGCGCAGGCGACCATCGCGCGACGGGCGTATCGGGACTACGGCAAGGGATCGGGGCATCCGGCACGTCTGAATCTCGGCGACTGCTTCTCGTACGCGCTCGCCACAGAGCGCCGGCAACCGCTTCTGTACATCGGCGACGATTTCGCGCGCACAGACATCGCGTCGGCTCTCGACTGATCGGCGTGAGAGCGAAGGGCTGTGGATGCCGCGCGCTCATGTCGGACGCCGCGGTTAGCCTGGTGTGGTGAGCTCGCCGACCGACGTGTACGACGACCCCTACGCCGACGTGCCGTGGGATGTCGACGAGCTCGACGCGCCCGATGATTTCGATGCTCCGCCGCCGCCGGAGTTCGACGGGTACGGCGCCGCCGTGGCGCGGGCGACGCGCGGCGACGCGGCGACCCCTCGACAGGCTCGGGGACCGGGGGAGGCTCGGGGACCGGCAGGGTCGGCTGCGGCTGCCCCGCCAGCACCCCGCCGACCGCGGCCGAGCGCCGACCACACCGGCGAAGATCCTCGCGCCGTCCTGAAGGAGGTGTTCGGCTACGACGACTTCCGCGGCGACCAGGCCGCCATCGTCGCGCAGGTCGTCGCGGGCGGCGACGCCGTCGTGCTCATGCCGACGGGCGGCGGAAAGTCGATCACGTACCAGGTGCCCGCGCTCGTGCGCCCGGGCACGGGCCTCGTCATCTCGCCACTGATCGCGCTCATGCACGATCAGGTCGACGCCCTCACGGCGAACGGTGTCAACGCGGCGTTCCTCAACTCGACGCAGTCGGCCGCCGAGCGCGCCGGCGTCGAGCAGGCGTACCTCGCGGGCGAGCTCGACCTGATCTACGTCGCACCCGAGCGGCTCAGCAGCCCCGCGACGACGGCGCTGCTGCAGCGCGGGCGACTGAGCGTCATCGCGATCGACGAAGCCCACTGCGTCAGCCAATGGGGCCACGACTTCCGCCCCGACTACCTCGCGCTGGGCGACCTCGCCGAGCGCTTCCCCGGCGTCCCCCGCATGGCGCTCACCGCCACCGCGACGCGCGCGACGCACACCGAACTCACCGAGCGCCTGCACCTCGGCGATGCGAAGCACTTCGTGGCGAGCTTCGACCGCCCGAACATCCAGTACCGCATCGAGCCGAAGGTCGATCCGCGCCGTCAGCTGCTGCAGTTCGTCCGGTCGCAGGGCGAGGGCGCGGCGGGCATCGTCTACGCGCTCAGCCGCAAGTCGGTCGAGCAGACGGCCGAGTATCTGCGCACGCAGGGGATCGACGCCCTCCCGTATCACGCCGGGTTGGATGCCGCGATGCGCGCGCGCCATCAAGAGCGCTTCCTGCGCGACGAGGGCGTCGTGATGGTCGCCACGATCGCGTTCGGCATGGGCATCGACAAGCCCGACGTGCGTTTCGTGGCGCACATCGACCTGCCGAAGTCGGTCGAGGGCTACTACCAAGAGACCGGCCGCGCGGGGCGCGACGGCGACCCGGCCGTGGCCTGGATGGCCTACGGGCTGGGCGATGTCGTGCAGCAGCGCCGCCTCATCGATCAGTCGCCGGGCGAGCGCGCGTACAAGCAGCGCCTCGGGCAGCATCTCGATGCGATGCTCGCCCTCTGCGAGACCGTCTCGTGCCGTCGTCAGAACCTGCTGAACTACTTCGGCCAGGCATCCGACCCCTGCGGCAACTGCGACACCTGCCTGCAGCCGGCCGACACGTGGGACGGCCTTGTGCCCGCGCAGAAGCTGCTCTCGACGATCGTGCGGCTGAAGCGCGAGCGCAACCAGGCGTTCGGCGCGGGCCACCTCGTCGACATCCTGCGCGGCGCCTCGACCGATCGCATCCGCCAGCAGGGGCACGACCAGCTCGCGACCTATCGTCTGGGCGCCGACCTCAGCGAGCAGGATTGGCGCAGCGTCATCCGGCAGCTGCTCGCGCGCGGCGTGATCGTGGCGCAGGGCGAGTACGGCGTGCTCGCCGTCGGCGAAGAGGGCGCGGCCGTGCTGCGCGGTGAAGCGGCCGTGCCGCTGCGGCGCGACGTGCTCGGCCGGTCGGGCGGAACCTCGTCGCGCGCGCGCAAGGCCGCGGCGAGCGACCAGGTGGCCGACGGCGACCGCGATCTGTTCGAGGCGCTGCGTGCGTGGCGCGCGGGCGTCGCGAAGGAGCAGGGCGTGCCCGCGTACATCGTGTTCGGGGATGCCACGCTGCGCGCGCTGGCCGATCAGCGGCCGGCATCGGTCGCGGACCTCGAGGGCATCACCGGCATCGGCGCCAAGAAGCGCGAGGCCTACGGCGAGGGTGTGCTCGCGGTCATCGCCGCGCACTGACGGCGCGACGCCGCGCTTCTCCGGCGCCCCACGGCGAGGCGCCGCGCCCTGGCGCCGCCCATCGCCGGCGCCTGACCGCGCGACGCCGCTCCACTCCGGCGGCACCGGGAGGGCCGCCTCAGGCGCCCGCCCCGGGCACGACGACGACCGGCACGGGCGACTGCCGCACGATCTTCGTGGCGCTCGAGCCGAGGAACACCTGCGCGAGCCGATGCGTCGACGACGAGCCGACGACGAGCACGTCGCCGTCGGCCCAGTCGAGGTCGGCGACGGCGGCACCCCAATCGGCGCCCTGCGAGACCGTCACCTCGAGACGCTCGCCGGAGAATCCGAGTGCCCCGACCTCGCGCTCGGCCTCGGCGAGGGCCGCGCGCGCCTGCACTGCCCACAGGTCGATCACCTGCGTCTCGGAGTGGCTCACCGTATTGGTCACGGGCTTGCGCGACGGCGCCACGAGGAACGTCACGATCCGCAGCCGGGCCGACGTGCGCTGCGCGATCTCGGCCATGCGGGTCAGCAGCGACCAGCTCGCGTCGTCGTCGCGGAAGGCCACCGTCACGCGCGTCACGGCGCCGCGGGCCGTGTAGCCGTGAGGGGCGATGGCCACCGGCAGCGGCGACGAATGCACGAGCCGGTCGGTCTTCGACGTGAGGCCGATTCTGCCGGGCACCGCATCGGCACCCGAGCCGACGACGAGGATCGAGGCATCCCGCGTCTCGGCCTGCTCGAGAAGCGTCTGCGGCACCGACCGCCCTTCCACCCACACGGCGGACGACTCCACTTCAGGATGCCGCGCCAGGTCGGCGAGCGCGAGCGCGGTGCTCGCATCGCCCTCACCGGCTGCCCAGTGCGCGAACTCGCGGTCGGTTCCCCCGGCCGCCGGGGTGCCCCAGCCGCGCGGCACCACCGACACCGCCACGACCGGCTCGCGCTGTGACCGCGCGAGCTGGCACGCCAACTCGATCGCGCTGCGGTCGTCGTGGTGCGGCCCGTAGCCGACGACGTAGGTCACCGCTCGTCCTCGGGGTGGATCGGCTCGGCGATCTGCTCGTCGGAGGTGTACGTGCTCAGGGTGGCATGCCGGCGACCGTAGAGCAGATAGAAGACGAAGACGATCGCCAGCCAGATGCCGCAGATCAGCCACGTGATCGGCCGCAGGCTGATCAGCACGTAGACGCAGACGGCGACGGTGAGGATGGGCACGATCGGATAGAGCGGCACCCGGAATGGGCGCTCGAGGTCGGGCCGCCGTCGCCGCAGCACCATGAGCGAGATCGCCACGACGCTGAACGCGATGAGCGTGCCGAACGACACGCTGTCCCACAGGTAGTCCGACGGGACGAGCCCCGCGACGATCGCGACGAGGATCGACACGACGACCGTGTTGAACACCGGGGTGCCGTACTTCGGGCTGACCCGCAGGAAGCGCTTCGAGACCATCCCGTCGCGCGAGATCGAGAAGAGGATGCGTGTCTGCCCGTAGAGCGTGACGAGGGTCACGGAGAACACCGAGATGACCGCGCCCGCCGAGAGGATCGTCGCCCAGATCGGGATGCCCGTGACGTTCTCCATGATCCTGGCGAGCCCGGCCTCACCCGCCTCCTTGGTCGCGAACCACTCCGGCGGCTCGGCCGCGAGACCCGCGATGCACACCAGCACGTAGAAGACGGTGACGATGAGCAGCGCACCGATGATCGCGCGGGGGATCGCCTTCTGCGGGTTCTTCACCTCCTCGCTCGCGGTGGCGACCGCGTCGAGGCCGATGAAGGAGAAGAAGATCGTGCCCGCCGCCCCGCTGATTCCGGCCGCCTGTGCGAAGAAGTTCGAGAAGTGGTCGGCGTTGAAAGCCGAGAAGCCGATTACGATGAACAGCGTCAGCACGCCGAGCTTGATGCACACCATGATCGCGTTGATGGTGGCCGATTCGGATGCCCCGCGGATCAGCAGCAGCATGCACAGGACGACCAGGACGACGGCGGGCAGGTTGAGGAATCCGCCGGTGGCGACGCCATCGTCACCGGGGATGAACGAGACCGAGAGCTCGGTCGGGAGCCTCCAGCCGAACAGGTGATCGAGCAGTTCGTTGAAGTACCCGCTCCACCCCACGGCGACCGCGGAGACCGCCACGCCGTACTCGAGCAGCACGCAGCCGCCGACGAGCACGGCGGCGCCCTCGCCCAGTGCGTGGTAGGTGAACGAGTAGCTCGACCCGCTCACGGGGATCGATGAGGCGAGCTCGGCGTAGCAGAGTGCCGACAGGCCGGCGGCGATGGCCGCGAGGATGAAGGAGATGATGACGGCTGGTCCGGCGAGCGGGATCGCCTCGCTCAGCACGAAGAAGATGCCGGTGCCGATGGTCGCCCCGACGCCGAACATCATCAGCTGGAAGGTGCCGAGGTTCCGCTTCAGCTCTTCGCCCTGGTGATGCGTGCGCTGGAACACGATCGGCTTGCGGCGCAGCAGTTGCGCTCCCAGTGATGCCATGGCGACCTCCGTGAGACTGCGTACAGCGGTGGACGGTGCGAAGTGAGTCGAGTCTGGTGGGGCGCATCCCTCGTGGTCAAGGGGCCGCCGCGCCGCCGGCGTCAGCGCTCGGGCAGCAGGTCGGCGAGGTGCGCCGTGAGGTGGGATGCCACGTCGACGGCATCCCGGTCGTACAGCCACTGGTACTGCAGCCCGTCCCACAGGGCGACCAGGCGGATCGCCTCGCGCTCGGGGTCGCGATGCGTGGGCAGGTCGCCGTCGGCCTGCGCGGCTCGCAGCACGGCGGTGAAGTGGTCGAGCGCCCGACGGAAGCGCTCGGCGAAGTAGTCGTGCGCGGGGTGGTCTTCGGGCAGCGCCTCGCACGAGAGCACGGCGTACACCTCGATCAGGCCCGGGCTTTCCGTGGCGTTCGCAGACGCCCCGAGCGGCACATCGCGGAGGAACCCCGCCGCCCCCAGGGGTGTCGCGGTCGTGCGCACCGATATCAGGCGGTCTCGCTCTTCCAGCACGGCGAGAAGGAGCCCGTCTTTCGACGGGTAGTGGTGCAGCAGCGCCGACTTCGATACCCCGACCTGCTCGGCGATCTCGCGCAGGCTGGTGTCGGCATAGCCGCCGCGGGCGAAGAGGGCGGTGGCATCCGCGACGATCTGCGCGCGCCGCTCGCGCCCGACCCGGTATCCCTCGTCGCCCGTCGCCGAGGCGCCGGTGAACCGCGTCAGGGGCGGAAACGTCGCTGGCCCGGTGCTCGAGTCTGAGCCAGACGCCGGGCCAGGACCCTCGCGCCACCCGGGCGGCAGCGAGAGCGCCTCCTGGTGCTCTCGCAGCAGCTCGACGAGATCGACCCGATCCGGCAGGTACAGCTCGAGCACCTGCAGCCCGTCCCAGATCGCGGCGATCCGCACCGCTTCGCCTTCGGTATCGCGCTCGGGGTCGACGACGCCGTGGACAGCCGCCTCGTCGATCGCCTCGGCCGTCATCTCGCGCAGGCGCGCGTAGCGGTCGCGCATCCATTCGTGCGCGGGATGCCCCGGTGTCGAGCCCTCGCCGACGAGCGCGGCGTAGAGCGGGAGGTATCCGGGGATCTGCTCGTTGCGCTCCGCGACCGAGGTGAACGCCAGCGAACCCGCGGCGTAGGTCTCGAGCTCTTCCAGGAAGGCCACTTCGTTGGCTCTCTCGAACCCCTCGACGACCCCTGCGAGCAGCAGGTCCTTCGTCGCGAAGTGCTTGAGCAGGCCGGGGTGACTGATGCTGGCCGCCGCTGCGACGTCGCGCAGCGACGATGCGCGATAGCCCTGCGCGACGAAGACATCGCGGGCTGCCGAGAGGATGCGCGCGCGTGTCTGCTCGGCACGCGCCGAGCGCGTGAGCGTGGCATCCGTCGTCATCCGCGCGCCCTCCTGCGACAACCCTAGCCACTGTCACCTCTGCTCGATCAGATTTCAGTTACCAAACGGTCGGTTTTCGTGTACGGTAGTGCCGCGGGCCACTCGAGCCCTCCCTCACACCGTCGTGAAAGGAACACCGATGACCGACCTCACCCCCGCCGCCACTGCGGCCGCCGCCGGCACCGCCGGCATCAAGACCCCCGGCACCACGCCCGCGAAGACGCCGCGCGGCTATCTGCCCGGGCTCGCCGCCGTGAACTTCGGCGTCTACCTGGCGCTGCTGACGCCTGTGCTCGTCTCGATGGCGTTCAAGGTGCAGCACATCTCGGAGTCGACCGAGGCGGCCACGGGGAACCTCGGCCTGATCATGGGTGTCGGCGCGCTCTTCGCGCTCATCGCCAACCCGCTCGCGGGGCGCCTGTCTGACCGCACGACCTCTCGATGGGGCATGCGGCGGCCGTGGATCCTCGGCGGCTCGATCGTCGGCCTCGGCGGGTTCGTGCTGATCGGTGCGGCGACCTCGGTCTGGGTCGTCCTGATCGCATGGTGCCTCGTGCAGACCGCGATGAACGCGGTGCTCGCCGCCGCGAACGCGACGCTGCCTGATCAGGTGCCGGTCAGCGGCCGCGGGAAGGTGTCGGGCATCGTCGGGCTGACGACGCCACTCGGCATCCTCGCCGGAAACTTCTTGGTGAGCTTCCTCTCCGATGACTTCGCACGCTTTGTCGTCCCCGCCGTCATCGCCCTTGTGCTGGCCGTGCTGTTCGTGCTCGTCCTGAAGGACCGCCGCCTGGCGCAGCCGCCGGCGCAGCGCTTCACCGTCGGGCAGTTCTTCGGGTCGTTCGTCTTCAACCCCGCGAAGCACCCCGACTTCGGCTGGACCTGGCTCACGAAGTTCCTCATCATGTTCGGCTACGCGGGCATCGCGACCTTCCTGCCGTTCTACCTGACCGAGAAGTTCGCCCTCGACGAGCAGGCCGCGATCGGCATCATCCTCATCGCCAACCTCGCCTCGATGGTCGCGATGGCGATCTCGGGACCCGTCGGCGGCATCCTCTCCGACCGGATCGGCAAGCGTCGTCCGTTCGTCGCGATCGCCGGTGTGATCATGGTCGTCGGCCTGGTCATCCTGGCGCTCGCTCCCGACGTCACGACGGTCGTCGTCGCGCAGGCCATCATCGGCCTCGGCGCCGGCTCGTTCCTGTCGGTCGACCTCGCGCTCGCGACGCAGGTGCTGCCGAACCCCGACGACACCGCGAAAGACCTCGGCGTCCTCAACATCGCCAACGCCCTGCCGCAGTCGATCGCCCCCGCTATCGCTCCCGCGATCATCGCCTTCGGCGCCACCACGGCGCTCGGCGGATACACGGTCTACTACCTGTTCGGCGCGCTCGTGTCGCTCGCGGGCGCTGTGCTCGTCTACCGCATCAAGGGAGTCAAGTGACCGTGACCGACACCACGACCACCGACACCACGACGACGCGGCCCTGGCTCGACGCCGACCTTCCGGTCGACGAGCGCGTCGAGCTGCTGCTCGCCGAGATGACCGTCGAAGAGAAGGTCGGCCTGTTCTTCCAGACCATGATCACGATGGGCGAGGACGGCGAACTCTCCGACGGCGACCCCGCCTTCGGGCTGCCGTCAACCGACGAGTACGTGAACCAGCGGCAGATGACGCACTTCAACCTGCTCGGTGTCGCGCCGACGGCGGGGGCGATCGCGCGCTGGCACAACAAGCTGCAAGAGCTTGCGGCGCAGACGCGCCTCGGCATCCCCGTCACGATCTCGACCGATCCGCGGCACTCGTTCACCGACAACCCCGGCGCCGCGATGCTGTCCGGCCCGTTCTCGCAGTGGCCCGATGCCCTGGGGCTCGCCGCGACGCGCGACGAAGAGCTCGTGCGCACCTTCGGCGACATCGCCCGCCAGGAGTACACCGCCGTCGGCATCCGCGTCGCGCTGCACCCGCAGGTCGACCTCGCGACCGAGCCGCGGTGGGCGCGGCAGCTGCAGACCTTCGGTGAGGATGCCGAGCTTTCGGGCCGCCTCGGTGCCGCCTACATCCGGGGCTTCCAGGGTGACGAGCTCGGCGCGGGCTCGGTCGCGGCGATGGTGAAGCACTTTCCCGGCGGCGGCCCGCAGAAGGACGGCGAAGACCCGCACTTCGCCTACGGCCGCGAGCAGGTGTACCCCGGCGACGCGTTCGAGCTGCACCTGAAGCCGTTCGAGCGTGCCTTCGCCGCCCGCGTCAGCCAGGTCATGCCCTACTACGGCATGCCGGTCGGCACGGCCTACGAAGAGGTCGGGTTCGGCTTCAACAAGAGCGTGCTCACGGGGCTGCTGCGGGGGCGCTTCGGGTTCGACGGCATCGTCTGCACCGACTGGGGGCTCGTCACCGACGGCGAGATCATGGGCCAGCCGTTCCCCGCGCGCGCGTGGGGTGTCGAGCATCTGACCCCCGCCGAGCGGATCGTGAAGATCCTCGATGCCGGCGCGGACCAGTTCGGCGGCGAGAAGTGCACCGAGATCCTGCTCGAGCTCGTCGAGGGCGGCACGGTGCCCGAGGAGCGCCTCGATGTGTCCGCCCGGCGCCTGCTGCGCGAGAAGTTCGTGCTCGGACTGTTCGACGACCCGTACGTGGATGCCGAGGCCGCCGACGCGATCGTCGGATCGGCGCCGTTCCGCGCCGCGGGCGAGGCGGCGCAGCGCGCGGCGATCACGGTGCTGGCGACCCCTCGACAGGCTCGGGGACCGGAGCAGGTGCTGCCGTTCGCGCGCGGGGCGAAGCTGTACGTCGAGGGCATCGCCGCCGCCGTGGCATCCGCCTACGGCGAGGTCGTCGCGTCGCCCGCCGAGGCGGATCTCGCGATCCTGCGCCTGCAGGCACCGTACGAGCAGCGCGGCACGATGTTCGAGAACTTCTTCCACGCGGGCTCGCTCGACTTCCCCGACGAGACGATCGCGCACGTCCGCGAGGTCGCGGCTGTCGTCCCGACGGTGGTGGATGTCTTCCTCGACCGCCCCGCGATCCTCACCCCGCTCGTCGAGGCGGGGGTCGCGATCACCGCGAACTGGGGCGCCGGCGCGCCGGCGCTGCTCGACGTGCTCTCAGGCGCGGCGACGGCGACGGGCGCCCTGCCGTTCGACATCCCGCGGTCGATGGCTGCCGTCGAGGCATCCCGCCCCGACGTCCCCTTCGACACGGCCGACCCGCTCTTCCGCTTCGGTCACCGCGTCGAGCTCTGAGGTCGAGCGCAGCAAATCGAAACGCGGTGAGACTGAGTGTCACACCCTGTGGGTGTGGGTCTCATACAACGGACCGTGCACACGGGTGTGCACGTCTTTGTAGCCCCGGCGCAACCCTTTTGCGCCGGGGCTGTGTCGCTTCTACGGTCAGGGTGAACTTTGTCTGCTTGCTCCCTTTGAGAGGCACCCCGATGACCGACGCTGCCGTCCGCCAGAACATCCACCCCAAGAAGCCCGCCACGAGCAAGCGCACCCCCGCGGGTGGCGCGCCCACAGCGGCGCACAGTGCGGAAGAGGCGAACGAGCCGCGTATCGACATTGCCGCGGTCACCGAGCTGCTGTTGGGCACCTGGGCAGAGACCCGCCACGAGGCGCGCGAGCTGATCAAGGACCCCGCCCTCTGGCGCATCGACGGCCAGCCGATGCCCGAGCACCGCGAGCGCGTGCTCGGCCAGCTGCGGCTGCTCGTCGAGAACAAGGGCTCGCGTCGCGCGTTCCCGAAGGAGTACGGCGGCCTCGACAACAACGGCGCGAACCTCGCCGGTTTCATGGAGCTCGTGCTGGCCGACCCGAGCCTGCAGATCAAGTCGGGCGTGCAGTGGGGGCTGTTCGGATCGGCCATCTACCAGCTGGGCACGAAGAAGCACTGGGATGCCTGGTTGAGCGATGTCATCGAGCTCGAGCTGCCCGGCGCCTTCGCGATGACCGAAACCGGCCACGGATCCGACGTCGCCTCGATCGGCACGACCGCGACGTACGACCCCGACACGGAGGAGTTCGTCATCCACACCCCGTTCCGCGGGGCGTGGAAGGACTACCTCGGCAACGCGGCCCTGCACGGCAAGGCCGCGACCGTCTTCGCGCAGCTGATCACCGGCGGAGTCAACTACGGCGTGCACTGCTTCTTCGTGCCGCTGCGCGACGACGAGGGGAACTTCCTGCCCGGCATCGGCGGCGAGGACGACGGTGTCAAGGGCGGCCTGAACGGCATCGACAACGGGCGCCTGCACTTCGACCACGTGCGCGTGCCGCGCTTCAACCTGCTGAACCGGTATGGCGACGTGGCATCCGACGGCACCTACACGTCGGAGATCTCCAGCCCCGGCCGCCGCTTCTTCACGATGCTCGGCGCGCTCGTGCAGGGCCGCGTCTCGCTCGACGGCGCCGCGACGACCGGCACGGCGCTCGCGCTCTACATCGCACTGACCTACGCGAATCAGCGCCGTCAGTTCGACTCGGGCTCGGGCAGCGATGAAGTCGTGCTGCTCGACTACGGCAAGCACCAGCGCCGGTTGCTGCCGCTGCTGGCCCAGAACTACGCGCAGTTCTTCGCGAACGACGAGCTGCTGCAGAAGTTCGACGGCGTCTTCTCGGGGCGTGCCGACACCCCGGCCGAGCGCGAAGACCTCGAGACGCTCGCGGCCGCGCTCAAGCCCCTGTCGACCTGGAACGCACTGTCGACGATCCAAGAGGCGCGCGAGGCGTGCGGCGGCTCGGGCTTCCTCGCCGAGAACCGGCTCGTCGGCCTGCATCAGGACCTCGACGTGTACGTCACCTTCGAGGGCGACAACAACGTGCTGCTCCAGCTCGTGGGCAAGCGACTGCTGGGCGACTACGCACGGCAGTTCAGGGGCGCGGATGCCGCCAAGCTGGCATCCTTCGCCGCGCGCCAGGCGGCGGGCAAGATCTTCCACGGCGCGGGCCTGCGCCAGTTCGGCCAGTCGGTCGCCGACCGCGGCTCGGTCGCGCGCTCGGTCGAACTCGGCCTGCGCGCCGAACAGCAGCACGAGCTGCTCGCCGGGCGGGTGCAGCAGATGGTGGCCGACATCGCCGGGCGGCTGCGCCCCGCGGCGAAGGCGTCGAAGGCCGAGGCCGCCGAGATCTTCAACGCGAACCAGGCCGAGCTCATCGAGGCGGCGCGCGCGCACGGCGAGCTGCTGCAGTGGGAGGCCTTCACCGACGGCATCGCGGGCGTCGAAGACGAGGGAACGCTGCAGGTGCTCACGTGGCTGCGCGACCTGTTCGGCCTGCACCTCATCGAGAAGCACCTCGCGTGGTACCTCATCAACGGTCGCCTGTCGGCGCAGCGCGCGGCATCCGTCTCGCGCTACATCGACCGGCTCACCCTGCGCCTGCGCCCGCACGCGCAGGACCTGGTGGATGCCTACGGCTTCGCCCCCGAGCACGTGCGCGCGCCCATCGCCTCGGGCGCCGAGCGCGAGCGCCAGGACGAGGCGCGCGAGTACTACGCGGCGCTCGCCGCCTCGGGCGAGGCTCCGGTGCCCGAGAAGTCGCTGAAGAAGAAGTAGCGGGGGCGGATGCCTACGCGGGCGAGATCGCGTAGGTGACGACGGGCCCGTAGGGGGCCTGGTCGCCTGCCGTCACGAGCACGGTGTAGGTGCCGTTGGTGAAGTCGGAGCCGTCGGGCGAGAGCACTCCGGCGGTGTAGCCCGCGGCCTGCAGCGCGGCCGAGGCGGCGGCGAATCCGCCGTCGACCGACGGCACGGCCACCACGATCGAGAGGTCGGCGTCGGCGATGCTGCCGCGCACCAGATCGCAGATGACATCCCCGTCCGTGATCGGGATGCCGGCCGCGCCGACCTCGGCCGGGATGCAGTCGGTGGCGGCGGCCTGTGTCGGGGTGGCGCTCGCCGGCGAGTCCGGGGTGCGGGCCGCAGATGTGCTCAGAGTGCCGTTCGCGGGCGCGCTGTTCGCGGCGGGGGTCGCGGGCGCCGCGCCGCCGCAGGCGGACAGGATGATCGCCGCGCTCAGCGTGAGGGCGGCGGTGAATGACGCGCGTCGGAGCATGGGGGATCCTGTCGATCTCGGTGTGCGGGGGGCGAGGGAGGCGTCGAATGCCGCGCTCTCTCGCGAAGCTATCGCGCGGCTCGGCGAGGGTGCAACTAGCGTGGGGGCATGATCGATCTGCGCATCGGAGACGACGGCCTCGCCCGCTGCGGCTGGGTGGGCGACGATGCGGAGTACCGCCGCTATCACGACGAGGAGTGGGGTCGGCCGCTGCACGGCGATCGGGCGTTGTTCGAGAAGATGTCGCTCGAGGGGTTTCAAGCGGGGCTGTCGTGGATCACCATCCTGCGCAAGCGCCCGCGCTTCCGCGAGGTGTTCGCCGGCTTCGAGCCCGAGGCGGTGGCCGCGTTCGGCGATGACGACGTCGAGCGGCTGATGGCCGACGCGGGGATCATCCGCAATCGCGCGAAGATCCTCGCCACGATCGGCAACGCGCGGCTCGTCGCCGCGATGGCCCCCGGCGAGCTCGACGCCTGGATGTGGTCGTTCGCGCCCGGGCCGCGCGACGAGGCATCCCGCCCCGCGACGTTCGCCGACGTGCCCGCGACGACCGCGGCATCCGATGCCCTCTCGAAGGCCCTGCGCACGGCGGGCTTCCGCTTCGTCGGCTCGACGACGATGTACGCCCTGATGCAGTCGGCCGGCATGGTCGACGACCACCTGGTCGGCTGTCACCGGGTCGGGTGACGCGCGTTCCCGAACTCCTCCAATCCGACCGCGCACGCCGCCGCCACCCGCGGAACAGCGCGCTCCCGCCGTGACGGCGACACCCAGATTGGAGGAGTTCGGGACGCACGTCCGTGGCACCGGGCAGACTGTGCCCATGGCATCCGCACCGCAGCAGCCCGCCCACGTCGCCGACTCGCACGAGGTCATCCGCGTGGTCGGCGCCCGCGAGAACAACCTGCAGGGCTTCGACGTCGAGATCCCCAAGCGGCGCCTGACGGTCTTCACGGGGGTGAGCGGCTCGGGCAAGTCGAGCCTCGTGTTCGGCACGATCGCGAACGAGTCGCAGCGGCTCATCAACGAGACCTACCCCACGTTCGTGCAGCAGTTCATGGGGCAGCTCAGTCGACCCGAGGTCGACCGGCTCGAGAACATCAGCCCCGCGATCGTCGTCGACCAAGAGCGCATGGGCGCCAACGCCCGCTCCACGGTGGGGACGGCGACCGACGTGCACGCCATGCTGCGGCTGCTGTTCAGCCGCATCGGCTCACCGCACGTGGGCTCGCCGCAGGCGTTCTCATTCAACGTGCCGTCGGTGTCGGGCGCCGGCGCCGTGACGATCGCGACCGGCAAGAACAAGGGCAAGCGGGAGCGCCGATCGTTCGAGATCACCGGCGGCATGTGCCCCGAGTGCGAGGGGCTCGGCGTCATGAGCGATGTCGACGTCGACGAGGTGGTCGACCGCTCGCTCTCGCTCGCGGGCGGCGCGATCCGGGTGCCCGGGTACACGGCCGACGGGTGGATGGTGAAGGGCTACTCCGAGTCGGGCTTCTTCGACGGGCACAAGCCGATCGCCGACTTCACCGAGCAGGAGCTCCACGACTTCCTCTATCGGGAGCCGACGAAGGTCAAGATCTCGGGCATCAACATGAGCTACGAGGGACTCATCCCCAAGATCACGAAGTCGATGTTCCAGAAGGACCGCGACGCTCTGCAGCCGCACGTGCGGGCGTTCGTCGACCGCGCCGTGAAGTTCATGCCGTGCTCGGCATGCGGGGGAACGCGTCTGAACGACGGCGCCCGCTCGTCGACCATCGACGGCATCAGCATCGCCGATGCGGCCGCGATGCAGATCACCGACCTCGCCGCGTGGGTCGCGCAGATAGGGGATGCCTCGGTCGCCCCGCTGCTGCAGGGCCTGCGGCAGACCCTCGACTCGTTCGTCGACATCGGTCTCGGATACCTCAGCCTCGACCGCGCCAGCGGCACCCTCTCGGGCGGCGAGGCGCAGCGCACCAAGATGATCCGCCACCTCGGCTCGAGCCTCACCGACATGACCTACGTCTTCGATGAGCCGTCGACGGGGCTGCACCCGCACGACATCCAGCGCATGAACGACCTGCTGCTGCTGTTGCGCGACAAGGGCAACACCGTGCTCGTCGTCGAGCACAAGCCCGAGGTCATCGCGATCGCCGATCACGTCATCGATCTCGGGCCGGGCGCCGGCCGCCACGGCGGACAGATCACCTACGAGGGCGACGTCGCGGGGCTGCGTGCCTCGGGCACGATCACCGGGCGGCACCTCGACCACCGCGCGACCCTCAAGACGAGCACCCGCACACCGACGGGCGCGATCGAGATCCGCGGCGCGGGCCTGCACAACCTCAAGGCCGTCGACGTGGATGTGCCCCTCGGCATCCTCACTGTCGTCACCGGCGTCGCGGGGTCGGGCAAGTCGTCGCTCATCCACGGCAGCATCCCGGCGAGCGGCGAGGTGATCGTCGTCGACCAGGCGCCGATCAAGGGGTCGCGCCGGTCGAGCCCCGCCACCTACACAGGCATCCTCGACGACATCCGCAAAGCCTTCGCGAAGGAGAACGGGGTGAAGCCGGGCCTGTTCAGCGCGAACTCCGAGGGCGCATGCCCCGCCTGCAAGGGGCTGGGAGTCATCATCACGAACCTCGGCTTCACGCAGAGCGTCGAGACGCGCTGCGAGCTGTGCGAGGGCACGGGCTTCAGCGACGACGTGCTCGAGTACACGCTTGACGGCAAGAACATCGCCGAGGTGCTGGCGATGTCGGCCGACGAAGCGGCGGCCTACCTGGGCACGGGCCCGGCGCATACGACGCTGAGCCGAATGATCGACGTCGGGCTCGGCTACATCACGCTCGGCCAGGCGCTGAACACGCTCTCGGGCGGCGAGCGGCAGCGCCTCAAGCTCGCGATCTCGATGGCGAAGAAGGGCGCCGTCTACGTGCTCGATGAGCCGACGACAGGCCTGCACCTCGCCGACGTCGACAATCTGCTCGCGCTGCTGGACAGGCTGGTGGATGCCGGGAACTCCGTCATCGTCATCGAGCACCACCAGGCGGTGATGGCGCACGCGGACTGGATCATCGACGTCGGCCCCGGTGCCGGCCGCGACGGCGGCACGGTCGTGTTCGAGGGGACGCCCGCCGACCTCGTGTCTCAGTCTGAGACTCTTACGGCCCAGCACCTCGCGCGCTACGTCGGCGCCTGACCGGGGCATTTCGCTCCCTTCGCAAGGGTTGGGGGCATGGATTTTCGTGACGTAGGCTGTCTGGGTCTGCACGACGTGTGCGCCCGTTTCAGCACCGGGTCCCGACGCCACGCAACGAATACGAGCCCTGGGAGAGCCACATGACGTCGTTCGCGTGGCTTCGCGCGCGCCCGAAGACCGTGGTCGGCACCGGTGTCGTCACGGTCGCCGCGGTCGCCGTCGGCTTCTTCGCCTTCGCCTACGAGGGCAAGCCCACGACCGAGGTCGATCTGCACGACGGCGGCGTCTGGGTCACCAAGCAGTCGAGCCTGCTCGTCGGCCACTTCAACCATTCGTCACGCGTGCTCGACGGGGGCCTTCGGGCCTCGTCGTCCACCTACGAGATCCTGCAGAGCGGTTCGCGGATCATGATGGTCGACCCGGTGGGCTCCACCGTCGCCGCGATCGACCCCGCCCGCGTGATCCTCGCCGACTCCGCCCAACTCGCCCCGGGCTCGACCGTCGCGATGGGTGCCGACTCGGTCGCGGTGCTCGAGCCGTCGGGGACGCTCTGGGTGAGCCCCTTCACGGCGGTCAGCGGGATCGGCGCCGAGGGGTCCGAGCCCGTGGCCGACGAGGGCAAGAAGGCTCAGGTCGCCGTCGGCGTCGACGGCACCGTCTATACGGTGTCGGCCGCCGCAGGCAGACTCCGCTCGTACGGGCCCGGCGACGAGGGCAAGACCGTCGAGAAGTCCTCGCGCGACCTCGAGGGCATCGCGAAGGATGCCAGCCTGCAGATCACCGTCGTCGGCACGACCGCCTTCGTGCTCGACGAAGACACGAACACCCTGTACGGCAGCGACGGCTCGACCGTCGAGGTCGCCCCCGACGCGGTGCTGCAGCAGGCATCCGGAACTGCCGACGCCGTCACCCTCGCCACGCCCACCGACCTCGTCCGCGTGCCGATCGGCGGCGGCGACCCCGTCACGACGGCGTCCGGCGGCGCACCGGGCACCGCTGCCCAGCCCGTGTTCGTGGCCGGCTGTGCCTACGGCGCCTGGTCGGGCTCGGGCCGGTTCGTGCGCGACTGCCCCGGCACCGGCGACGACCTCGTGCAGGAGGTGGCGGGCATCGACGGGACGGCCGACCTGCGCTTCCGCGTGAACCGCGACGTCGTCGTGCTCAACGACGTGTTCGGCGGCGCGGCGTGGATGGCCTCCGAATCGATGCAGCGCGTCGACAACTGGCAGGACATCACGCCCCCCGAGGGCGAGGGCGACGAAGAGGAGGAGACCACCGAAGAGACGGTGCAGACGACTCTCCCCGAGCGCACCGAACAGAACACCCCGCCGATCGCGCAGAACGATGAGTACGGCATCCGCCCCGGCCGCACCACCGTGCTGCCTGTGCTCGACAACGACACCGACCCTGACGGTGACGTCCTGGTCGCCGCCGTTGCGAAGAACCCGGCGTTCGGCACGATCGAGCCGATCCACAACGGCGCCGCCCTGCAGATCACGACTCCGGCCGACGCGACCGGCTCGACGACCTTCACCTACACCGTCGAGGACGGGCGCGGCGGCGAAGCGACGGCCACCGTCACACTGACCGTGCACGGCCCCGACGTCAACAGCGCGCCCGTGCAGAAGCGCATCACCCCGATCACGGTCGAATCGGGCGGCACCGCCTCGTACAACGTGCTGCCCGACTGGATCGACCCCGACGGCGACGACATCTTCCTGCTCGATGTGGCCCCCGACGGCGGCGACGAAGCCGACTTCACCTCGGACGGGCAGATCACCTACCGCGCCATCGGCGGCACGCAGGGTCGTAAAGACGTGCCGATCGCCGTCTCCGACGGCACCGAGCGCGGCGCCGGCGTCGCGCGGTATGACATCCGCCCCCTCGGCACGACGGTGCCCATCACGAACGCCGATCACGTCGTGACGCGGGTCGGGCGCACCGTCACGGTCGCGCCGCTCACGAACGACACCAGCTCGGGCAGCGAACAGCTGCGCCTGACCCGCGTCGACGACGTGCCGAACGCGACGATCGTGCCCGACTTCACGAACAAGACCTTCTCGTTCGTGTCGCAGACCCCGGGCACCTATTACGCCCAGTACCTCGCTTCGGCGGGGCCGAACTCGGTGCCGGGGCTCGTACGCGTCGACGTGCTGCCCGAGTCGAACGACGATCTGCCTCCGGTCGCCGTGCGCGACGTGGCCCTGCTGCCGAGCGGCGGCGACGTGCTCGTGAACGTCCTCTCGAACGACACCGATCCTGCCGGGGGCATCCTCGTCGTGCAGTCGGTGACGGTGGATCCCGGGTCGGGCGTCGCCGCCGCCGTGCTCGGCCACGAGACGATCCGCGTCAGCGACCTCGCCTCGATCGATCAGCAGGTGCGCATCGGCTACACGATCTCGAACGGCTCGCAGTCGGCGAACGGAGAGATCGTCGTGATCCCCGTGCCTGCGCCGTCGCGACTGCGCCCGCCCGTCGCCAACGACGATCAGGTCGTCGTGCGGGTCGGCGACACCGTGACGATCCCGGTGCTCGCGAACGACTATCACCCGAACGGCGACACGATCCACGTCGCACCTGACCTCGTGCCGCCGCTCATCGCGCCCGAAGACGGCGAGGCGTTCGTGTCCGAGGATGCCGTGCGCTTCCGCGCGACCGATCAGCCCGGCACGGTGTATGCCACGTACGAAGCGGTCGATTCGACCGGCCAGCGCGATGCGGGGTACATCACGATCCAGGTGCTGCCTCGAAACGACGAGGCCAACTCGGCCCCGCGACCGCACGACCTGACGGCGCGGACGCTCAGCGGATCGCAGGTCGAGATCCCGGTGCCGCTCGACGGCATCGACGAGGACGGCGACTCGGTCGAGCTGGTCGGCATCGCGGATGCCCCGAAGAAGGGCCGCATCTCCGAGACGGCGGCGAACGTCTTCACGTATCAGGCCTTCGACGACGCGGTCGGCGCCGACACCTTCTCGTACCGCGTGCGCGATCGCCTCGGCAAGGAGGGCACCGCCACGATCCAGGTCGGCATCGCGCCGGCCGCCTCGACCAACCAGGCGCCCTACGCCGTCCGTGACGCCGTCGTCATGCGCCCGGGGCGTGAAGTCGCCCTGCCCGTGCTCGCGAACGACTCCGATCCCGACGGCGACCAGTTCGGCTTCGCGCCCGACGATGCGGTGACGGTGCCAGACGGCGTGCCCGGATTGAAGGCCAAGGTCAGCGGCAAGTACCTGCTCATCACGGCGCCCGAGCAAGAGATGAACACATCGGTCGAGTACGCCATCACCGATGCGCGGGGGCTGCGCGCCTCGACGAGCGTGCAGATCACCGTCGACGAGAACGTGCCCCTGCGGCCCCCGATCGCCCGCGACGACCGCGTGCGGGCGGAAGACGTGCAAGACGACGGCACGGCCGAGATCGACGTGCGCGACAACGACGACGATCCGGACGGCACCAAGAGCGCCCTCACGGTGACCCTCGGCACCGGCGCCGGCACGGCGCGGATCGTGCGTGACGGCAAGGTGAAGGTGACCCTCGCCGACACGGCGCAGCTGATCACCTACACGGTGACCGACGGCGACGGCCAGCAGGCATCCGCCTTCATCCGCGTGCCCGCGCTCGCCGAGCTGCCGCCGAGCCTCATCTCGACGAAGCCCGTCGAGGTGAAGAGCGGCGAGACGATCGAGCTGCCCCTGAAGGACTACGTGCGTGCCGCCGGCGGCAAAGACGTCGGCATCACCGAGGCGGCGAAGGTGGCCGCCTCGCACGCGAGCGGCGCCGAGCTCGTGAAGGATCGCGAAACGCTCGTCTACACCTCGGCGGGCGGCTATTTCGGCCCCGATGCGCTCACGTTCGAGGTCACCGACGGCACCGGCCCCGACGACCCCGCCGGCCGCAAGGCGACGCTGACCATCCCGATCACGGTGCTGCCGCCCGACAACCAGCCGCCGACCATGGTGGGTGCGACCGTCAACGTCGCGCCGGGCGAGGATGCCTCGACGCTCGATCTCTCGGCCCTCGCGACCGATCCCGACCCCGCCGACCAGGGCACGCTGACGTTCCGCCTGAAGGGCAGCGCGCCTCAGGGCATGACCGCCTCGGTCTCGGGTGCCACGCTGAGCGTCTCGGCCGGCGCCGACACGGCGAAGGGCACGCGGGCGCTCCTGACGGTCAGCGCCGACGACGGCGTCACCACTCCGGCTGAAGCGACGATCGCGGTGACCGTCACGGCCTCGACCCGGCAGCTCGCGAGCGCGAACGACGACGTGATCGCGCAGTCCGATCAGGGCTCGACCGAGTCGGTTCCGGTGCTCGCGAACGACGTGAATCCCTTCCCCGACAAGCCGCTGAAGGTGACCAACGCCGTGCTCGAGAGCGGTCAGGCGACGCAGGTCGCCGTGGTGGGCGACCGCGTCGAGGTCACGAGCGACAAGGCCTACGTCGGCGTCATCGTGGTGCGCTACCGCGTGACGGATGCCACGAACGATCCCGATCGCGCCGTCGAAGGCCGCATCCGCATCACGGTGCAGGGCCGCCCCGACGCGCCGGGCAAGCCGGTGGTGTCGAGTGTGCAGAGCCGCACCGTCGTGCTCTCGTGGACGCCGCCCGTCGACAACGGCTCGAGCATCACGGGGTACACCGTGGCATCCTTCGCCGGGGGCTACACCAAGCAGTGCGCCTCGACGACGTGCACGCTCGACGGCCTGACGAACAACGTCGAGTACAACTTCACGGTCACGGCGACCAACAAGGTCGGCACGTCCGATCCGTCGGTGCCGTCCGAGACCGCGCGCCCCGACGTGCGCCCCGACACTCCGGCGCCGCCGACACTGAAGTTCGGCGACCGCAGCCTCGACGTCTCGTGGACGGCCCCGCGCACCGAAGGCTCGCCGATCGAGTCGTACACGCTCGAGATCTCGCCCGCGCCGCCGTCCGGCGTCGTGCAGAAGACCGGTGTGAGCGGCACGAGCGTCCGCTGGGAGGGGCTCGAGAACGGCGCCTCGTACCAGGTGCGCGTGCGCGCGCACAACCGCGCCCCCGAGCCGAGCGAGTTCAGCCCGTGGTCGGCTGCCATGGTTCCGGCGGCGCCGCCGGCGGCGCCGAACGCGCCGACGACCTCGCTGGTCTCGCCGGTCGGCTCGCAGGCGCAGATCCAAGTGAACTGGAACGCGCCCGCGAACAACGGTGACGCCATCTCCGGCTACGAGCTGCGGGTGAAGCAGGGCTCGAGCATCGTCAAGACCGTGAACGTTCCGGCCGGGCAGACCAGTCAGAACGTCGTGGTCGACACCTCGACGACGAACTACACGTTCGACGTGCGCGCCACGAACAAGGCGGGTGCCGGAGCGTACAGTGCGACGTCCGCGCCGCGCCGCGGCGTGACCGTGCCGGGCGCGCCGACGGGCGTCGCGGCGACCGAGGGCAACAACCAGGTCGGCGTCACGTGGACCGCGGGTCCGGCCAACGGCGCGAACGCGAGTGAGATCCAGTACCAGTACTCGGTGCAGGGTGGCGCCTGGAGCGGCAACTGGGCATCGGGCGGCACGAACGGCTCAGGGACGATCTCGGGCGGCCAGGTCGCCAACAACGGCACCTACTCCGTTCGGGTGCGTGCGGTCTCGACCGTGGACGGTTCGACGTTCGCGAGCGATCCGTCGAACACGTCGAACAACGTCTCGCCCTATGGCCCCATCGGCAACCCGACCGCATCGGCGAGTGGCGGCGATCGTCAGATCAGCTACTCGTGGACCTCTCCCAGCCGAAACGGCCGCGACATCGCGACCGAGGTCTACGTCGACGGCGCTCTCGTCAGCCGAGACGCGAACGGCAGCTACTCGAAGGGCTACGGGTACAGCACGACCGGGCGCATCGAGGTGCGCACGTCTGCGGCGGGACAGACGACCACGGCATCGGGCTCGGCCACCACGCAACCGAAGCCGCCCCCGCGCATCTGGGTGACGCGCGGCGCCGTCGGCGACTCGTCGTGCACCAACGTCTGCTACAAGTTCATCGTCAACTGGCAGAACGCGGAAGACCTCGGTGCGCTGGGTGTCCAGTGCCGGTTCAGCGGCGGCGCCGTCAGCGGAACGATCTACAGCGTTCCGTTCAGCTCGAGCGGGTCGAAGCAACTCGACTGCTACCTCGGCGCCGACGGCTACGACGTCTGGGTGGACGTCCAAGGCTGGGGCGGATCCGTCGATACAGAGAAGCAGTGGTGGCCACGCGGTTAGCGACCGCGGCCCCGCACGCACCGATTCACACAGACCCCCGAGGAACGAGAAGACATGAGCATGACCCCCGAACAGGCAGCGTGGTTCCGCGACACCTTCACGCGTCTGGTCGACAACGTCGACCTCGCCCTGCTGGGCAAGCGCGAGGTGGTGGGCCTCGTGCTGTCGGCGATGCTCGCCGAGGGGCACGTGCTGCTCGAAGACGCCCCCGGCACCGGCAAGACGAGCCTCGCGAAAGCGCTCGCCGCCAGCGTGCAGGGCACCTCGACCCGCATCCAGTTCACCCCCGATCTGCTGCCCTCGGATGTCACCGGCGTCACGATCTACGACCAGCAGAACCACCGCTTCGAGTTCCACCACGGCCCGGTGTTCTCGTCGATCGTGCTGGCCGACGAGATCAACCGCGCCTCGCCGAAGACGCAGTCGGCGCTGCTCGAGGTCATGGAAGAGTCGCGGGTCACGGTCGACGGCACGGCGCACGAGGTGGGGCGCCCGTTCCTGGTGATCGCGACGCAGAACCCGATCGAGCAGTCGGGCACGTACAAGCTGCCCGAGGCGCAGCTCGACCGCTTCATGCTGAAGATCTCGATCGGCTACCCGACCCTCGCCGTCACCGAGCGGATCCTGGTGGGCGCGGTCGATCGCAACCCGTCGTCGGCGCTGTCGCCCGTGATCACGACGAACGCGGTCGCCGACATGGCCGACCTCGCGGCATCCGTCCACATCGATCCCGCCGTGGCCCGGTTCGTCGCGCAGCTGGTCGAGGCGACGCGCGCGTCGGATGCCACCCGCCTGGGCGTCTCGGTGCGCGGCGCGATCTCGATGATCCGCGTCGCGAAGGTCTACGCGGCCGCGCAAGGCCGTCACTACGTCATCCCCGACGACGTGAAGACCCTCGCCGTGCCGGTCTGGGCGCACCGCCTCGTGCTCGACCCCGAGGCGGAGTTCTCGGGCATCACGGCCGAGAGCGTCGTGCAGCGCGCCCTCGCCGCCGTCGAGGCCCCGCTGGCCCGGGCCGCCGGCTGATGACGACCACGCCGGAGACCCTCACCCCGTCGCGCCGCGCGCGTCGGGGTGACGGTGCATCCGGCGTGCCCGCAGTTGACGCGGCAGCCGCGACCGGCGAGGTGCCGTCGACGCCGCAGGATGCCGACGCGAGCCTCGTCTCACCGCGCGCGGCCACCCGCGCCGAGCGCTGGCGCGAGCGAGCCGAGGTCGCCGGCCGCACGGCAGGGGGCTTCGCGCGCACGATCGCCGACGTCATCCGTCCGCTGGGGTGGGTGTTCCTCGTCGGCGCCGTCGTCCTGTGGTGGCTCGCGCTCGCCTTCGGCTGGAAGGAGCTGATGATCGCGGCCGTCGTCGTCTCGGTCGTCGCGCTCGTCAGCATCGCGTTCCTGTTCGGCCGGACGACGTACGACATCGATCTCGACCTCACCCGCACGCGCGTCGTGGTCGGTGAGCGGGCCGTGGGCGGACTGACCCTCGTCAACCGCACGTCGCGCACGATCCTGCCGTCGGAAGTCGTGCTGCCCGTCGGCCACGGCCGCGGCGTCTTCCAGGTGCCGCGCCTGCAGCCGGGCGCCGAGCACGAAGAGGTCTTCGCGATCCCGACCACCGCGCGCGGTGTGCTCGAGGTCGGCCCCGTGAGCGTGCGCCGCGGCGACCCGATCGGCCTGTTCGAGCGCACGCACGACCGCCGCCAGGCCGTCGACCTGTTCGTCCACCCGCGCACGACCGCGCTCGACGGACTGTCGCTCGGCCACCTGCGCGACCTCGAGGGCCTGCCGGCCCAGCACCTGGCCCGCGACGACGTGTCGTTCCACGCGCTGCGCGAATACCAGCCCGGCGACGACCTGCGCCACGTGCACTGGAAGTCGACGGCGCGCACCGGCACCGTGATGGTCCGCCAGTACGAAGAGACCCGCCGCTCGCACTTCGTGGTGGGCCTCTCGACGCACCCCGACGAGTACCGCAGCGCCGAAGAGTTCGAGCTCGCCATCTCGGTCGCCGGTTCCGTGGGCCTGCGGGCGCTTCGCGACTCACGCATCCTCGACGCGCGCACGCAGGGCGGGCCGCTGCGTTCGCTGTCGCCGCGACGCTTCCTCGACGAGCTTGCGCAGCTGGGCCACTCGCGCCCCCGGGAAGGCGGCAGCGTCGCGCTCGCCGGCGCGATCGCCGCGCACGCGCCCCAGGCGGCCGTCGTCGTGCTGGTGACGGGGTCGAAGACGGATGCCTCCGACCTGCGCCTCGCCTGTTCGCGGCTGCCGTACGGCGTGCGCGCGCTCGCCGTCGTCGCCGACGGCCGCGTCGACGCTCCCGCCCTGCAGCGCATCGCCGAGGCCGACGTCATCACCGTGGGAGAGCTCGACCAGCTGCCCCGCGCCGTGCGGAAGGTGCTGTCATGACATCCGCCCCGGTGGCATCCGCACCCGTGCCTTCGGCTCGCACCGCCCGCCTCGCTCGTCCGACCCGCGTCGTCGTGCTCGACCTCGTCGCCGCGGCACTGCTGCTCACCGTGACCGTCATCGGCTTCGCGACGACCTTCGACGGCCCGCAGTACCTCGTCGCGGGGTTCGGCGGTCTCCTCGTCGGGCTCGGCCTCGCGTACCTCGGCGCGCGCTGGCGATGGGGCATCCTGACCCTTGCGGGGGCCACCCTGGGCGCATACTTCGTGCTCGGCGGCCCGCTCGCTCTGCCGCAGACGACCCTGGCCGGCGTCGTCCCGACGATCGATACGCTCCGCCAGCTCGCGGTCGGCACGGTCACGTCGTGGAAGCAGCTGCTCACGACGGTGCCGCCCGTCGCGGCATCCGACGGCCACCTCGTCGTGCCGTTCATCCTGACCCTCGTCGGCGCCGTGCTCACCGGCTCGCTCGCCCTGCGCGCCCGGCGCCCGGCGTGGGCGCTGCTGCCGGCTCTCGCCGTGCTCGTCGCGAGCATTCTGCTCGGCGTGGCGCAGGCGGCTGCGCCCCTCGTCGAAGGGATCGTGTTCGCCGCGGTCGCCGTGGTGTGGCTGTCGCTGCGACACGCGTGGGACGGTGACCGCGCCGCCGTGCGCATCGAGTCGGCGGGCACCTCCGATGCGGCGTCGGTGCGCTCGTCGCGCGTGCGCCGCCTGATCGCCGGGGGAGTCGTGCTCGCGGTCGCCGCCGGCGCGGGTGTGGCGACCGCCGCGTTCGCGACACCGCCCGTGCCGCGCTACATCCTGCGCGACTTCGTCGTGCCGCCGTTCGACATCACGCAGTATCCGAGCCCCCTGCAGAGCTTCCGCGGATACGTCCGCGACGACGCCGACAAGACACTGTTCACGGCGTCGGGGCTGCCCGAGGGCGCCCGCGTGCGGCTCGCGACGATGGATGCCTACAACGGCATCGTCTACAACGTCGCCGATGACGGCGCCGGGTCATCCAGCGCCTTCACTCCCATCCGCTCGAACATGTCGCCCGAGGCCGTGGGCACTGCCGCGACGGTGCAGATCGACGTCCGCGAGCTCACGGGCGTGTGGCTGCCCGACGTCGGCGCACCCCGAGACTTCGTGTTCGACGGCGCACGCGGCGCCGAGCTTGCCCGCTCTGCCCACTTCAACGACGCCACCGGCACGGCGGTCGTGCCCGCCGGGCTCACCGCCGGTGACTCGTACACGCTCGAGACGGTGATCCCGACGGTGCCGAGCGATGCGGCGCTCGCCGACGTGCCGTTCGCGTCGCTGAAGGTCCCGAAGCAGACCGGCATTCCCGAGAAGATCGCCGACCTGGCATCCACAGCCACGGAAGACGCCGAGACGCCGATCGCACGCGCGCGGGCGCTCGAGAGCTGGCTGCACACCGACGGCTTCTTCAGTCACGGGCTGGCAGATGACGTGCTGTCGCTGTCGGGTCACGGCACGGGACGCATCACGTCGCTGTTCGGGGGCGACCAGATGATCGGCGACGACGAGCAGTACGCCGTGGCCATGGCGCTCATGGCGACGCAGCTCGGCATGCCGGCGCGCGTCGTGATGGGCTGGTATCCGGGCAAGGACGACACCGACACCGCCTCGTTCGCCGCGACCGGCGACAATCTGCACGCGTGGGTCGAGATCGCCTTCCAGGGCCACGGGTGGATCCCGTTCGACCCGACACCCGACGAGGACAACGAGCCGAACGACCAGTCGACCAAGCCTCGCGCCAACCCGAAGCCGCAGGTGCTGCAGCCGCCGCCGCCCGCGCAGGAGCCGGCCGACCTGCCGCCCGCGATCGCGGAAGACCGTGAGCAGGACGACGAGAAAGAGGCGGGCATCGACTGGCTCGGCCCGGTGCTGCTGTGGGGCGGCATCGGTCTCGGCGTCGTGGCGCTGCTGCTTGCGCCGTTCATCGTGATGGGCGTCATCAAGGGCACGCGTCGCGCCCGCCGCCGGGGCGCACCGCGCACGGCAGATCGCATCTCGGGGGGCTGGGACGAACTCGTCGACTCGGCCGTCGATCTGCGCGCGCCCGTCGCCGCCGGCGCCACCCGCGCCGAGAGCGCGGCGGTCGTCGGCGAGCGCTTCGCCGCACCGCGGGTC
>JASCPF010000037.1 GCA_029959325.1 Microbacteriaceae bacterium PS02068
ATGTGCCGCCGATCACGAGCGCGCCCGCGGCGAGGCCGGCGATCGCGCCGAAGCGCCGCTCCGGCGTAGACGCGAGCCGCGTGGCCAGCGCGCGGATCGCGCCGCCGAAGCCGAGGCGCCGCACCGGCTGCTCGAGCAGCCGATACGACAGCGCGGAGAGCACGAGCGTCAGTACCAAGGCCGTGGCGCCGATGCTCACCGGGATCGTGGTGTCGACGAACGAGCCAGTCATCGCGCTGGCCAGCAGCACGACGATCGGCCAGTGCCAGAGATAGATGCCGTACGAGCGCTCGCCCACCCACCGCAACGGCCACACGTCGAGCGCGGCGCCGAGCCGAGAACCGGTCTGCACGGCCGCACCGATCGCGACGGCCGTCAGCGCCGAGGCGATCAGTGGCACAGACGGGAAGAGGGATGCCCCGCCGGGCCACGCCGCGACGACGATGACCCCCGCGAGCGCGACCAGTCCGACCGCGTCGCCCAGCGCTCGCCGGGCGCCGGCGCGAGCGGGTGCCGTGAGCCCCGGGGTGCCGGGTTCCGCACGCCCGACGAGCCAGAACGCCAGTGCCACGCCGATCAGCAGGCCGAACGCGTGAGTGTCGGTGCCGTAGTACGCGCGCGTGACGCCCGCGCCGCCGCTCACGAGAGCGGCCGCCCACAGGGCCGAGCCGGCGGCGAGCGCGAGCGCGACGATGACGCGCAGCCACCGCGTGCGCACGAGCAGCAGCACCGGCAGCAGCAGTGGCCACAGGACGTAGAACTGCTCTTCGACGGCCAACGACCAGAGGTTTCGGAACAGCTCGGGCTCGGTTCCGCTGAAGTAGGACGCACCGCTCGCGACGGCCACCCAGTTGTACGAGAACGTCGCCGCCCCCCACACCTGACGCCCGACTCCGACGAGCACATCGCCGCCGATCAGCCACGCCGCAGAGGCGCTCACCGTCACGACGAGCGCGAGGGCGGGCAGCAGCCGTCGCGCACGACGCGCCCAGAACGCCCGCAACGCGATGCGTCCGGTCGCCGCCCGTTCGCGCAGCAGCAGCGACGTGATGAGAAACCCCGAGATGACGAAGAACACGTCGACACCCACGAATCCCGAGCGCACGAGCGACGCCGGGAACAGGTGGTAGATGACCACGAGCAGCACGGCGACGGCGCGCAGGCCGTCGAGACCGGCGAAGCGGGGCGCGATGGATGAGGTCATGAGAAGAACGGGGGAGGCTGACGAGGTGTCGGAACAGCCCAGTCTACGGAACGCGTCTGAACGCGTGGTGAGCGGGCGGTGGCTAGGCTGGCGGGGTGCGCCTGCGCCTCGACCTCGCCTACGACGGCACCGACTTCCGCGGCTGGGCGCGACAGCCGGGGCTGCGCACCGTGCAGGGAACGCTCGAGACCGCGATCACTCGCATCCTGGGCGGCGATCCGCAGCTCGTCGTGGCCGGTCGGACCGACGCCGGAGTGCACGCCTCGGGGCAGGTCGCGCACCTCGATCTGACCGATGCGCAGCAGGCGCGGCTCGCGAAGGCGCGCACACCGACCGCCGAAGCTCTCGCGGCACGCCTCACGGGTGTGCTGGGGCAGTATCCCGACGTCGCGGTCCACCGCACCGCCGAGGCGGCGCCGGGGTTCGACGCGCGCTTCTCCGCCGTGTGGCGCCGCTACGAGTACCGCATCGCCGACCTCGCCACGGAGTACGACCCGCTCGAGCGCGGTCGCACGACGACCGTGAAGGCGCACCTCGACGCCGAGGCGATGGATGCCGCGGCGCGCTCGCTCATCGGACTGCACGACTTCGCGGCGTACTGCAAGTGGCGCGACGGTGCGACGACGATCCGCACTCTGCTCGAATTCGGCTGGCGCCGCGACGAGCGGGGCATCCTGCGCGCGAACGTCAAGGCCGACGCGTTCTGCCACAGCATGGTGCGCGCCCTGGTGGGTGCCTGCGCCGCGGTCGGCGAGGGGCGGATGGATGCCGCCGACATCGTGCGCATCCGCGACGAGGGCGTGCGCACGAGCGACGCCAAAGTGCTCGCTGCGCGAGGGCTCACGCTCACCGAGGTGGGCTACCCGGCTGACGACCTGCTGGCATCCCGCGCCGATCAGACCCGGGCGCGGCGGACGCTCGACGAGGGCTGACATCGATGCCGACACACGACCAACACTGTGTGAAGGCAGTGCAGACTCACACGTTGCGGTTCTAGGCTGGCGTCACGATGAAGGTGATCTCGTACAACCTCAACAAGCACAAGGCGTTCGGCGAACTCGACGCGCTGATCGAGAGCACGGGCGCCGACATCCTCTGTCTGCAAGAGGCGGTGAGCGAATCGCTGCCCGATGAGATCGCCGGGCTGCAGCTGGTCGAAGCGACCGCGCGCAATCGGCTCGGCCTCGCCGTGTATCTGCGGCGCAACACGTTCGCGGCGCTCGAGGTGCGCTCCCTCGCGCTGAAGAAGTCGCTGCACGATCGCGTGCTCAAGCCGGCCGAGGAGCGGATGCTCGCGGTGCGCCTGCGCGACATCGACCATGGCCGCGAGTTCATCGTCGCGAGCTTCCATGCCGCTCCCCTGACAGCGTTGAACTCCCTGCGCCGCAAGCAGATCGCTGCCGCTCTCGAGGAGTTGAGCGGCCTCGGCGACAATCTGCCGATCCTGATGGTCGGCGACTACAACTACCCGGTCTTCAAAGAGAACCTCAGCCAGAAGGTGCGCGAGGCGGGGTACGAGCTGAGCCTCAGTGACGCGCGCACCTACACGCGCTACAAGTTCTTCAAAGGCCACTACGACTTCGCGACGAGCGTCGGCTTCGACATCGACACCATCACGACGCTCCCGCAGGGGCTCAGCGACCACCTGCCGATCCTCGTCACGGCCGCACCGAAGGCCGTCCCGACCGAGTGAGGCGGTTGACGGATCGTCAGGAGGTCGAGGCGGAGACCAGCGCTCGGTAGCCGACGGCGCGCAATGTCTCGATGTAGCGCGGTTCTGCGACGCTGTCTCCGAGCTTGCGGCGCAGATTCGTCATGTGCGTCTCGATCGCACGCTCGTCGGCTTCGGAAGTATGGCTCGTCGGCTTCTGGCCGGGGCGCAGGGCCGAGACGAGCTCGACCTTGCTGCGCACCGCCGGAGCGGCCTCGAGCAGCGTCGCGAGCAGCTCGAACTCGGTCCGCGTGAGCAGCACCGGGCGCCCGTCGATGGTGACGCTGTGGGTCGAGCGGTTGACGACCAGCCCGCCGTTGCCGACGAGCGCGCGATCGCCACCCGGCGTCTCTGCGGGTTCCGGCGTTCCGTCGCGCGGCCGCCGCCGCTGCGCCGCGAGCACTCGGGCGCGCAGCTCTCGAGCGCGGAACGGCTTCGTCACCACGTCGTCGGCGCCGACGCTGAACCCGAGGATCGCATCCGCCTCTTCGGTCAGCGCGGTGATCAGCATGATGTAGGTGTTGCTGTGCTCACGAATACGCCGTGCGGTCTCGAACCCGTCGATCCCGGGCATGTTGACGTCGAGGGTGGTGATGTCGGGATTGTGCGCGATCACGGCATCCACCCCGTCATAGCCGTTGTCGAACGCGCGCACGCTGAAGCCCGCGCTCGAGAGCACCTGCACGAGGAGATCGCGAACGTCGGCGTCATCGTCGATGACGACGGCCGTCGGGCCGATCTCCTTGCTGATCGCCTGGCCGATCTGCGCGTCATTCACGGCGACTCCTCTCGACATGCGTGCTCTGATTCTGACATGCGCGAGGCAGGCGCGCTCGGCGCCGCACGCCGACAGTCTCGAGGTGCGCGCGATTCAGTTCACGGCGCGCTCCCACCGGTCGCCGCCCGCTGCGGCAGCACGGTCCGCGGCGCCGCGCGCTGCGGACATCAGGGTGTCGAGGTCGTACCCGAACTCCGAGACACCTGCCCAGCCGATGGATGCCGAGGTGCCTGCCTGCACCGCGTCGTGCGGCGCCGCGATGGCCAGCAGCAGGGTTCGCACGCGCTCGCGGATGATCGTCGCGGGCTGGGCGACGAGCACCGCCAGAGCGGCGGGTTCGACGCGGCCGATGTCGGCCTCGGTGGGGAAGATCTCAGCCGTGTCGGCACGGAGGCGATCGGTCAGCGCGGCGAAGCCCCCCTCGCCGCTGACTGTGCGGACGTCGCCCGCGTCGTCGATGCGCACGTAGAGGAGCGCCCACGACCGCTCGCCCGCGGCCTGTGCGCGTGCGAGGCGGTCGGCGGCGACAGTGTCAAAGGCCGTGCCGGTGCGCACATCGACGCCGCGGCGCACGAGGAAGAGCAACGTCACGAGCGCGCAGATGATGTACGCCAACGAGCCGAGTGAGTTCACAGAGCGCAGAAAGTCGAGCGAATCGCCGGTGCTCTGAGTGAAGAGTCCGGCGACGAGGCTCGCGACGGCGGCGACGACCACCACGAACGAGAAGACCGCCAACGGCATCGACGTTCCGCCGGCCCGCTCGGGGCGCCGCGCGAGTTCCCCGACGCTCAGCCCGGCGAACACCGCCATGACGGCGAACGCGATGCGAAACGCCCAGGGAAAGACATCGGTGCCGATCGTCGCGGACAGCGCGATTGCCGCGAGCGCGGCGGTGACGGCGCCGACCCACTCGTGCGGCCGCGCGCCGCGCAGCGCGCGCAGACCCGACCAGATCAGGGTGGGGGCACTCAGCATGATCCCCATCGCGATGACGCGCAGCACCTCGAGGTCGGCGCGCGAACCCACCGCCACCGCCGACGAGCACACCATGACCACCACGAAGGCGAGTGACCACAGGGCTGAGGCGCGACTCGGAGCGTAGAGGAAGCCGAGTCCGATCATGCAGACGGTCGCCACGGTGGCGACCACCACCTGGGCGAGTTCCGCGGTGAGCATCTCAATCCTCCGATGGTGGGGCGAGCGGCAGTCGAACGGTGACGGTCGTGCCTGCGCCGGGGCGGCTTGAGATCTCGAGCTCGCCGAAGTGCTGACGGACGATGGAGCGGGAGATGCCCATGCCGAGCCCCGTGCCAGGCAGGGCGGCGTCTCGCGCGGTCTCGGCGCGGAAATAGTCGTCGAATACGCGCGGAAGGTCTTTCTCGCCGATCCCGATCCCCGTGTCGCTGATCACGATCACGGCGTCGTCGCCGTCGGGGGCGGCCGTCAGCTCGACGCTGCCGGCGCGCGGGGTGTACTTCACGGCGTTGCTCACGATGTTGTCGAACACCTGCCGCAGACGGAAGGCATCCGCAAGGATCGGTGTCGCGGGCCCCGGGCGCAGGACGAGTGCGACGTCGCCCGCCGCCGCCACCGGCGCGAACGATTCGACGGTCGCGGCGAGGAGGGCGCGCGCATCGACGTGCCGCGGCGCCGCCTCGATGTCGACGGCGCGGCCACCCGCGCGCAGGACGTCGGCGATCAGGCGCTCCATGCGTTCCCCGGCAGCCGCGATGAGTTCGAGCCGCTCGCGGCTGCGCGGCGGCAGATCCTCGTCGAGGAGCAGGTCGGTGTAGCCGATGACGGCGGTGAGCGGATTGGCGAGTTCGTGCGTGACGGTCGTCGCCAGCGTGCGGCGGGCGGCTTCGGCTTCGACCGCGTCCGTCACATCGCGGATGACGAGGAGTGTGGTCTCGGGCTCGGAGGGGCCGTGCACGAGCTCGCGGGTCGATGCCGAGACGATGTGCCACCGTCCTTCGGCGTCGAACAGCCACAGCTGCTCGTCGGAGAACAGCTCGCCCCGCGCGGCGCGCGCGGCGGGACGCTTCCGTTCGCGCAGTGCCGTGCCGCCGCGTTCGTCGTACTCGACCGAGGTCGGGGGGCGGGACGGATCTCTCGCGTCGAGGCCGTAGAGCGCCATGTACGCGTCGTTCGCGGCGACCAGGCGCCCCTCGCGATCGACGCGTGCGATCGAGGAATCGAGCCCGTTGAGCACCTGATTCACGCGTCGCTCTTGAGCGCGCACCCGCTCGAGCGTCGCCTCGAGGCGTCCGCTCTGGCGGCGCAGCAGCCTCGTGAAGGCCCGCGTGCGGCGTGCACTCGCGTAGATCGTGATCGAGATGAAGGTGAGCGAGAGCTGCACCGCGAGAAAGCGCAGGGTGCTGATGGAACTCGGTTCGTGCGTGAAGACATCGAGGATGACGATGCCCGCGACGAGCGACAGCCCGCTGAGCATCCAGCCCAGGGAGTAGTGGTTGGCGAACCAGGCGAGGGGGAAGACCCACAGGAAGCCGTAGCGCAGATCGCCGCCGAAGGCGATCGCGCCGATCGCGAAGATGTCCATCAGCGGCACCAGCGCCACGGTGAAGGACGACACCCTCGCCCACGGGACGGTCAGCGCGACGACGGTCAGCACCAGGATGGCGGCGATGCCCGACGCCGTTGCCGGCTCGCCGAGCGTCTCCGGTGCGAGCACGAGGATCGCGAGCGTCAGGACCACCACGACGGCGGCGAGAGACAGTTGCCACAGCCAGATCGACCGCGTGCGGGCGACCGAGCGCTGGGTGACCCTGCGCAGCGGCATCGTCTCCAGCGCGCTCATGGCCAGAGCCTATCGGCGGAGGCCGACGCTACCGCGCCAATCCGCTGGCCTGCCCCGACAGCGTCTCGACGAGGTCGACCGCGAGCGGCCAGTACCGCGCGTAGTGCTCGGCATCGCGATTGATCTGCGTCCGGTGGGCGACGAGCGTCGGCGCGAGCGACTCGCGGTCGGGGACGCGCTCGACCATCGCGCGGTAGAAGAGGGTGGCCGATGTGTAGGGGTCGAGGCGCTGCTCGCGGGTGCCCCATCCGTCCTGTTGCTGAAACAGGCCGATCGAGGTGGTCGGGGTGCCGTCGGGATTGGTGACACCGCTGGTCTCCGCGTCGCCGTAGTCGATGTTGCGCAGCGACGACTCGCCCAGGGCGGTCATCACGCCGATGGCCTGGTCGCGAACGGAGAGTCCGAGGTCGTGACCGGCGGCGATGATGGATGCCGCGTTGGCAAGCTGTTCATCGTCGTAGCGCTGGCGGTCGTCGACCGCCTGCCCCCTGAGAGGATCGCGCGCGTTGGACGCGGCGATGACGCTGAAGGCGCCTACGACGGTGAGCACGGCGGCAATCATCACCGCGGCGATGATCACCGGGGCGATGCCGACGCGCGAGGGTGATGCCGGGCGCGCCATGACGGGCATTCTGCCACGGTTCCCCCTGCGTCTCGCCGGCCATTTGGCCGTGGCATCCGCATGGCGTAGACTCGACCTTTGGTGTCCGCCCCTCGACAAGCTCGGGGACCGAAGCAAAGCTCGGGGGCCGGGTGCCGTAACGAACGTGAGCCCTCCACTGGCGTGTTCTCCCCGCGAGAACCACCCCGGAGCGGGATTCACGAACCTCTCCGTTCGATTCAAGAAAGCAGCACTACTGTGACGCGCACCTACACCCCCAAGGCCGGTGAAGTGACCCGTGAATGGGTCGTCATCGACGCGACCGACGTCGTCCTCGGACGCCTCGCCTCGCACGCCGCCCGCATCCTCCGCGGCAAGAACAAGCCCACCTTCGCGAACCACATCGACACCGGTGACTTCGTGATCGTCATCAACGCCGAGAAGGTCGCGCTGACGGGCCAGAAGCTCCAGAAGAAGATGGCTTACCGTCACTCGGGCTACCCGGGCGGCCTCACGGCGACCTCGTACGCCGAGCTCCTCGAGAAGCACCCGACGCGCGCCGTCGAGAAGGCGATCCGCGGCATGCTCCCCAAGAACAGCCTGGGTCGCCAGCAGCTGTCGAAGCTGAAGGTGTACGTCGGGTCTGAGCACCCGCACGGTGCCCAGCAGCCCACCCCGTACGTCTTCGACCAGGTCGCCCAGTAAGCGCCGCCGAAACCTTCAAGGAAACGAACATGGCAACTGTCGCCGACTCCATCGAAGAGACTCCCGAGTCCTACACCACCGAAAGCGCACCCGTCGAGGCCGTCTCGGCCCCGCGTCCCGTGCTCTCCGTCCCCGGTGCGGCCGTGGGCCGTCGCAAGCAGGCCATCGCCCGCGTGCGTCTGATCCCGGGTTCGGGCACCATCACGGTCAACGGCCGTGAGTTCGAGGACTACTTCCCGAACAAGCTGCACCAGCAGCTCATCACCGACCCGTTCACGCTGCTCGACCTGACCGGCGCGTACGACGTCATCGTCCGCATCTCGGGCGGCGGCCCCTCGGGTCAGGCCGGTGCGCTGCGCCTCGGCATCGCGCGTGCGCTGAACCAGATCGACGAAGAGAACAACCGCCCGGCCCTCAAGAAGGCCGGCTTCCTCTCGCGTGACGCCCGCGTCATCGAGCGCAAGAAGGCCGGTCTCAAGAAGG
Organism: Microbacteriaceae bacterium PS02068; assembly: GCA_029959325.1. Lineage (GTDB taxonomy): Bacteria > Actinomycetota > Actinomycetes > Actinomycetales > Microbacteriaceae > Microbacterium. Next base: position 8,301 of record JASCPF010000037.1, read on the forward strand.
CCCGCAAGGCTCCGCAGTACTCGAAGCGCTAAACCTTCATGGCACTGTTCGGGACGGACGGTGTGCGGGGCCTCGCGAACGGCTCCCTCACCGCCGACCTGGCGCTCACCCTGGCCCAGGCGACTGCTGTCGTCCTGGGCCAGGGGCGTATCGCCGAAGCGCGCAAGGCCGCGGGGAAGCGGCTCACCGCCGTCGTCGCGCGTGACCCGCGCATCTCGGGGCAGTTCCTGTCCGCGGCGGTCGAAGCGGGCCTGGCATCCTCCGGCGTCGATGTGCTCGACGCCGGCACCCTGCCGACGCCCGCCGCCGCCTTCCTGATCGGCGACATCGACGCCGACTTCGGCGTGATGATCTCGGCCTCTCACAATCCCGCACCCGACAACGGCATCAAGATCTTCGCGCGGGGTGGCGTGAAGCTTCCCGACGTCGTCGAGCAGCGCATCGAAGAGGCCATGACCGGCCCCAAGCTGCAGCCGACCGGCGGTGCCGTCGGGCGCGTGTCGCGATTCTCGGATGCCGAGGACCGCTACGTCATCCACCTGCTCGCCTCACTGCCGCATCGGCTCGACGGTCTGCACGTCGTCGTCGACTGCGCGCATGGAGCGGCATCCGGGGTCTCTCCCGAAACGTTCCGCAACGCGGGGGCGAAGGTCACCGTCATCGGTGCCGATCCCGACGGCATCAACATCAACGATGGCGTCGGATCGACCCACCTCGACAAGCTGGCCGCCGAAGTCATCCGCGTCGGCGCTGATGTCGGCATCGCACACGACGGCGACGCTGACCGCTGTCTCGCCGTCGACGCCGACGGGAACATCGTCGACGGCGACCAGATCATGGCGATCCTCGCCGTGTCGATGAAGCAGCGCGGCGTGCTGCGCGACGACACCCTCGTCGCCACCGTCATGAGCAACCTGGGGCTCCACCGCGCCATGGCGGCGAACGGCATCCACGTCGAGACGACCGGCGTCGGTGACCGCTACGTCCTCGAGCGGATGAACGACGGCGGGTTCTCGCTCGGCGGCGAGCAGAGCGGGCACGTCATCATGAGTCGCTTCGCGACGACCGGCGACGGCGTGCTCACGGGGCTGCACCTGTGCGCCGAGATGGCACGCACGGGCAAGAGTCTCGCCGAGCTGGCATCCGTCATGACGGTGTTCCCGCAGGTGCTGGTGAACGTTCGCGGGGTCGAGCGCACGCGCGCCGACGAGGCCGATGTGCAGGATGCCGTGGCGCGGGCGACGGCGTCGCTGGGTCTGACCGGGCGGGTGCTGCTGCGCCCGTCGGGCACCGAGCCGATGATCCGTGTGATGGTCGAGGCGGCGTCGTCAGAGGATGCGCAGCGCATCGCCGACGAGCTCGCCACCGTCGTCCGCGGCTGACGTCTCGCGTCTCGCCGCGTCAGAACCGCGAGCGGCGCCGGTAGGACACGACCGCGGCGACCAGCAGGCAGGCGGCCAACGATCCGGCGAGCGCGATTCCCGCGCCCGCCGAGTCGCTGCCGCCGACACTGCTGTTCACCCAGGCCAGCACACCGTCGAGTAGATCGCCCTTCGCGTCAGTGAGCGCGAACAGTCCGACTGCACCATTGTGCACATGCATAGCTCCCCCCAGAGGCTCAGCACGCAACTCGATCGGGGGTGCAACGAGGCGGTCCCCCAACCGGATTCCCCTTGCGGGACCGACGTTATCGCATGATCGGGTCCCGTGCCAATCGCGGATTCGTCGCGAGAGCGGAGCGACGTCAGGTCACTCGGGTGCGGACCAGCTGAGCGACTCGATGTAGCGCAGCAGCACGCCCTCGCGGAGGGCCCACGGGCTCACCTCGAGCTCGTCGACACCGAGGCTCGACATCGCGGTGTGCAGCACGACGGCGGCCGCGACGATCTGGAACGTGCGGTCGGGCGTGATGCCCGGCAGCTCCTGACGCGCAGAGGCGGGAAGGCGCGCGAGCCGGGGGATCCACGAGCCCAGGGCCGCGCGCGGCAGCAGCATCCGCTCGCTGCCCGACCAGCCCGGCGCGGGGTATCCGGCGAGCTTCGCGAGCGATCGGATCGCCTTCGACGAGCCGACCACGTGGTTCGGCTTCGGCTGCTCGCGCATCAGGTCGACGATGGGTGCCAGAGTCTCTCGTGCGTGGGTGCGGAGGCGCTCGGTGGCATCCTCTCCCGGCGGATCGATCGGCAAGAACTCGATCGTCGCGCGTCCGGCACCCAGCGGGACGGATGCGGCGATGTCGGGCAACTCGTCGGGGCCCGCGGCGATCTCGAGGGATCCGCCGCCGATGTCGAACAGCAGGATCTGGCCCGCTGACCACCCGAACCAGCGGCGCACCGCCAGGAAGGTGAAGCGCGCCTCGGACTCGCCGCCGAGCACCTGCAGGTCTTGACCCAGTGCCGCCTCGATGCGTGCGATCACGTCGGTGCCGTTCGTCGCCTCGCGCACAGCGCTCGTGGCGGTCGCGAGCAGTTCGACGACGTTCTCGGCATTCGCCGTCTCGCGCGCCTGGGTGACGGCATCCACGAGCGCCTGCACACCCGTCTCGCTGATCGACCCGTCCGGCTCGAGATAGCGCATGAGCCGGAGGACCGTGCGGTGGCTCGTCGTGGCGAGCGGCCGTCCGCCCGGGCGCACGTCGGCGACGAGCAGGTGGACGGTGTTCGAGCCGATGTCGAGGACTCCCAGGCGCATGGAATCAGCGTATCGGGGCCGCAATGCGCCGAGTTTTGGGCTCCGTCGACGCGATGTCTTGACATGTGGCCGGAAGTCAGTAGTGTGTGTGACGGTAAGATGGTCAGACCAACGGACCAAAAGACCGGTAGACATCAACGAAGATGCGTCTTGCACGCCCATACAAGGAAGTACGCCGTGAATCTCTTCTCTCTCATGCAGGGCCGGACGGCCGCCTTCGGCCCGATCCGAGTCGGCGTCATCGGCGCCGGTAAGTTCGCCTCGATGTTCCTCACTCAGGCTGTGGCCGCCGCGAACATCCACGTCGTCGGCGTTGCCGACATCAACATCCCCAAAGCCAAGGCAGCGCTCGCGCGCACCGGCTGGCCGGCAGAGCGTTACGCGGCGGGCAGCCTCGACGAGGCGGCACGTACCGGTGGCACTGCTGTCGTCGAAAGTGCCGATGCTCTGATCGCGCACCCTGCGGTCGAGGTCATCCTCGAGATCACCGGCAACCCGCTCTACGGCACGTATCACGCGGTGACCGCGATCGACCATGGCAAGCACGTGATCATGGTCAACGTCGAGGCGGACTGCATGGTCGGTCCGATCCTGCAGCGCCGCGCGCAGGCGGCCGGCGTCGTTTACTCGATGGCGTACGGCGACCAGCCCGCCCTCATCTGCGAGCTGGTCGACTGGTGCCGCACCGTCGGCTTCGACATCGTCGCCGCGGGCAAGGGCACGAAATACCTGCCCGAGTACAACTACTCGACTCCCGACACCGTCTGGAACTACTACGGGTTCACCGACGAGCAGCTCGCGTCCGGCGACTACAACCCGCAGATGTTCAACTCGTTCCTCGATGGCACGAAGTCCGCGATCGAGATGGCCGCTGTTGCCAATGGCACGGGTCTGATGCCGCAGGAGGAGGGGCTGCTGTTCCCACCCGCGTCGAAGGACGACCTGCCGACGGTGTTCCGCGAGAACTCGTACCCCGGTGGCAGCCTGACGCGTCGCGGAACCGTCGAGATCGCGTCGAGCATGTACCGCGACGGCACCGAGGTGCCAGACAATCTGCGGTGGGGCGTCTACGTGACGTTCGAGGCGACGACCGACTACGCGGCCCAGTGCTTCGCCGAGTATGGCGTGCACACCGATGCGACCGGGCGGTACGCCTCGCTCTACCGTCCGTACCACATGATCGGCCTCGAACTCGGGGTCAGCATCGCTGCCGCCGTCGTCCGAGGCGAGGCCACCGGCGCCCCGACAGGGTTCCGCGGCGACGTCGTGACGACGGCGAAGAAGGACCTCCGAGCCGGAGACCGGCTCGATGGCGAGGGCGGCTACACCGTCTTCGGCAAGCTCGCACCCGCTGAGATCTCGCTCGAGAAGCGCGCCCTGCCGCTCGGTCTGGCTCACGGTGCGCGCGTCATCCGCGACGTCCCGAAGGACCAGACGGTCTCGTGGGACGACGTCGAGGTCGACGATTCGCAGTTCGCCGTCCGTATCCGCCGCGAGCTCGAGGCCGAGTTCCGCGCCGAGCACGCCCTCGGCGTCGCCTGAGTCGTTTCGAAACGTCAGACCATCGGACCATGAAGACTACGCTGAAGAACGACAGCCATCGGCTCGGTGTGCTGCGTGCCGCAGAGGAGTCGTGCGATGGTCGCCGCAGAAGCCTGGGAGCCCGTGCAGCGGGTCCGCACGTACGAGCAGGTCATGCAGCAGATCGAGGAGCGGATCCTCGACGGGCGGCTCAAGGCCGGCGACAAGCTGCCGAGCGAGCGGGATCTGTCCGCCTCGCTCGGTGTGTCGCGGCCGTCGCTGCGGGAAGCCCTGCGCGTGCTCGAGGCATTGGGCATCGTGGAGATCCGTCCGGGTGGGGGGCAGGAGGGGGGAGCGGTCCTGGTGGGAACCCCGGGTCCCGGCTTCGTCAACCTGCTGAAGCTTCAGCTCGCGCTGGGGCACTTCAGTCAGACGAACGTCCTCGAGACGCGCATCGCGCTCGAGAGCTGGTCGTGTCAGGAGGCCGCCTACCGATCTGATTCGGATGACGCAGACGAGCTCGCCGCCATCCTCGATCGGATGGACGACCCGTCGATCACAACCAAAGAATTCAACAGACTCGACACGACGTTCCACGTACGGATCGCCGAGTCGACGGGGAACGCCCTCATCGCGCACCTGATGGGCTCCCTGAGGATAGCGATCAACCGCCAGATGATCGAGGCCTACGCGGCCCTGCCCGACTGGCGCGAGACCGCGAAGACGGTACGCCACGAGCACCGCGGCATCCTGCACGCTCTTCGCGAGCGGGATGCGGTCGGAGCCGTCGAGAGAGTGCGCAACCACATCACTTCGTTCTATGCCGAGGGCAACGTCGGAGGGATCCACAGCTGAGATAGCGGGTTACCGCACTCGGCGGGGCCTGACGGGTTGACCGAAGCAGTCGCTTCGATATCAAAGGAGATTCGTCAGCCCATGACAACCACACAGACCGGATCCGTCGCCGCACAGGCGAAGAACGGTTCGCCGGACAAGCTCAAGACCGCCATCGGCTCGACCGTCGGCACCACGATCGAGAACTACGACTTCCTGGCGTACGGCACTGCCGCCGCCTTGTACTTCGGTACGGACTTCTTCCCCTCCACAGATCCGGTGGTCGGCGTCCTGCTCGGCTTCCTCACCTTCGGCATCGGCTTCGCGATGCGCCCCATCGGCGGCATCATCGGCGGCTTCCTCGGCGACAAGTACGGCCGCAAGCCCGTACTGGTCGGCGCACTGCTCGTCATGGGTGTCGCGACCGTGCTGATCGGCGTGCTGCCGACGTATGCTCAGGTTGGTATCCTCGCTCCGCTGCTGCTCACCTTCATCCGCATCATTCAGGGACTCGCGTTCGGTGCTGAGTGGGGCGGCGCTGTGCTCATGACCTTCGAGCACGCACCGTGGAAGAAGCGCGGCAAGTGGGCTGCGATCCCGCAGCTCGGTGTGCCGCTCGGCGTCTTTCTCGCGAACATCGCCTTCCTGATGACTGCGGGACTCGACAGCGAACTCGCGTGGCGCATCCCGTTCCTGCTGAGCGCCGTGCTCATCGCCGCCGGCATGATCATCCGCCTCAAGGTGTCCGAATCACCCGAGTTCGAAGAGGCCAAAGCCGAGGGCAAGCTCGAGAAGAACCCCATCACGGCGGTGATCCGCGATGACTGGCGCACCGTTCTGCGCGTCATCGCGCTGCGCCTCGCCGAGACCGGTGGCTTCTACGTCATCGTCACCTACCTCATTTCGTACCTCACGACGAAAGAGATCGCGACGCGCGAGAATGCACTGACGGGCCTCATCATCGCCACCGCGCTCGGTGCCGTCACAACGGTGCTGTGGGGTGCCCTCAGTGACCGCATCGGCCGGCGCACGCTGTACCTGATCGGATGCCTCGCGACGATCGCGTTCGGATTCCCGCTGTTCCTCATGGTCAACACCGGAGTCCCCGCGATGATCGTGCTCGTCTACATCATCGGGCTGCCGATCATCCACGACATGCTCGCGGGCACCCAGGGCGCCTACTTCAGCGAGCTGTTCAAGACGAGCACCCGCACCTCGGGCGCCTCACTCGGGTACCAGTTCTCGGCGGCCATCTCGGGCTTCATCCCCTTTATCGCGGCGGCCGTGGCAGTCGGCGCGGGCTGGGGCGGGGTCGCGTGGATCTACGTCGGAGTCGGCGTGATCGGACTGGTCGGCGTCCTGCTGACACGAGAGACCTGGGGACCTCGCGAGCGAGCCGAGGTCGACCGCGTGATCGCGGGCGCGTAGCCACCGAACCGACCTGGCGGCGGGATGCCTGGCGTCCCGCCGCCACTCAGGAGACAGCCATGAAGACGATCATCCTGGATGACGACCCGACCGGTACGCAGTCGGCGACGGGCGCCCTCGTGCTCCTGCAGCCCGACGAGCAGTCGCTCGTCGACGCTCTGAGCGAGCGCGATGCCGTGTACGTGCAGACCAACTCGCGCGCGCTGGACGAGACCGCCGCGGTGGCATTCGTGACGCGCGTACGGGCCGATGCGGAGGCGGCTGCCGCGCGACTCGGCGTCGATATCCGATTCGTGCTGCGCGGCGACTCGACGCTGCGCGGGCACGTCTTCGCCGAGACCGACGTCTTCCTCGACGCGGACGCAGTGATGGTGTTCGTGCCCGCGTTCCCCGATGGGGGTCGCACGACCCGGGGCGGAGTGCACTACGTGCGGATCGACGGACGCGACCTTCCCGCCGATGAGACGGAGTACGCCGACGACCCGGTGTTCCCGTTCTCGACGTCGGTTCTGGCCGACTACGTCGCGGCCAAGTCGGGCCGCGCAGCCGTTTCCGTCGACCTCGATGTGGTGCGGGAGGGCGGACTCCCCGAGATACTGCGTGCGGCTCCGGCGGGATCGGTCGTCGTCCCGGATGCCGTCACGGATGCCGACATCCGGTCCATCGCGCGTGCGATCGATCAGGCGTCGCTGTCCGGCACGCGAATCGTCGTCCGCTCCGCCTCGCCCCTCGCCGCAATGCTTGCTGGCGTAGCGAGCGATGGTCTGCTTGCGCGCCCACTGCTGTCCGTGCCGAGGCCCACCCTCCTCGTGTGCGGTTCGCACACCCACGGAGCGACCGCGCAGCTGGATCGCGTCACCCAGCTCTGGCACGCGCCTGCCACCCTGGACACAGATGCTGCACTCGCCGATCCTGCGGGGGAAGGAGCGCGCGTGGCGCGGGCGGAGGCGCGCTCCGTGCACGCGAGCGGCTTCGCATTCATCGCAACCGAGCGCGAGCGTGCGGAGGGGCACGGCACGCTCGATCACGGTGAGCGCGTCATGACAGCGCTCACGACGACGGTTCGGGAGCTACTGCCCTCGGTCGACGTCGTCGTGTCGAAGGGCGGGATCACGTCCGCGGAGGTCGCGCGCGTCGGTATCGGCGCGACGACCGCCGAAGTGCTCGGCCAAGTGCTTCCCGGTGTCTCGGTATGGCGCATGCGCACGCACGACGACCGCGAGCTCCTCTACGTGGTTGTGCCGGGCAACGTCGGCGGGCCCGATACTCTGTCCGACGTGCTCGAGGCTCTGGCTATCTCGCCTTCGGTGGTCCGCGCGTGAGCGCCGTCGTGGTGACCGCGGTGTTTCATCCCGTGATCGACAGGCGTGACGAGCTCATCGCCGCTATGCGGGCGGGGATCGCCGCGACTCACGAGGAGCCCGGCTGCCTCGTCTACGCCATCCACGATGCCGAGGATGGCACCGTGACGATGATCGAGAAGTGGGCTTCGCGAGCGGATCTCGACGCGCACGCACACGGGGCTGCTATCGCGACCTTGCAGGCCGATATAGCGGGGCTCGTGACGCAGCCGGCGGTCGTGACGATCATGGTCCCGATACCGTTGGGGCAGGTCTCCCGCGGGGCCCTTCCGCACCTCGACGAACCCTCCATCGCGCCCGAATAAGGCTTCCGCACTCGGGCCGAGTTCTTCGGCTCGACATGAGCGCCGGTGTTCTTGCTCCTTAGCGGCGGATGGCTCCGCCGCTAGGATGGGCGCGATGTCCACTGACGAACAGGCGACCACCGATGTCACCTCGCTGTATCGCGAGGTGGGCCGTGCCGAATGGGCGGCGCTGGCGCCTGGCATCCCCACTCCTCTGACCGAGACGGAAGTCGTGCAGCTGCGCGGCATCGGCGACCGGCTCGACGTCGCCGAGGTGCGAGAGGTGTACCTGCCGCTCAGTCGCCTGCTGTCGACCTATGCCGAGAACACGAAGCGCCTCGGCGCCGAGACGTCGTCGTTCCTGCGCGAGGCCGACACCACCACCCCCTTCGTGGTCGGAGTGGCCGGATCGGTGGCGGTCGGCAAGTCGACGATCGCGCGTCTGCTGCGCGAGCTGATGAGCCGCTGGCCGGGAACGCCCCGCGTCGAACTCGTGACGACGGACGGCTTCCTATACCCGAACGAAGAGCTCGAGCGGCGCGGCATCATGCACCGCAAGGGGTTTCCCGAGTCGTACGACCGGCGTGCGCTCGTGCGGTTCCTCACCGATGTGAAGTCGGGGGCGGCCGAGGCACGCGCCCCGTTCTACTCGCACGTGCGCTACGACATCATGCCCGACGCTCAGGTCACCGTGCGTCGCCCCGACGTCGTCATCGTCGAGGGGCTCAACGTGCTCGCGCCGCCGCCGACGCCCAACGACGTCGCGGTGAGCGATCTGTTCGACTTCTCGATCTATGTGGATGCCGACGAGACCGACATCGCGCAGTGGTTCGTCGACCGGTTCCTGGCACTGCGCCAGGGTGCGTTCACCAACCCGAACTCGTTCTTCAAGGTGTTCGCCGACATCTCCGACGCGGAAGCGGTCGAGATGGCGATGGGGTTCTGGAACGACATCAACCTGCCGAACCTGCGCGAGAACGTCGAACCCACGAAGCACCGCGCGACGCTCGTGCTGCGGAAGGCCGCCGACCACGCGGTCGAGACGGTGTTGCTGCGGAAGCTGTGACGCGGCTACGCCCGTCGCGAGACGACGCGACTGGTCGGCGTCCTGATGATGGCGTCACTTACCGGCGAGACGAGCGCGGACGACGCGCACGACGCCTTCGTCGTCCGCGATGCCGGCAGCGTCCACGAAGCGGTCATTCCGTTCCAGGCGGCGCACTGTCGACGGACCTTGACCGGCGCCCACTTCGAAAGCGATCACGGCCCCGTCAGCGAGCAGTGGTGGGGCCTCGGCGATCAGGCGCATCAGCAGACTGACGCCGAAAGGTCCCCCGTCGAATGCCAGGTTCGGTTCGTGCTCAGAGATTTCGGCGGCCATGTCTCCCACCTTGGCGCTGCTGATGTAGGGAGGGTTGCACACCAGAACGTCGATGGAGCCAGCGAGTTCCTCAAACGGCGTAAGCAGGTCGCCGACAGAGAACGTGACACGGTCCGAAAGGCCGAGCTGTCGCGCGTTCGATTCCGCGAGTTCGACAGACGACGCACTCAGGTCTGCTCCGAAGACCCGCGCTTGCGGCGTCGTGGAGGCGATGGCGAGGGCGACGTTTCCGCATCCGGTGCAGGCGTCTGCGACGATCGCGGCGCCGCGCGTGCGGAGCGTTTCCTGGGTTGCTTCGATTCCGACGCGCGCCAGCAACTCCGTCTCGCGACGCGGCACGAGCGCGCCTGCACTCGTCATCAGCTCGAGGCCGTAGAACCTCTCCCACCCGGTCAGATGCGCGAGCGGCTCGCCACGCAGCCGCCGCTCGATAAGGTCATCCAGGTGTCGCAATGCGGTCTGATTCAGGGGCGGCAGTACGGCTTCGCGCGCACTCGAAGCCGAGAGGGGGCGATCTGCCGCGAGGCACCACAGCGCTGCAAGGGTGCTTGCGACCGTCTCGTCGGGTTTGTCGGGAAGGGGCACCAGCGATGCGCGGAGAGCAGCGAATCTGGCCGCATAGCCGGGAGGCGAGTCCTCGGCCGGCGGTTCATGCCCATCAGCATGTGGCATTGTCGACCTCTCCATTCCGCTCGAGTCGCAGCTTGTCACGATGCAGGCCGGCTGCGTAGACCTTGTCGAGCGCCGCGAGCGCTGCAGACGTGCTGAAGAGCGACTGCACCCGAGCATTCCCGGCGGCAGCTCGTGCGTCCCGTTGATGCCGGTCGAGGAGCAGACGGTCCATCACTTTGGCGATCTCGTCCGGCGTGGCGTTCACCGCGAAGAAGTCGACATCGACGCCGTCACGAAGACTGTCCGTCCACGGCCTGATGGAGGCCAGAGCGCAGGCGGTGCCACTCTGCAGTGCTTCGAACGCGGTGAGGCCGAAGCTCTCGGTCGTCGACGGCGACACAAAAAGATCTGCGTCCGCATAGAGCGTCTCGACATCGGCCACGTGGCCGAGCACGCGTACGCGCTCGCCTAGGTCTGCAGCGGCGGCGCGCACATCGCCGATCAGAGGGCCGTCTCCTGCCATGACGAGCACAGCATCACGGTCGCGGGATGCGCGGAAGGCGGCAACAGTCAGCAGTGGGTTCTTCGAGTCGATCATCCGTCCGCAGAAAAGGACCACGCGAGCATGTTCCGAGATGCCCAGACGCGCACGCGCGGTCCCCAGCGATGTGACCGGTCGCGGAACGATCGCAGGGACGATGTGGAGTTTCTCGGGATCGACGCCCGCGGCCACCTGCGCCTCGAGTTGGCTGGCGCTGGGGACGACGACCGCATCCACACCAAGGGATCGGCGCACGTGCTCTCGGCGTCGACCGTCGTCCGCATCGCCGAGTTCGCCCGAACCGTGCAGCCACACGATGAGGGGAACGGATTTCGGCAATGCGGCCCTGATCGGGCGTAGATTTCCGGAGAGTGTGTCCATCCCCGAATGCAGATGCACGACATCGGGGCGTCGCATCAACCGGAAGGCAGCGAATCGCATTGCGAGGCGAACGAGTCCGGTACGCCGGACATCGACTCCCGTCCGTCTTGCCATCGCCGACACCGCTGCGAAGTCCTCGTCTATCAGAGCCTCGACTTCGACGATTCGCCCGTGCACGCGCTCGGCGGCCGCGATCCGGAGGGGAGCAAGCACCCCTCCGCCGGCGGTGCGCATGCGGATGAGATGCACCACGCGGTGAGGGGATGGCGCGGCAGACATGGCGCTCATCGCCCTCCTTTCGAGCGCGCGGGATGACTTCAGCGCGCGCGTCGATCCTCGCACGTTCAGTGCAGACGAGCCAGGGCGCGTCGGCCCTGGGGGTCGACTGATGCGAACACGCACGTCTCTCTCGCGCCGATATACTTCGAACCAGCGCGGCGGGCAGCACGGGGAGCTGTCGAGCCCCGTGGCGCTGCTGAGTCGCTGCGAAAGGAGCATGGGGGATGCCCTCACCGCACATTCTGATCATCGTGCAGAATCTGCCGGTGCCACTCGATCGGCGCGTGTGGCTCGAGTGCCGCGCGCTGATCGCTCGCGGATACCGGGTGAGCGTCATCTGCCCGCGTGGGCCCGGCGACCCCGGCTTCCAGCGCATCGACGGCGTCGACATCTACAAGTACTCGCCCGCCAGAGAGGCTTCCGGATTCCTCGGATTCGCGTGGGAGTTCGCGTACAGCTGGCTGCGCACCGCATGGCTTTCGCTTCGGGTGTGGCGACGCGGGAGGTTCGACGTGATCCAGGCGTGCAATCCCCCCGACACCTACTGGCTCCTCGCGTTGCTCTGGCGCATTCGGGGCGTGAGGTTCGTGTTCGACCACCATGACCTCAACCCTGAGCTCTACCTGTCTCGTTTCGGCGCGCCGAGGTCGTTTGCGCAGAGGTTGCAATATGCCGGACTCGTCTGGCTTGAACGGCGCACGTTCCGTGCTGCCGACCGAATCATATCGACGAACGAGTCCTACAAAGCGATCGCTGTGAAACGTGGCGACAGGATGCCGGGTCATGTCGCGGTTGTGCGCAGCGGACCTGACACGCGGCAGATGCGTCCGATCGTGCCGGTGCATCCGCGTCCCGCCGATCGGATCAATCTGGTCTATTTGGGCATCATGGGACCGCAAGACGGAGTGGATCAAGTGCTCTTGATCGTGGATGAGCTCGTTCGGCGGGGGAGAGACGAGGTCACGGCGACGTTGCTGGGCTTCGGCGACTGCCTGGACGAACTGCGATCGCAGTGCACGCGCCTAGGTCTCGACGACCGTGTCACATTCACCGGCAGAGTGGACCGTGTTGCGATAGCGGAGCACCTGAGCGGCGCCGACATCGGCATCTGCCCAGATCTGAAGACGCCGCTCAATGACGTATCGACGATGAACAAGACCATGGAGTACATGGCCTACGCCCTTCCGTCAGTATCGTTCGATCTGATCGAGACCCGGATATCTGGAGCAGACAGCCTGCTGTACGTTCCTTCCGGAGATGTCTCGGCGTTCGCCGACGCGATCGAAAGACTCATCGATGACCCTGCATTGCGCGTTCGTCTCGGCAGGCTCGGTCGCGAACGAGTCTCAAGCCTCCTGGACTGGCGCCCGCAGGCTGAAGCCTACGTTGCGGTGTTCGACCAGGTCACCGGCTTTTCGCAGCCAGGCCCCGCCGTACCCGACGAAGGATCGCTGCCTGCGGTTGACACCGAGGGCAGGACGTACGTCGATATTCATGATGCTGTCGAGTTCGATCGCTTCATCATCGAACGGAGCGCGTCGTGAGCGGAGTCCGCGTGCATCTGCACGACCTCCTCACGCGCGCGACAGAGGCGTTTCCCGATCGCCCCGCACTGACGTCGAAAGAGACCACCCTCACCTACAGCCAGCTTTCCTCGCTCGTCGAGGCGACCGCGACGCATTTCGCTGAACTCGGTGTAGAGCCAGGAGACCGCATCGCCGTCTTTCTCGAGAAGCGCATCGAAGTCGTGGTTGCACTCTTCGCAGCGTCGATGGTCGGCGCTGTCTCGGTGCCGATCAACCACGTCCTGAAGTCCCCGCAGGTCGGCCACATCCTGCGCGATAGCGGCGCGGCGCTTCTCGTCACCTCCGACGACAGACTGAACGCGCTCGCCGTCGTCTTGAAGGGGACAGCCGTGTCGCGCGTCGTGGTCGTCGGTTCCGGGGCCGCCCCCGCCGAGGGGCTCGACGTGCACCAGTGGGGTGCAGGGAGCGGGGGGAGCCTCCCCGCTCTCACAACGATCGATATCGATCCGGCGGCTATCCTTTACACCTCGGGCAGCACGGGTAGCCCGAAGGGCGTCGTGCTGAGCCATCGCAACCTGCTTGTCGGCGCGGAGAGCGTCAGCAGTTACCTCGAGAATACGTGTGATGACGTCATCCTTAGCGTTCTGCCGCTCAGTTTCGATGCAGGTCTCAGCCAGGTGACGACAGCCTTCGCCGTGGGAGCGCACTGCGTACTGATGAACTATCTGCTGCCGCGCGAGCTCCCAAAGCTCTGCGCGCAGCACGGTGTCACGGGGATCACCGGCGTCCCGCCGTTGTGGCTGCAACTGGCAGACGTCCCTTGGCCTGCCGAGGTCGCCGGAAGGCTGCGGTACTGGGCCAACACGGGAGGCAGGATGCCCAAGGTCGTGCTCGATAAACTGCGAGGGCTCTTCCCCGCCGCAGCGCCCTACCTTATGTACGGCCTCACCGAGGCGTTCCGATCGACCTATCTCGATCCGCGTGAGGTCGATCGCCGGCCAGACTCGATCGGGAAGGCGATCCCGAACGCAGAGATCCTCGTGCTGCGACCCGATGGGCAGCGATGCGAGCCGGGAGAGCCGGGAGAGCTCGTCCATCGCGGCGCCCTCGTGGCCCTGGGGTACTGGAACGATCCCGTCCGCACGGCGGAGCGGTATCGCCCCATTCACCATCCTGGGCAGCCATGGCGCTCGCCGGAGCTCGCGGTGTGGTCGGGTGACACGGTGACCGCCGACGAAGACGGATTTCTTTACTTCGTCGGGCGATCCGACGACATGATCAAGACGTCCGGGTATCGGGTGAGCCCCACAGAGATCGAAGAGGCGGCGTATGGAACGGGCCTTGTGCGCGATGCGGTCGCGCTCGGGATCGACGAGCCCGGATTGGGTCATCGCGTGGTGTTGGTCGCGACCGCGCCCGAGGGGCGCGTCGATGAAGCCGCAGTGATCGCGGCGCTTCGCCGCACGCTGCCCCTCTACATGGTGCCGAGTCAGGTCATCGGGAAGCTCGAGATGCCGCGTTCTGCCAATGGGAAGTTTGACCGCGCTTTGCTGAAGTCGGAGCTGTCCGTATGAACCCCGACGTCCACGTTTCGCGATTCGGTGTCATCGACGGCGAGCTGCGGGTCGGGGGGATGCGTCTGTCGCTCCTCGCATCCCGTATGGGCTCGACGCCATTCTTTGCGTATGACCGTGCCCTACTGGATGCGCGCATCGATCTGCTCCGCTCGGTCCTTCCGACAAAAGTCCAACTCAGCTACGCGATGAAGGCCAACCCCATGCCCGCCCTCGTACAGCACCTCGCGAATCGCGTCGATCGCATCGACGTCGCGTCCGCGCTGGAGATGCAGGTAGCTCTGGATACCGTGATCCGTCCCGGGCTGGTGAGCTTTGCCGGCCCCGGGAAGGCTCCCGCGGAGATTCGGCAGGCGGTCGCCGCGGGGATCCTCATCGAGGTTGAGTCCACTACGGAGATCGAACGAGTCATCGGCGCAGGTAGCGAACTGGGCGTCACCCCGTCCGTCGCAGTCCGCGTGAACCCCGACTTCTCGGTCAAGGGTTCCGGCATGAGAATGGGCGGCGGTCCCCAGCAATTCGGCATCGACGCCGAGACGGTGCCCGATGTGCTGCGGACATACCGGGGTGCCGGGCTCGACATCCAGGGTTTCCATGTCTTCGCGGGCTCGCAGAATCTGAATGCGTCCATCATCGCTGAAGCGCAGCGCAAGACGGTGAACCTTGTCGCGACACTCGCGGAGCATCTTGAGGAACCGATTCGCTACCTCAATCTCGGCGGCGGCTTCGGCATCCCCTATTCCCAGAAGGACGAGCCGCTCGATGTGGATGCGGTCGCCACGAACTTGCACGACCTCGTGCACGGCGAGATCGACCGGCTTATGCCGACGGCCACCCCGGTCATCGAACTCGGGCGCTACCTCGTCGGTGAATGTGGGGTCTACGTGACACGAGTGCTCGACCGGAAGATCTCGCGCGGCCGCACATACCTCGTCGTCGACGGCGGGATGCATCATCAACTCGCCGCATCGGGTAACTTCGGGCAGGCTATTCGGCGCAACTACCCCCTTGTCGTGGGCAACCGTGTGGAGGCCTCGCTCGGCGAGCGCGCGACAGTCGTCGGATGCCTGTGCACACCCCTCGATCTGCTCGGTGATGACGTCGAACTGCCCCCCGCGGAGATCGACGACCTCATCGTCGTGTTCCAGCAGGGGGCATACGGCCTCACTGCCAGCCCTACGGCGTTCCTCGGACATCCCGCTCCAGGTGAAGCGCTCGTCTGATCCTTTATCCGACCATGAACCAAGAGACGGACCCTATGAACGACACGATCGACGCCATCCGCCAGGTCCTTGTGGAGGCTCTTGAGCTGCCGCAGAGCCCGGACGAGCTCACCCGCGATACTGCGCTGTTCGGGTCGCTGCCCGAACTCGATTCATTCGGGGTGGTGCAGCTTGTTGCCGCCATCGAGGAGAGGTTCGACCTCACGATCGATGACGACGAATTCGGAGCCGACCTGTTCGAAACCGTCGGCACGCTCACCGACTTCGTCGATGCGAAGCGCGCGGCGTCCTGATCCGCTACCAGCGCACGAGCGCAAGCTCGCTGTACAGGTAGTCGGCGGTCGCAACGTCGGGCAGATCTCCGCGGTACATCTTCGCGCGCGGATGCGCGAGTTCCCTTCCCAACCCTCGCGCGAACCCCAGCAGTCGTCGCTCGGCGAGTGTGAACGGCAATCCCCGGCGCAGGAGATGAGCGCGAACGAGTCGCCATTCCTGCTCGACGAGCGCTCGGTCTCCACCGACGTAGAGCAACGATGCGAAGAGCGGCATCCGTTTGCGACGGTCACGGCGGTAAACCACGTAGCCGACGCGATCGCCTCGGATGATGGCGAAGTGGTGGCACGCAGGAGCCTCACGATGGTCTCGATAAACCTCCGCGTCCGCGCCGGACAGGATTCTCTCGAGTGTTGTCGAGTCGGTCGTGGTGCGGGCGCGGCGACTCCACGCCGGTGGATTCACCACAAGTCGGGTCGATGCATCGAGGTGTCGCAGGCCGAGACGCTCGTTCATCGGTACAACATTGCCGCTCGGCGAGAAATCGGTGAACGCGACATCCTTCTGCGTGAGGAGAGCGCGGATGAGTCGCAGGCTGTGTGCTCGATACGACTCGAGGACGCAGAAGGCCGCGAGATTGCAGATCAGGATGCCTCGTCGCTGCGAATACACGGCCGCATAGACTCCCACGATCTCTCCGGCACTGGACCGCAGGAGGTAACCGTGGTTGGGTGCGACACTCGGCCATGGTGGCTGCAGCAGCGCCATCCAATCGGTGAGGTCGACGCGCGGATTCAGCTCTCGCTGCAAGAACAGCCCCGCATCTCGGGCCTCGGCCGCGGAGATCGGATGCACCGTGGCTGTCGGTCCTCCCATGTGGCCAGCCTAACGGGGTGCGCATGACCACCGTGATCATCGCCGCACACAACGAAGAGGCGGTCATTGGCTCGTGTCTCGACGCGCTCCGCCATCAGCGGGGCGTGATGCCGTTGGAGATCATCGTGAGCGCGAACGCCTGCTCAGATGCGACCGCTGAGATCGCGCGAGAGCGGGGCGCCATCGTTGTCGAACGCTCCGAACCGGGGAAGGCCGCAGCGATCAACGCAGCCGAGATGGTCGCCTCATCTTTCCCGCGCGTGTACCTCGACGCTGACATCCTCGTTCCTCCTGATGGTCTTGCTAGCGTCCTTGGCGCTTTCGTGCAGGCGCCGGCTCCACTCGCGGTCGTTCCCCGCCGTGTTGTCGCGATGGAAGGCCGACCATGGCCAGTGCGCGCCTATTTCGCGATCAACACGCGGCTCCCCGTTTTCCGGGACGGTATATTCGGCCGGGGCATGATCGCTGTCTCGCAGGAGGGCCGCGGTCGGTTCGAGGTGTTTCCGACGCTCATCGCCGACGACCTCTTCCTCGACGCGCAGTTCACGGCCGCCGAGAAGATGCACGCAGATTCCGTCTGCGTGACGGTGGAGGCGCCATTCACGACGGCTGACCTCCTCTCCCGGCTCGTGCGGGTTCGACGCGGGAACGTCCAGTTGCGCGCTGCGGTTGCTGAAGGTGACGTCGACGGGCAGGTGCGCGGGTCGGATCGCTGGGCTTGGCTGAGGGTGGTCGCGCGGCGACCGTGGCTTGCGTTCCATGGAGTTGCATACGTGTGGATCACGCTCGTCGCGTCGCGTCGTGCGCGCTCGGTCGACGCGGCGGAGTGGGGACGCGACGAGAGCACGCGCAGACGGGAAGATCAATGAGCATTCTGCTTTGCTTTCACGGCATCGGAACCTGCGCAGCCGAGCGGGAGCCCGATGAGCGACGGTACTGGGTTGCGCGCGACACTTTCTCGCGGATTCTCGATCTCGTCGCGGGGGAGGCGGAGATCGCTCTCAGCTTCGACGACGGCAATCGCTCGGATGTGGAGGTCGCCTTGCCGGGCCTCCAGGCGCGCGGTATGCGTGCGACCTTCTTCGCGCTCGCTGGCAGACTCGACGATCCCTCGAGTCTCGGCGCCGCCGATCTCGTCGAACTGCGCCGGCAGGGAATGGCGGTGGGATCGCACGGCTGGCGTCATATCCCTTTCTCGGCGCTGACAGGGCAGGATGCTCGACGGGAGTTCGTCGACGCTCGCCTCGCGCTCGCGGAGGCGAGTCAGGGGGTGATCGACGAGCTGGCGTTGCCCCTCGGACGATACGATCGGCGTGCTCTGAGCGCCCTTCGGCGAGAGGGCTATCGTACGGTGTACACCAGCGACCGCTTTCCGGCTCGCCAGGGGGACTGGTTGCAAGCGCGATACAGCGTCACGGAGAACGACTCGGTCGAGTCTGTGCAACAGATCTTGCGGCGTCGGCGTCTGATCAGTGAAGGACTTGCTCGCGCGAAGTCACTCGTGAAGAGGTCAATCTGAACGGCTCCGGACACCGTGTCGTGGGGATCGGTGTGGACATCGTCGACGTCGCGCGGTTCGAGCGCCTCGTCGCGCAGCGTGGATCCGCATTCACGACTCGGTGGTTCACCTGGCGCGAGCGTGAACTGTGCGCCGTGCGACGGAACCCAGGCGCCGCTCATGCCGAACTCTTCGCCGTCAAGGAGGCGGTCTGGAAGTCGCTCGGAGTCGGCGCGTGGACACATCCGATCGCATGGCGCGATATCGAGGTGTGCCCATCCGACTCCGACGGCTACCGAGTCGTCCATCTCGGTGGCGCGGCCGCAATGCACGCGCACCGCGCGCGGATCAGCTCAGTGCGCGCGGCGTCTGCCGTCGCTGGCGGCGTCGCGACTGCGACGGCGATCGCGACACGCTGAATCTTGATACGCAGCCCGGGTCAATACGCGATCTGAGGGATCTCGTCGGCGAGGTCCGGAGCGGCATGCAGATACGCGGTGGAGCGCCGCTTCTGTTCGATATCTCGGATGACACGCCCCACCTGTTCATCGGTGAGGCCGGTTGCCGCCGCGATCGCCTCTGGGGCGACGCCGGTGTTCAGCCCCAGCAAACAGAGATCCATGCGAGGGTACGGCAGCGAGAAGTAGAACTCCTCCTGAGACTGCGGCATCGAGTACGTGTCAGTTGTCGATGGCCGGGCGCGGATCTCTGAAGGTACGCCGAGATACTCGGCGAGGGCGTACACCTGGGTCTTGTAGAGATGCGCGATCGGTTTGACGTCGGCGGCGCCGTCGCCGAGTTTCACGAAGAATCCTTGGTCGTATTCGAGACGATTGGGCGTGCCCGCGACGACGTAGTTCAGTCGGTCCGCGTGGTAGTACTCGAGCATCTTCCGCGTGCGCTGCTTGAAGTTGGATGCTGCGACGATTTCGAGATAGGCCGCGGTCGGAAGCCGTGCACTTGTCCGCGTTCCGTCAGGTGCTTCGACGACGAGGGTGAAGAGGCGGAAGGCATCCGAGTCGACCACGCTGGGCAGCACGATCTTCGAGGTGTAGCCTTCACCGAACTCGGGGATGACCGATCGGATGGCCGCGTCGCGGCGACGATAGCATCCGGCCGCGGTGAGAATCGGTGAGATGTCCTCGACGACGGAATCGACGCCGAGCCAGTCGGTGACCTGGGTGCTGAACGAGAGCGTTTCTGAGTCTGACTCACGCTCGGGCAGATGCAGGGCGAAGACGCGCTCCGGCCCGAGTGCCCGGGTGGACAGAGCGGCCACGACGCTGGAGTCGATTCCCCCCGACACCGCGACGATGACGCCCTTGCGTCGGTAGGTGCGCACATAGCGTCGAATCGACTCGATGATACGGTCCACCTCCTCCGCCTCATCGAGGGCGAGCGCTTCAGGGCCAAACGTCATGGTCACTCCTCAGACCTGGGCGGGAACCGTTTCCGACGACATCGAAGACAGCTGTCGGTGTCGGCAGGCGAGTGGAGGGGATGCGACGACGTTCGACGAACTGTGCGTGCAGCAGCTGGATCGACAGCACGGCCACAAGACGCATATTGTCGGAGTTGCTGAGGCCGCGGCCCCCTGCCGCGCGACACTTGGCGAGCAGTCGTTCGACGATCGACGGAGAGAAGATGCCCGCTGAGCTGACTGCGGAGCTCGACGTCACGGCATCCAGCCAGTCGGGCTCGCCCTCTGCGAAGAAGCTCGTCGCGTCGGGAGCGCGATACGGCTGCTTGGGTCGGTTCAGCACATCTGGCGGCACAAGGTCCGAGAATGCCTGCTTCAGAAGATGCTTCTCGTCGAGACCGAGGATCTTTTGACGGGCGGGGACGTCGCGCATCAGCGTCCAGATGTCCACGTCGAGAAAAGGGAAGCGCCCCTCCACCGAGTTCGCCATCAGCATGCGGTCCCCCTGGGAAGAGAGAATGTAGCCCGGGAGCAGCGTCGTCAGCTCGAGCCACTGCGCCTGCGCGAGAGGGTCCCAGCCGTCATAGTCTGCGGGCCGTCCGGCGAGCAGCGCATCGGCGTAGCCGCGGGCGTCGCCGGAGCGACCGTCGGCGGTGAGCATCGTCAGCAAAGCCCCTGTCGTATCCCACCGCGGCCGATGCGATCGGCCCGGATCGTCGCCGGTCAGTTCCTTGCCAAAGAAGCCCCTGGCGAACGCCGGCGCAAGATTCGGTGAGCGCTTCATCCAGGGATACAGCAACTCGATGGCCCGTGCGCGGGTCGATGAATCCGGGTCGCGCGCCCAGAAATCGCGCACTTTGGCTTCGCGGAATATGTCGTATCCGGCCAGAATCTCGTCCGCACCTTCTCCCGTCACGACGACCTTGTAGCCTTCGTCATGCACGTGCTTCGAGAGCAGGTACATCGGCGCGGGAGCGGTGCGCAGCAGCGGATTTTCGGCGTGCCAAACGACGTCGGGAAAGACATCGGCAATGTCTCGTGCCGTGACGACGAGTTCGCTGTGCCTCGTGCCGAGAAGCCGACGGACCGAGTCCTGATACTCGCCTTCATCGAACTCATCGTCCGTAAATCGCAAGGAGAAGGTGCGAAGGTCGGCGCCTGTGTGCCGAGCAATGACGCCGGCGGTAACGGCCGAATCGATGCCGCCAGACACATAGGCGCCCACCGGCACGTCGCTGCGCTCGAAGCGCAACGAGGTTGCCGCGATCACTGCCTCGCGCAGCTGATCAGCGTTGTCTGTAAGAGATCCCTGCGACTCGGTTCCGCGAGCGGGAAAGTCTGGTTGCCAGTACCGGTGCGTCTGCGTACCGGTCTCATCGACGCGCAACCAGCTGCCGGGGGGCAGCTGGTTGACGCCACGGAAGGGCGTTGTCGGCGCGACCGAGGACCAAAAGGTGAGGGCTTGGCCGATGCCCATGGGATCGAGTTCGCGAACCACTGTGTCGTCTGCAAACAGGGCCTTGATCTCGGAGGCGAAGCGGAAGTCCGTGCCTGTGCGCGTGTAGAAGAGCGGTCGGACTCCGTAGCGGTCACGGCAGAGGACCAGCTGACGAGTGCGGCGATCCCAGATTGCCAGTGCCCACTGGCCGTTGAAGCGGTGAAAGCACTCCGTCCCCCACTCCTCCCACGCATGCACGATCACTTCGGTGTCGCTGTGGGTTCGGAAGCGGTGACCGCGCACTTTCAGAGTCTGCATCAGCTCTACATAGTTGAAGATCTCACCGTTGAAGGTGACCCAGATCTGCTCGTCCTCGTTGCACATGGGCTGCACACCGCCCGCAGTGTCGACGATCGCCAGGCGCGTATGTCCCAGCGCGACGTGTTCGTCTCGGAAATACCCGCTCCCGTCAGGTCCGCGATGAGCGAGTGCTGCGATCATCGCGGTGACCGAGGATACCTCGGGTGCGCCGGAAGCGCTCCACACGCCGACGATGCCGCACATCAGTGCATGCTCGCGAGGGCATCTACGATCTGCTGTGCTACATCCAGATCCGCCAGACGTTCAGGTGTGAGGAAGTCTTCGGGGATGACGACGTTGAGCGCGTCCTCAAGGTAGATCGCAATCTGAACTGCATCCAACTGCGGGTCGGTGGAATCGCGTCGAAGACGTGCAAACTCCTCCGCGATCACACGTCGTTCGGTTTGAGTCATAGAATCCCCCTAGCGCTGGTGCGAGTCGACTCAGAAACGGGTTCGCTCATCCTGGCTGAGGCACACATTAGGGCACGGGGTGGCAGAGCACAGCCCCTGGATGGCAGGAGTAAAGCGTTGGAAGACGTGCAGACACGCATTGCAGGCTTCATTCTCAGTGATCTCCTGTTCGGCGACGAATCGCGGATGCCTTCGCCAGACGAGTCGCTGGTGTCCAGCGGGATCGTTGACTCCACGGGCATCCTCGAGATCATCGAGTTCATAGAAGCAGAGTTCGGTGTGACGGTGGATGACACGGAGACGGTGCCTGAGAATCTGGACGGTGTGGCTCGTCTGGCTGACTTCGTCGCGCGCAAGCTGCGCTGACCCGTCTCGGTCGATCGAACGTCGTTGGAGCAGCATAGGGAGGGGACATGAGCGTGCTGGCCATCGACTTGCGCAAGATGTACACGATCGTCATCGAGAACCCGAATCCTCCATTCAGCAGACGTCTTGCATTCTGGCTCACCAACTCGGAGTTCCATTGCGTCGCTGCCTACCGATTCCGGCGGAGGATGCTCAGCGTCGCCGCCACGAATCCGACCGTGGGTTCTCTCGGCTTGCTCGTCTCTCGGATCTGGAATCGGTGGAACACTCACCAGCATCACTGCGAGATCAGTCCCGGCGCGCGCATCGGGCCTGGATTCTTGCTCATGCATAGGCACGGCGTGATGATCGGCCCCGCATCCATTGGGCGGAACTGCGTAGTCCATCAGAACGTAACGATCGGTCAGCGCGTCGCGCGCGGCGATCGAGGGGTCCCAACGATCGGCGACGACGTCTGGATCGGGACCGGAGCAACCCTCATCGGCGCAATCACCGTGGGTGACGGTGTGACGATCGCCGCAGGCACGGTCCTGTCTCGTGACGTGCCTGCCCGGTGCCTCGTGGGAGGGAATCCCGGTCGAGTGCTGGCGCGCGATTACGACAACGGTGCAATGCTCAACTTCGAAATTCCCCGCCCGCCAGATGTCGACACTTCCCCGACTCAGGGCGATCCGAGCGCGTAGGCCTCGAGTTCGGCGAGTCCGACGTTGAGGGTGGTGTTGCTGGTGGTGGTGATGGTGAGGCGGAGGGTTGTTGTGGAGCGGGCGGCGAAGGTGATGGTGGTCGCGGTGCCGTCGTTGTTG
>JASCPF010000038.1 GCA_029959325.1 Microbacteriaceae bacterium PS02068
GGCCGAGGGGCCGGTGCGGCGGCGCGCACCGCCCCTTCCACAGGCGGGGTGGCCGCGCCGCCTGCGCCCGGCGCCGCGGCATCCCCCGCCTCCGCGATCGCCTCCGCCGACGCCCAGGGCGGCGCTCCGGCCACGCGGACCGTCTGGGCGAACATCAACCGTCCCTTCACCGCCGGGTTCTTCCTCGTCTTCGGGGGGCTGGCGGCGGTCGCGCTGGGCATGGCCATCAGCAACCTCGTCACGATCTGGATCTACATCGCGTTCGCGCTGTTCGTCGCGCTGGGCCTCGACCCGATCGTCCGCCGGCTCGAGCGGCACGGCACGAAGCGGGCGTGGGCGATCGCGATCGTGTACTTCGCCTTCGCTCTCGTCATGGTGGCGATCCTGTGGCTGCTGCTGCCCACCGTGGTCGGCCAGGTCGCGCAGTTCTTCCGCGATCTGCCGCGGATGATCTCCGACTTCCAGAAGACCGACGCCTACGCCTGGCTCGTCGCCCAGTTCGGCGACCAGGCGCCCGATCTGCTCAACGAGCTGCAGAGATTCATCTCCAACCCGAGCAACCTCGCCGCGATCGGCGGCGGCGTGCTCTCGATCGGCGTGACGATCGGCACCTCGATCTCGGGCTTCATCATCGTCGTCGTCCTGAGCCTGTACTTCCTCGCCACCCTGCCGCAGATCAAGCTCGCGCTCTATCGCCTGGTACCCGCGCGCAGCCGCCCGCTGACGGCCGAGCTCACCGAAGAGATCACCGAGTCGGTCGGCGGCTACCTCGGCGGCATGGTCGTGCTGGCGTTCTTCAACGCGCTGATGACCTTCATCCTCTACGCGGTGCTCGGTCTGCCCTTCCCCGCGCTGATGGCGATGGTCGCCTTCTCGATCACGATCATCCCGCTCGTCGGCACCGTGCTGTTCTGGGGCATCGGCACCGTGGTCGCGCTGATCGCGAACCCCTTCGCGGCGCTGTGGTTCGCGATCATCTATCTCGTGTACATGCAGATCGAGGCATACGTTCTCACGCCCCGCGTGATGAACAAGGCGATCTCTGTACCGGGCTCGCTCGTCGTGATCGGCGCACTGGTCGGCGGCACCCTGATGGGCCTGCTCGGGGCGCTGGTGGCGATCCCGGTGACCGCCTCGATCCTGCTGATCATCAAGAAGGTGTTCATCCCGAAGCAGGATGCCGCGGTCTGACGCCCCACGGCGCCGCCGTGCGACGCCTGAACCGGCGCTACAATCGACGCGCCGCCCGAGTCGATGTTCGAATCGGCGCGCGAGTCGATGCTGGATGTTGTTCCCTGTGAGGTTGTGACCGCGGTATGGGGGTGTTTTGCCGCCGATGCCGGCGGGGGTCGGTGTGGTTGCAATGGCGTAGCCAGGTGTCGTATGCCGTGGTCAGCCGTGTGCGGCTGAGACTCCTTCGATCGTCGCGACCACGTCCTCGACATCCGAGGGTGACTCGAACGAGTCCGAAACCACCGTGATCCACCTTCCGTCCTCGAAGATCTCCGCGTCGCCGGTCACCGCATCGAAGTAGGCGGTGCCGTCCAGTTCCTCCGCAGAGACCAGTCCGTTGCTGAGGAAGTAGTTCTTCAGCGCAGTTGCCGACGCCTCGTCGGGATGAGCGATGCCGATCAGCAGGTGGGTATCGCCTTTGCTCAGCACACACCCGGTTCCCCCCACCCCGAGGGCCGCCTCAGCAGGCGTCCCCGGGCCGGGCGACAGCGTCGGATCGAGCTCCCAGCCGGGCAGCGCCTCGAGCAGCTCATCGCACTCGATCCCCGCCTCCCCCGTCGACGTGAGCTCAGGAACCGGCACCCGCGTCGGAGCAGACCCCGCTCCTCCCGCGCAGCCAGCCACGACACTCCCCACGACACCGAGCACAACCATGGTCGCAGCGATCCTGTAGGCACTCATCATCACTTTCCTTCCTCTTGGATCCACCACTGGGCATCGTTCGTCGCGTCGCAGGGCTCTGCGGTCACTTGAGAGCCGACCCCGCCGCTTCCGGTCAGGCAGTACCCGCCGAGCGGCGTGGACCCCGACCAGGTGGTGTCGGTCTGGATCAGCATGACCGCATTCGAAACCTGTCCCGCGCCCCAGTCGACGTACGAGATCTGTCCGCCCGCCGGCGGTTCGTCGGAGGCGCTCGCGAAGACGAAGAACCCGTTGACGTCGGCGATCGCGGTGCTCAGGAGCATCGAAGGCTGCCAGAACCCGAACGTCGCGATGTCGTACTCGAACGCGTTGCCGCCGCCGTCGCCCTGCAGGTACCAGTTCTGGGAGGACGTGCCCGTCGGCTGCTGCACGAGCACGGGACTGCCGATCGACCCACCCGGGTCGAGAGCGAGGCCGGTGGACAGGTTGGTGTACTGGGTCGTCATGTTGCAGTAGAAGCACCCCGGGTCGACGGGGCTCACCCCCACATCACCGGTCGCGTCCTTCGTCAGCGGCGGAGCATCCGCGTACCACGACGGCACCGCGTCGCACCACCACGTGAGCGATGCCGGATGGTCGCTGGCGATGCTCCAGTTGTGGAACTGGTCGGTGACGTTCTGGTAGAGGTGTCCGTTGCCGGTGGACGGGATCGAGGTGAAGAAGCTGGCCCCCTCCGATGCGACGTACTCACCGGTCGCGGCGGCCACGGAGGGATTCGGCGAGGTCGGCACCTGCGCGCTCGGCTGACCCGGACGCACGTACCAGCCATCCGGGCATCCTCCGTAGATCGACTGGAACTTGCCCTTCGACACGCTGCGGCTCGCCGTGTACGCGAACGACGCCGTGTTCGTCGGCGCCGGCGGCGTCACCGTCACGGCAGCCGGGTCGTAGAGGTCGGCGGACGACGTCGGGGCGGGCGAGGGCGTCGACCCCGCCGACGATTCGGACGACCCGCGCTGAGTCGGCGAGGGTGATTCGGCCGCCAGCGCAACGGCCGATGACCCCGCTATGAAGCCGGCGGTCAGTGCCAGCGTGCCGATCACTCGCGCAAGTATCTTCGGCGAGGAGCTCCGGCCTCGCGACAACCTCTTCGCGGCGGACATCTCGGGAGCCGGAGACCACTTCGCCCGGCGCCGCCGTCGCGGTGCGGTCCTCCGCTTTCTGCTTACGCCTGCGATCACGATCGCCTCCGTCACTCTCTGTCGACGACGCCGCTGATCGACGTCTTCGGTGACGGTGACAGGGAGCGATCCAACTCCGCTCCAACGGCCGTCTCGTCGCGAGTGAGTTCCAGCGCACACGGCGCCGACCGCCACAGGCGGTGGCTGCGGCTACGCGCCGCGGTGCTCCTCACCCGCGCGCCAGGCGCGAAGGAACTCCTCGCGCGAGAGCGCATCCTCGGTCCGCCGCAGGAGCTCCCGGGTCGCCAGCTGCCTCGGCCACACCGTTCCGTCATGGAACGCCGCCGAGCTGGAGGCGCCGTACAGCGTTGCGGCGACGGTGTACTCTCCCGCCATCGCCGCGAAGTCGGCGGCGTTCTCGTCGAAGCCGCTGAACGCCCGGCCGCCGACCCGCGCATGCAGCACTCGACCGCGGTCGACCCAAAGCTCGCCGAGGGCCGCGTTCTCCGTGAGCAGCGCATAGAGACTGAAGAACGACGCGCAGATCGATGCGGCGAAGGTGTTGTCTTGGAGCATCGCTCGGTCATAGACAGCCTGCACCTCGCCCGTGTCTGGACGAGCCCCGGTCGTGGCGGCCAGGGCGTCGGCGACGACGGCGAGAGCGGTGTCGCCCGTCGCGGCGGCGGCCTCGCCGACGTCGAGCAGGACAGTGGCGACGAGCTGAGGCTCCGAGCCGGTGAGCAGTGAGTAGGCGAGGCCCGCAAGCGCCCACGCCAGACTGGTGTCTGTCGAGAGGGTCAGTCCGCTGCGGGCACGTTCGACGTGCGGGATGGCGAGGTCGCTGCGGCCCTGGAGAACATAGCGGACCGCAATTGCGCAATGCACCTCCGCTCTGTCGACGGGATCGACACCGCTCACGGCCTCGGCGAGCTCGAGCCAGGTGAGTCCCTCGACGAGACGCCGACGGAGGTACCAGTACCCTGCAAGCCCGGTCACCAATGCCGTTCCTTCGGGCCGTGGCTCATCGACCAGAAGTCGATGCAGCGTGCTGCGCACGACATCGAAGTCGTCGTCGACGGCGTCGTACCACCCGTCCGGGTCAGGGCTGAACGCGCGAGGTCGAGTCTCGATCAGCGACGCGACCCACTCATCGCGGGCATCCTCGACCGCCGCGAGCTCGCCCTCGATCGTCAGCGCCCTTCGCGCGTGCGACCGCACAGTCGCCAGCTGGCGGAACCGCATCCGGCCACGACCCGACGACGGTGGGACCGGAACCAGCAGAGAGCGGTGGGCGAGGAGCGACAAGAGGTCGGGCACCGCGTCGGCGGGGACGGCAGGAGTCGAGCCGTCGGACGATGTGGCGAGAGCAACCGCGGCGTCTAGGGTGAACGGGCCGGAAAGCACCGCCAGACGACGATGCAGGGTGCGCTCGTCGACGGTAAGGGTCCGGTAGCTCCACTCGATCGCATCGCCGACGCTGTCGTGGTGCGTACCGCGAGTGCTCCCCAGCCGTCGCAGGCGGCTCGGGTCGGTCGCCGCCTGATCCACGACCGTGGCGAGGCCGTCGGTCCGCACGCGAGCTGCGGCCAGCTCGATGGCCAACGGCAGTCCGTCGACCGCGATGCAGAGCCTCTCGGCCTGACCGAGGATATGCTCGTCAATCTCGAGCTCGGGCACCGCTTCTGCAAGGCGTGCGAGGAGCAGCTCGACGGCGGGAGCAGGCTCGCCGTCGGGAGATTGCTCGACAGAGAGGGGGCCGAGCGTCCAGATTACCTCACCTGGGAAAGCGACGGCTTCTCGGCTGGTGAGGAGAACCGCGCAGCGCGCGTCTGCGTCGGCGAGCTGCTCGACGAACGCGGCTGCACCCGCCAGCACGTGCTCGCAGTTGTCGAGGACGACCAGCGTCCGCCGGCGGCGAAGATGGTCGACCGCGGAATCGGAGGCGGACCCGACGACTGCCGGAGCCAGTCGCAACGTCGATGCCACGAGCTCGGCGATCATCGACTCGTCGTCGATCGTCGCGAGATCGACGAACCACACTCCGTCGGGGAAATCGGATGCGAGGGTGTGCGCCACTTCGAGGGCCAGCCGGGTCTTGCCGCACCCGCCCGCACCCGTGAGCGTGACCAGGCGATGGCTGGTGACCAGCCGCGCGATGCGCCCGAGGTCGCCGGCGCGCCCGACGAGCGACGTCGTCCGGCGCGGAAGAGGTCTGCGCGGAGGGGATGCGTCAACGGGCGTCGCAGTGTCGCCGTGGCGCGCGATCAGGGCAGGATCCTGATCCAGGATGCGGTAGTGCAGCTGATCTAGGTCAACTCCGGGCGCGAGCGCAAGCTCGTCGTCGAGGAGGCCGCGGATGCGCTGGAACGCCTCGAGCGCCTGATCGGTTCGTCCGCCGCGGTGAAGCGCGAGCATCCGCTGTGCCCAGAATCGCTCGTGAAGGGGTGCCCCGTCAATCAGACGCTCCAGATCGGCGATAGCCTGCTGATTGTGACCGAGATCGAGGAGGGCATCGACACGGATCTCGGCGATCTCGGTATGCATTTCCTGCAGGCGTGCGACCGCCGCGCTCGCCCACAACTCGTCGGAGGCGGGCTCGAAGGGTCTTCCGCGCCAGAGCGCCAGCGCCTCGTCGCACTGCGTGAGCACGCGCTTGGAATCTGCGGACGCGACGAGCTCACGGATCTCGCCAGCCTCGCGCTCGAAGCGCAGTGAGTCCACGTCCTCGATCCGGGCGAGTAGCCGATAGCCCTCGACATCCGTGACGAGCACCCGGGCGGGCTGATGCGCAGGGCGATGAGGCTCGAGCGTCTTCCGCAGCCGCCAGATGTGCGATTCGAGCGTGGAGGTGTGATCGACGAGATCGTCGCCCCATACTGCCCCGATGATCTCCGAGGCGGTCACACGCTGGTTCACACTCACCAGCAGGCGAGCAAGGATGGTCTGCGGGCGTCGGCCCCTCAACGGCTGAACGACGTCGTCCACCTCGACACTGAGGAGTCCGAGGTCGCGCACCCGCATGGAATCAGTAGAGCACAGCGGCGTGCCGCCGCGCCTCTCACGACGCGAAGATGCGGCGCAGCGCGCATTCCTCATCCGCTGTCAGATGTCTCGTCGTGCTGCTGAGGTCTGCCGCCGCTGCGGGCCCGTTGCATGCGGCCCCCGCGCCGAGCGCATGGATCGCCGAAGCCACAGCGTCGCCGCTGATCATGGCGACCGCCGATCCACCCGGCTGGAGTCGGCGGCGGAGCGAGACGAGCGTCTCGCGGTTCACGCCGACTCCCTCGAGCGACTCGTCGAGCGCACGCTTCTCCGCACCGTTGACGCTCGACAGCGCGGGCCCGGACACGACTATGCCGAACAGCATGCCCCAGAACGACGACCCGAGGTTGCAGGTGCGCGCCACGCCCTGCAGTTCGCGCACCTGCGCCGACGCACGCCCGCGAGCCCACGTGACGACGGCACCGTCGGTGATGGACAGGTCGCCGAGTGTGCCGTCGGACAGCAACCTCTCCAACCGTCGCGCACCGCTGGCGTCGGCGTACGTCCAGACGGCAAGCGCGCTCACGGTGCGAAGCCGTTCAACAGGGGCATGGGGGGTAGAGACATGATTTCCTCCTCGGCTGTAAGCCGCAACCCTGACGGGTCGGACTCCAAGGCGGCTCCAACGGTGCTCTCCTATCCGGCGCGCGGGGCGGTGCCGGTGTGCTTCTCCACGAAGTCGGCCAGGGCGGCTTGCGCTGCGCGATCGGCTGGGGTAGTCCAGTGGTTCGCACCCGGCACCGTGATGAGTCGAGCGTTGGGCAGCGACTGCACCGCGTGAGTGGCCTGGCTGTATGGCACGTTGCGATCGCTCGTGCCATGAACGAGGAGAGCGGGCGCCGTGATGGCGGGCAGGAAGCCCGAATCGAAGCGTCGGGCCTGGGCGGCGTCATTGGCGATGCCGTCGCGACGGTTCTCGATCGGGAACACCGTCTGCGCGATCGCGAGCGCCGCCCGTGTCGTTCTCTCGTCGGCCGCCCGGCCTACGAGTATTCGCGGAGAGCGATGCAGTCTCTTCAGCAGCGCGTCCGTCGTCGATCGGCGCGCCAGCGGCCCGTACAGGAGAGGCCACACGGGGATCCGCAGCGGTGCCGTCACGGTCGACCAGAGCACCAGACCCTGCACACGGGTCGGATGTCCGGCCGCAAGCGCGGCCGCAGTCATCCCCCCTCCCGAGAGTCCGACGACGATGACGTGCTGCACCTCGAGCTCGTCGAGTAGTGCGACCATCGCGTCAGCTTGCTCCCGCGGCGTCCGACCGGTGGACAAGGGAGTGCCGAGGTACCCCGGTCGCGAGGGCGCGATGACGCGGGCATCGACACCGAGCACGCCGGCCGCGACCATCCCCTGGTCGGATCCGCCGGGAGTGCCATGGAGAACCAGCAGTGGCGTGCCGGTCCCGTTCTCCTGGTACTCGACCAGTCCGGCAGCTGTCGCAATCGACGGCACCAGGCTTCCTTCCTGAGGAGATGGCTCCGGGCCACGTTTCTGTCGGTGAGCCCACCCGAGAGTGTCGGGTCGCTAGAAGCGTAGCGATGCCCGCTCCTCGAGGCGATGCAGCGCCGCAGGCTCGCGTTGGAGTGAGGTTGGAGCGGGGTGCACGACGGTGAGGTGACGCACTACACGGAGCGTCTCGAAGCTCTCACCGAAGGAAGGTCACCCCATGTCCGAGGACATCACGACACACCCCCACCACTTACGCTTGCCCCACGCGCGGTCTCGGCGGCGGAGCTGGACCGTCGCCGTCGCTCCTCTTCTCGCCCTCGCGATCGCCGGGTGCTCCGCACCCTCCACCGCAGCGCCCGAAGCCGCTCTCACGACGGCGGAAGCCGGTACTGGTCCGCACAAGACGGCGTCGCCGACTGGCTCACCCGACGCCGAAGACGCGCGCTCGGCTGGCAAGAGCACCGCGCAGCCGGCACCGAGCGCGAAGTCGGCGCTCCGGTCCACCACCGACGGCAACGTGGTGGAGTACTCGTATACGGGCACGACCGACACGTGGGTCGTGCCGCCTGGAGTCACGAGCGTCACGTTCGAGGCGGCCGGGGGCGACGGCGGAGCCGCCGTGCACCCTGTCACCAAGAAGGGCGGCAGCGGTGCCATCATCACCGGAACTGTTCCCGTGACGGCCGGGCAGATCGTCACGATCGCCGTGGGCGGAAACGGTGCCACCGGTGCTGGCGGATGGGGCACCGATGGGATGTCTGGCGGGCACGCTAACACCGCCAAGCAGGACTCGCGCACGGGCGGTGCCGGGGGCGGCGCGACTCTCATCGCACTGTCGGACGCCGACGGAAGCAACTGGCACGAGATCGTCGTCGCGGGGGGAGGAGGCGGTCAGGGTGGCGGTAGCGGCGACCCCGATGAGGCGGGCATGGGTGGCAGCGCGGGCTGTCTCGACTTCTCGAACACCAGCGATTCGTGGTGTGGGACACCCGGCATCGCCGGGATGAACGGCAGCCAGGGCACCGCGCCGCCACTCGGCGGCAAGGGCGGCGCAGCCGGCGGCGCGACGTCGTCAACCGGTGCTCGGGGTCTCGGGGCGAAGGACCTGGGCGGCAATGGAGGCAGCGGCGGGGGCGGGGTCACCGGCGGCGCAGCGGGCGGCGGCGCAGGCGGGATCTCGGCCGGAGGAGGAGGCGGCGCGGGAACGTCCTTCGTCGACTCCTCGGTCTCCTCTTGGCAGATCTCGGCGACGCAGTACAACGCGCAGTTCACCGCGAGTCTGGGTGGCACCGGAGTCATCCTCGCCTGGTGACGTCGTCGACCGATCGCGGGTCGAAGTAGCACGAGCCGCACTCCACACGACGGTGTGCGGGTCGGCGCCTGAGCGCCGCGACTTCGAACGGGCGTTTGCGGGTTTACCATGCCGGGATGGTTGATTCACTCAATGCGCTTCCGGGATCGACTTCCGACGGCAGAGCGCGCAGACGAGGACCGCGTGGGGAGCGCGGCGAGGTGGCGGAGCAGGTCCTCGAGGCGGCTCGGATGTCATTTTCGGAACGCGGTTACGCTGGTACGACGCTGCAGGGTGTCGCACGCATCGCGGGGGTTCACAGTCGCCTCGTGTCGTACTACTTCGGGACCAAGCAGCAGTTGCTCCTCGCTGCACTCGAGCCCCCGCCGGGCTATGTGGAGGGCATCCGGCGAACCGCGTACCTTCCGCTCTCGGAGCGCGGCGAGGGTATCGTTCGACAACTGCTCGCGGCGTGGGTGCATCCGGAGATGTCGACGCTGCTGCGATCAACTTTGTTGATCGCAGCACACGAACCGATCGCGATGGATGTGCTGCGCAAAGTGTTCGTCCGAGGCATCCTCCCCGCGGTATCGGACGCGCTCGTAGACGATGAGCGAGTCATCCGTTCCGGACTCGTGGCGACGCAGCTGGTCGGGCTGGCACTCACGCGCTACGTCTACGCGATCGATCAGGTGGTGGCGATCCCGGACGACCGAATCATCGCGTCGATTGGAGCGACCGTCCAGGCCTATCTCGACGGCGAGCTCGCAGGTTCCCTCGACGCTTAGCAGGCGCATCGTTGCGCGCGGACCGGAGAGATGAGTAGCATCGGGGGAGGTTTCCGTGTGCAGCGAAATTAGCGGGCTTTCCCCGCGTTCGACCGAGGAGCAGCATGGCTGACGATCACGCTCGGGTCCCACTCAAGGGATCGACTTACGGAACCCAGTACGCGGGATGGATGCCATCGGAACTCGCGCTCGAGGGTCTGGGCTCGCGGACGCTCCCAAATCAGCGGATCCCGGTCAGTGACGGCGCGGAGCTCAATGCGGACGTCTACCTGCCGAAGAAGGAGGGCCGCTACCCCGCGGTGATCTCGTTCGGCGCGTATACGACAGAGGGGCACACCGCAGGCATCCCCACCGGCTCCAATGAGATCGGTTCACCGCCCGTGTTCACCGACCGAGGGTACGCACCGGTGATCATCGAACGACGAGGAATGGGCCGGTCGACCGGGGAACAGACTATGTTCTTCGATCCACAGGACGTCGATGACCATGAGCGCGCGATTGCCTGGGCGGCGGAGCAGCCGTGGTGCGATGGGGATGTCGTCCTTTTCGGCACCTCGTACTACGGCATGACACAGCCCCTGGTCGCGGCTCGACGCCCGCGTGCCCTGCGCGCGTTCTTCGCGAACGAGATGTGCACCGACTTCTACCGGCATCTCGTCCAGTTCGGCGGGGTGCCGGCACTGTTCTTCCTGAATCTGTGGATGGGCGCCAACTTCACTCAGGAACAGTACGACGAGCGGATCAGCCCTGATCGGCGCGCGCTCATCAGCCACGTGACGAACAGCATGCTGCACCCACTGCTCGAGAAAGTCGTGCACAAGAACGTCTCCCACATGTTCGATTCCTTTATGGCCGAGACGCCCGTGGAGTCCATTCGCCGCATCTACGCGGAGTGGATGTTCGACGGCAAGACCCGCGAAGAATCCACCATCCCCGAAGGATCGACGAGTGTGCTCGGCGACATCGAGGTCCCTTTCGTGGTCGTGCAGAACCTCGGCTATTTCAACCTGCACCAGTTCGGCAGCTATGACCTCTTCCAGAACGCGGGAACACCCGAGGACCAACGCTGGATGATCCTCGGCCCCGCGCAATACGATCTGCCCGTATATGCGTGGCAGGGCGAGGCGCTCGCCTTCTTCGACCATGTCCTGCGGGGGACCGACAACGGCTACGATCGGCAACCGCGCGTGCGCTTCTGGATCGACGGTGCAGACCGGTTCGGCGAGGCGACCGACTTCCCGCCCCGCGAGGCGAGGTCGATGCGTCTCCACCTCGGCTCAGCCGGACCCGACGACAGCACGCACATCCTCCAGGAATCCGCCACTGCGGAAGGTTCCAACACGTGGGTCGCCGTGCCCCTCGGCCTCCCGGTGCTCGGGGGACTCGACGACGTCGTCACCCAGACCCTCACCTTCCAGTTCGAAGCAACACACGACGCGCTCCTCGCCGGCCTCGTCACGGCCAACCTCAAGTTCAGCTGCAACGAGATCGACTCGTACGTCATCGCCCGACTCTCCCGTATCGACACGACGGGCGCGCGCCACCAGCTGTCGATGGGCGCAATCCGCCCGGCCGCCCATGTGGAGGACACGCGACGCTCGACATCCGTCGAGATCGCGATCGACTCCGGGCAACGGCGCCCACTCGTCCCGGGCGAACCTGTCACGCTGCGCTTCAGCCTCACTCCGGCGCCCGTCCTCCTGCACGTCGGAGAGAGGCTGCAGCTCGACATCGCCAGCCGGAGCGACCTGCTGCGGATGGATCCGAGCGAGGGGTACGCCCAGTTCGATCTCCCCGTGCCGCCCTACCTCTGTCGGAACACCATCCACTTCGGAGCGGAAAGCTGGGTCGAGCTCAACGACGTCAGCGTCTTACCGCACCACTCCGGATGAGGTCGCCGTCTTCTGATCTGACGATACGCAAGCTCGCCAGCGGTGTCGACGCCGGCCGAGACAGTCGCGGCCGAGGCATCCCTCTCCCTCACCCGCGGTCTGCGAGGAGCTGGGTGGGCGAGGGCGCCTCGACGCGATGCCGCACGCGACCCACGACTCCCGTGCGCTCGTCGATCGTCAGCGAGACGACCTCGTGCGACCGCTGTCCGGCGACGAGCACCGTGTCGCGCGCGATCGTGTGGTGCCGCGGCCCGTCGACCCCCGACTCGACCAGCGCGACCGGCGCGAGCGAGGCGCCCCCGTCTCGCACCTTCAGGGTCGCGAGGGTGTCGCTGCCGCGCACGCCGACGACGACGAACTCGGCATCCCGCGTCACCGCGATCTCGGCGGCGGAGTCGGCGGTCGTCGTCAGCCCAGGCGCGACCGGCGTCGCTCCGACGATGCGCCAGCGCCCATCGGTGCCCGGCGCCACGACGAAGACCTCGTGCGAGAGCTCGGTGACCACGTAGAGGTGACCGCTCGGATGCCACACCGTGTGGCGCGGGCCCGACCCCCGCGGCAGCACCACCTGCGACGACTCGCGCAGGGCGGCACCCGCGTGCGACCACACGCGCACGAGGTCGAACCCCATGTCGGTCGTCGCCACCACACCCCCCGGCAGGAACCTCGCCTGGTGCGCGCGGGACACGCGTTCGCCCGGCTCCTGGGCGAGCTCGGCCGCCTGCGCCGCGGCATCGCCGAACAGCGCGAGCCCCGAGAAGTCGGGGAGGTCGGGGTCGGGATCGAACTCGGCGCCGGCGTGAGGATCGACGGCGGCCGGTCCGATCCGAGGCGCGCCGAGTGAGCCGTCGAGGGCGAGCGGGATCGTTACGACGCGGCCGTCGCCCCAGCACGACGCGACGAGTGCCGATCCGTCGGGGGCGACGGCGACGTGGCAGACGAGCTCGCCGGCATCCACCGCCGTGCCCTGCGGCCTGAACGTCTCCTCGCCGGTGCGCGCGAAGGCGCGCACCGTGCCGGCGCCCTCCTGGGCCGCGTAGAGGACGTCGAGCGTCGGATGCCACGCCAGCCACGACGGCGACACCGCGGCAGCCGCGATGCCCGCGAGGCGCAGATCGCCCCCCGCGAGCACGTCGCCCGGAGCGCCGGCGTGCAGCACGCCGATGCCCTCGGCGGCTCCGTCCATGTCGGCGGTGTACCCCCCGAGGAAGAACCTCACGTCAGTCGACGAGGTCGTGGCGCACGATCACGGCGTCACGCGCGGGTCCCACCCCGATCACCGAGATGCGCGTGCCGCTCATCGCCTCGAGGGCCAGCACGTAGTCCTGCGCCTCGAGCGGCAGGTCCTCGAACGTCCGCGCGCCCGAGATGTCCTGCGACCAGCCGGGGAAGTACTCGAGGATCGGCGTCGCGTGGTGGAAGTCGCTCTGGTTGACCGGCACCTCGTCGAAGCGCTCGCCATCGACGTCGTAGGCGACGCACACCGGGATCTGCTCGAGACCGGTCAGGATGTCGAGCTTGGTCAGCACGAGGTCGGTGATCCCGTTGATGCGCGTGGCGTAGCGCGTGACGGGGGCGTCGTACCAGCCGACCCGGCGGGGGCGCCCGGTCGTCGTGCCGAACTCGAAGCCGCGCGTGCGCAGCCACTCGCCCTGCTCGTCGAACAGCTCGGTGGGGAAGGGACCCGACCCGACGCGCGTCGTGTACGCCTTGACGATGCCCACGATGCGATCGAGGCGGTTGGGCCCGACGCCCGACCCGGTGGAGGCGCCGCCGGCGGTGGCCGACGACGACGTCACGAACGGGTACGTGCCGTGATCGACGTCGAGCATGGTGGCCTGCCCGCCCTCGAAGACGACGACCTGCCCGGCATCCAGCGCATCGTTCAGCAGCAGACCGGTGTCGGCGACCAGGGGGCGGAGGCGCTCGACGTACGAGAGCAGGTCTTCGACGACCTCGTCGACCGTGATCGCGCGGCGGTTGAAGACCTTCACCAGCAGGTGGTTCTTCTGATCGAGCGCGCCCTCGACCTTCTGACGCAGGATGTTCTCGTCGAACAGGTCTTGCACGCGGATGCCGACGCGGTTGATCTTGTCGGCATAGGTCGGGCCGATGCCGCGCCCGGTGGTGCCGATCATGCGCTTGCCGAGGAAGCGCTCGGTGACCTTGTCGAGGGTGCGGTGGTACTGCGTGATCACGTGCGCGTTCGCGCTGATGCGCAGCCGCGAGGTGTCGAGCCCGCGGGCCTTCAGCGCCTCGAGCTCGTAGAACAGCACCTCGAGGTCGACCACGACGCCGTTGCCGATGACGGCGTGGACGCCGGGCGAGAGGATGCCACTGGGCAGCAGGTGCAGCGCGTACTTCTCGTCGCCGATGACGACGGTGTGGCCGGCGTTGTTGCCGCCGTTGAACTTGACCACCCAGTCGGTGCGGTCGCCGAGCAGGTCGGTGGCCTTGCCCTTGCCCTCGTCGCCCCATTGGACTCCGACGATCACGATGCCTGGCATGGGTCACTCCCCCGTTGGTCGGACGGTTACACCCCATCCTATCGAGGGCACCCGCGCGGTAATCTTCCCCCGTGACGTCACCGCTGTGGTCCACTCTGCGCCTCGTGTTCGCGGCGGCGATCGCCGCGGCGATCATCGCCCAGCTCGCCGCCTCCATCTCGACCAGCGCCGACGCCGGGCGCGACGTCGCGACGGTGATCGCGAACTTCTTCAGCTTCTTCACGATCCTCTCGAACGCCCTCACGGCGGTCGTGCTCGCCTGGGCGGGCGTCGCGGGCCTGCGCGGCGCGCAGACCGCCTCGCCGGCGCTCGGCACGGCTCTCGCCTGCGTCACGACGTACATGATCATCACGGGCATCGTCTACAACACGCTGCTGCGCCAGATCGAGCTGCCGCAGGGCAGCCAGCCGATCCCCTGGTCCAACGAGGTGCTGCACCTGATCGGCCCGC
The DNA here is from genome assembly GCA_029959325.1 of Microbacteriaceae bacterium PS02068. Classification (GTDB taxonomy): domain Bacteria; phylum Actinomycetota; class Actinomycetes; order Actinomycetales; family Microbacteriaceae; genus Microbacterium. The sequence goes on from JASCPF010000038.1 coordinate 14,473, forward strand.
TGTTCCTGCTGCTCGACCTGTTCGTCGGTCCCCTCCGTCGCGCGCTGCCGTGGCGGGCGATCCTCGTCATCATCGCGTTTCCGCTGGTGTGGGTCGCGTACACGCTCGTGCGCGGTCCGCTCGTGACCAACCCGGTCACCGGCGACCCGTTCTGGTACCCCTACCCCTTCCTCAACCCGAACAACCCAGGCGGGTGGGGAATGGTCGTCACCTACGTGGCGATCATCTCGATCGCGTTCGTGCTGGTGAGCGCCTTCGTCGTCTGGGTCGGGCGGCGCCGCGCGAAACGGCGACCCGAGCCACGTCACTAAACTGGAGCGCATGTCGAAGGTCCTTCAGTCCCTGCCCGTCGGCGAGCGCGTCGGCATCGCCTTCTCAGGGGGCCTTGACACCTCCGTCGCGGTCGCGTGGATGCGCGACAAGGGCGCGATCCCCTGCACGTACACCGGCGACCTCGGTCAGCCCGACGAGACCGACATCGCGTCGATCCCGGGCCGCGCTCTCGAGTACGGCGCCGAGGTGGCGCGCCTGGTCGACTGCAAGACGGCGCTCGTCGAAGAGGGCTTCGTCGCCCTGCAGTGCGGCGCGTTCCACATCCGCTCCGGCGGCAAGACGTACTTCAACACGACGCCCCTCGGCCGTGCGGTCACGGGAACGCTGCTCGTGCGCGCCATGAAGGAGGACGGCGTCGACATCTGGGGCGACGGCTCGACCTACAAGGGCAACGACATCGAGCGGTTCTACCGCTACGGGCTGCTGGCGAACCCGGCCCTCCGCATCTACAAGCCCTGGCTCGACGCCGACTTCGTCACCGAGCTCGGCGGCCGCCACGAGATGAGCGAGTGGCTGACTGCGCACGGGTTCCCCTACCGCGACTCGGCCGAGAAGGCCTACTCGACGGATGCCAACATCTGGGGCGCCACGCACGAGGCGAAGACCCTCGAGCACCTCGACGTGTCGCTCGAGACCGTCGACCCGATCATGGGCGTGAAGTACTGGGACCCGGCCGTCGAGATCGCGACCGAGGATGTCACGGTCGCGTTCGAGAGCGGCCGGCCGGTCGCGCTGAACGGCACGCGGTTCGACGACCCGGTCGCCCTCGTCTTCGAGGCGAACCGCATCGGTGGGCGCCACGGCCTTGGCATGAGCGACCAGATCGAGAACCGCATCATCGAGGCGAAGTCGCGCGGGATCTACGAGGCCCCCGGCATGGCGCTGCTGTTCATCGCGTACGAGCGGCTCGTGAATGGCATCCTCAACGAAGACACCCTCGCGACCTATCACGAGCAGGGTCGCCGGCTCGGCCGCCTGATGTACGAGGGCCGCTGGCTCGAGCCGCAGTCGCTCATGCTGCGCGAGTCGATCCAGAAGTGGGTCGGATCGACCATCACGGGCACGGTCACACTGCGCCTGCGCCGGGGCGACGACTGGACGATCCTCGACACGACCGCGCCGAACCTGTCGTACGCCCCCGAGAAGCTCTCGATGGAGCGCGTCGGCGATGCGGCCTTCGGCCCGACCGACCGCATCGGCCAGCTCACGATGCGCAACCTCGACATCGCCGACTCGCGCGCGCGCCTCGAGCAGTACGCGGGCCTCGGCCTGATCGGCGGCCCGACCGGCGACCTCGTCGGCCGCGTGACGGCCGGCGAATCGGGCGAGATCACGGCGCCGGCGAAGGGGCCGGATGCCTCGGCCGAAGCCCTTGCCGACGCGGTCGACGGGGTATCGGAATCGGCGTCGTTCGACTTCGGCGCCGACTGATCGGATCTCGGCACCGAATCACGAGACTCGGTGCCGGCGGGCTCACTCGCTCTCGTCGTCGCTGCCGAGGATGAAGTCGGCGGCTGCGGAGATCTGCGCGTCGGTGGGGGTGGGCACGGCGTAGTCACGTGCCCGCAGGTACGCCAGGAACTCCTCGTCGGGTGCGACGCCGTACGTCTGCACGTAGTAGGTCACCGCTCCTGTCCACACGTACTCACCATCCGTGCGGATGGTCGCCGGCACAACGGGCGCATCGTTCGCGAGGATGTCGATCCCCCGCGCGTGGGTGTGCAGCACCGTCGCGCCCGCCTCGAGGTACTGAGAGACTTTCGACTGCTCGTCGGGCGACAGTCGCTGCTCATTGAGCCGTGGGCGACCACCGTCGACCGGGGCACCGTGGTTCTGGAAGATCGAGACCTCTGTGAACATCGCATTCACTCCTCGGGCGTGAAAGTGACCCAGCTGCCGTTGTGGGGGCGCACGGGCTTGAGTGTGATCGGGTCGATGTCCGTCACGAACGGCGTGCCGTTCCTGGTCGACCATACCGGCTTCGTGGGGGCCGTCACGTCGACCTGCAGGTGATTCGACAACTGCTGCGCGAACCCGTCGGGCGCCGAGCCGGTGTCGCAGGAGAACAGGCGGATCGGCGTCTGTCCGTCCCAGTCGGTACGTCGTCGGATGTGTTCGGCGAAGGTCGCGGCATCCATCATGGTGCCGTCTCCGCCCTGCACGGCGTGGGGTGCCCCGTGCAGATCGAGGGTGTACTCGCCGGGGTAGACGGGAACGTCTCCCGCGGCGGCGCGGTCTGCGTCGGGCAGGAAGTGCCAGCCCGGGTCGGTCTTCTCACCCTTGCGCAGCTTGCGGTCTCTGAGCCAGCCGCGCGAGACGGCGTCGAGGTCGTCGGCGTCGCGGACGGTGACCCCGACGTTGTCGAAGTGGGCTTCGAGGTTGTGTGTGAGCAGATGCAGCCGTTCGTGCGCATGGCCCATGCCGTTCAGCACCGCTTCGCGGAGTTCGCGGATCACTGGTTTGATCGACATCGTCACCACCTCGTCTCGCTGACACGCTACGGAGGTCGGCGTGCGCTCGCGATGGGCAGAACTGCCCATACGGTCTCGGCGCGATAACTTGCACATTGATGTGCACTTTTCTACACTGGACCTGTGACGCTCACTTCCCCGCCTCGCCGGCCACGAAAAGACGCGACCGCCAATCGCGACAGCATTCTGCGCGCCGCGGCGAGCGCCCTGGCCGCCGACCCCGCGGCATCCATCGATCGCATCGCCCGCACCGCCGGCCTGTCGCGCCGTGCCCTCTACGGCCACTTCGACGACCGTCAGGCGCTGCTCGCCGCGTTGATCTCGTCGGGCGCGGAACGATTCAACGCGATCGCCGACAGTGTGGACGACACGGATGCCCCGCGAGCCCTCGCCCGTCTCACGGCAGCGCTCTGGAGCGAAGCGGCCCACGTGCAGGTCGCCGCCGCGCTCGCCCTCGACGAGGCCCATGTCGAACACACGGCCGCGGCGCTGGCACCGCTTCGCCGCACGGTCGCGACGATCGTGCGCGACGGGCAGGATGCCGGCACGCTGCGCACCGACATCGCCGCACCGACCCTCGCCCGGCTGATCGAAGAGACGGCGCGCCTGGCCGTGCACCGCATCGACGCCTCGTCTCCCGCCGCGACCGACCTGGCCGTGCGCGCCGTGCTGAGCATCGCGGGGCTCTCGTGGCGCGAGAGCGATGCGCTGCTCGCCGCGCATCCCGACGTGCTCGCCCCCGATTCGACAGACATGACGCCGCAGCACGACGACGGGAGCACCCGCTGATGCGCATCAGCCTCGACGCCGTGGCCAAGGGTCGGCGTGACGTCGCCCTGCCGCCGACCTCGCTCGTCTTCGTGAGCGGCCGCGCCACGCTCGCCGTGACCGAGACCGCCCAGCGCCCGACCGTGCTGGGCCTCATCGCGTCGGGGCGCATGACCCCCGACGCCGGCACGGTCGCGCTCGACGGCGAGACCGGGCGGCACGCGACGGCCGCGATCAGGCGCCGCATCGCCCTGATCGACGCCCCCGACGTGAGCGAGCCGGCCCCGAACATCCCGGTCGCGGGCGTCACCGCCGAGGAACTGATGTTCGCGGGCCGCCCGTCCGATCCGATCTCGGCGCGGCGCTGGCTCGACGCGCACGGCCTGCGCCACTACTCGCGGCTGCCGATCGCCGACCTGGCCCCCGCCGAGCGGGTGCGCCTGCTGCTCGAGCTGGCGGCGTTGCGGTCCGGCGTCGAAGGCGTCGTGCTCGTCTCGCCCGATCGCCACGGCGGCGACCCGGCACGCTGGTGGGCGCTCGCGGAAGAGTTCGCGGGCCGCGGTCTCGCGGTGCTGGTGATCGCGGGCGAGGCATCCGCTTCTTCCCTCGCGGCCCCCACCCGGCGGAGCGCGGCCCGGTCCCCTCGGCCTCGACCGAGTCGCGTGCGGCCCACGCACCGCGGGGCCCTGCTCGCGGGAGGCACGCGATGAAGATCCCCGCCATGATCGGCGCCGAGCTCCGGCGCCTCACCGCGACGCCGATGTCGGTCATCGCGCTCGTCGCGCTCATGCTCGTGCCGGTGCTCTACGGCGGGCTCTACCTGTGGGCCAATCAAGATCCGTACGGCCAGTTCTCCGAAGTGCCGGTCGCGCTCGTGAACCTCGACGAGGGGTCGGGCACGGGTGCGGATGCCACGGTCTACGGCGATCAGGTCTCCGATCAGCTGATCGAGGGCAACGCCTTCGACTGGCGCGCCCTCTCAGCCGCCGACGCCGAGAAGGCCCTGCACGACGGCGAGGTCGACTTCATCGTCACCCTGCCCGCCGACTTCTCCGACGCGCTGACGTCGGCGTCGGGCACCGATCCCCACCAGGCGACGATCGGGCTCACGACCAACGACGCGAACAACTACCTGGCATCCACGATCGGCACGCAGGCCGTCGAGAAGATCCGCCGCTCGGTCGCCGAGCTCGTCGGGCAAGAGGCGGCGTCACGACTGCTCGGCGCGATCAGCGACATCCGCGCGCAGCTCTCGAATGCCGCCGACGGCGCGACGACCCTCGCCGACGGAGCGACCCAGGTCGCCGACGGCGCCGCCCAGCTGAAGGACGGCACCGCGAGCCTCGCCGCCGGTGCCGGCACGCTGCAGGATGGCGCCGCACAGGTCGCAACCGGGGCCGCGCAGGTGGCGAACGGTGCGAGCCAGGTCGCCACGGGCGCCGCGCAGGTGTCGGCGGGCACGGCGACCCTCGACGGCTACGCCGACCGTGCGAGCGTGGCCGGGCAGAATGTCGTGAACGCGATCCCGACGGTGCGCACCGACATCTCCGACCTGCTCACGAGCGAGGGCGTCGACCAGGCGACGATCGACCGCGTGCTGGCCGCGCTCGACCCGGTCGGCGCCGCGGCGCAGACCGCGAACGAGCGCCTGCAGGCCGCGGTCGGCCAGGTCGATCAGCTCGCCGCGGGGGCTGCGCAGGTCGCCGGCGGCGCGAGCCAGGTGTCGACCGGCGCGACCCAGGTCTCGACCGGCGCGGACCAGGTCTCCACCGGCGCGACCGCGCTTCACGACGGCGCGAATCAGGCCGCAGCCGGGGCATCCTCGCTCGCCGACGGCGCAGCCCAGGTTCGGGACGGCTCGGTGCAGCTGCGCGACGGGCTCGCGAGCGGCGTCGCGGCGATCCCCGACACCGACGCCGACACCCGCGCCGCGCAGGCGAAGACGATCGCCGACCCGGTCGCAGTCGATTCGAGCGCGCAGACCTCGGCCGGCGACTACGGTGCGGGGCTCGCGCCGTTCTTCGCCGCCCTCGCGGGCTGGATCGGCATCTACGCGCTCTTCCTCATCGTGAAGCCGATCTCGCGCCGCGCGGTCACCGCGCTGCGCTCGCCCGTGCGGGTCACGCTCGCGGGGTGGCTGACCCCGGCCCTGCTCGGCAGCGTCGGCATGATCGCGCTGTTCGGCGTGCTCTCGCTCACGCTCGGCTTCCGCTTCGCGAACCCGCTCGGCACCCTCGGCATCCTCATGCTCGCATCGTTCACCTACGCGGCGATCATCCTCGCGCTCAACGTCTGGCTCGGCTCGGTCGGCCAGTTCGTGGGGCTGATCCTGATGGTGCTGCAGCTCGTGACGGCGGGCGGCACGTTCCCCTGGCAGACGCTGCCCGCGCCCCTCGCCTGGCTGCATCACGTGCTGCCGATGGGGTACGTCGTGGATGCCATGCGGCAGCTCATGTACGGCGGTGACATCGCCCGGGTGGGCGCCGACATCGGCGTGCTGCTGCTGTGGATCTCGGGCGCCCTGGCGCTGGCGGCGCTCGGCGTCACCCGCATGACGCACCGCCGCACTCTGCGCGACCTGCAGCCGAGCCTGATCGGGTAGCCGCGCGGATCAGCCGCTCAGCCGCCGGCGGCGGGCGGGGTGCGCTTGTCGGCGGCGAGCTCGTCGACCACGAGGGACGCCTCGTCGATCGTGCCGTTGCGGTAGGCCTGACGGCCCACCATGTGCGCCGACAGCGGCGCCGTCGCGAACTGGATCAGCACGACCGGCACGAGGAACGCCGCCACCTGCCACGTCCCCGACGCGAGGGCGATCGCGATGCAGATCAGCACGAGCCCGAGCACCTGCGGCTTGGTCGCGGCGTGCAGGCGCGTGGGCACATCGCGGAAGCGCAGCAGCCCGATCGCTGCCGTCAGACACAGCAGCGCTCCGAGCAGGATCAGCACCAGCACGATGACGTCGGTGATGCCCATCAGCGTCCCCCTCCATCTCGCCGCGCGACGAAGCGCGCGATCGAGATCGACCCGAACACGCCGACCGCGGCGACGATCAGCATCAGCGGAAGCGTGCGCGTGTGGTGGTTGATCGCCATCTCGGCGCCGAGCACGCACATCACGAGGGTCAGCAGCACGTCGGCGGCGACCGCGCGGTCGAGGATCGACGGCCCGGTGATGATGCGCCAGACGATCAGCAGCGCCGCGACACCGAACACCACGTAGATCGCTCCGAGCAGGATGCTCATGCCTTCGCCCCCTCCCCCGATTCCGAACCAGATCCACGCCCGGCCGCGTGCAGGGCCGCGACCTGGGCCTTCGACCCCACCGCACGCACGATGCGCTCTTCCCAGTGCTGCACCGCGCGGCGCTGGTGCTCGATGGATGCCTGGTCGTGCACGCCGATCACGTGCAGGTACAGGATGCGCCGGTCACGGTCGACATCGACGATGAGCGACCCGGGGATGAGCGACGAGGTGACCGCGACGTGCGTCATGATCAGGTCGTCGTCGGTCACGAGCGGCACCGCGATGATCGCCGTGCCGGGGTACCCCGGGGTGAGGATCTGCCACGCCACCAGCAGCGAGCCACGGACGAGCGCCCACAGGAACTCGGTCATGAACACCAGGCCCCACCAGAGGTTCACTCGGCCCGAGAGCTCGACGGCCGGCAGGCGGAAGATCCGCGTCACGAAGATGGCGACGATCAGCCCCGTGAGCGCGGCGAGCACCGTGAACTGGCCCCACAGCAGCATCCACAGCGCGACGAGCCACACGAAGAACGGCAGCTGTCGCCAGATCGCGGCGCGCGCCGCCGCGACCCCGGTCGATGCAGGACTCACGGTGTCACCTCCGTGTGGGCGCCCGCTGCGGCATCCGATTCGAGCTGGACGAGGTTCACGGGGTCTTGCAGCGCATCGCCGATCGACTGGCACAGGGCGTAGAGCGGCCCCGCGAACACCGTCAGCGCGATGGTCACGGCGACCATGCCGGCGGTCGTCGCGGTCATGATGCGAGGGATCACCCGGCGTGCGTTCTGCTCGTCGGCGGCGGGAGCATCACCCAGGTACTCGATCCGCTCCACGACGGCATCCTCGCCGGTGTGGTCGTCGTCTTCGCGCCAGAACGACAGGTTCCACGCGCGCATGAGGGCGTAGAGCGTCAGCAGCGACGTCACGATGCCGCCGATGATCAGGATGTACATGAGGGGCGTGCCGACCTGCGCGGCCGCGTCGAACAGGGCGAACTTGCCGATGAAGCCCGAGAACGGCGGCAGGCCGCCCAGGTTGATCGCCGGGATGAAGAACAGCACCGCGATCACGGGTGCGGCGCGCATCAGCCCCTTCACCTTCAGGATCGAGGTCGATCCGGCGCGGCGCTCGACGAGCCCCACGGCGAGGAAGAGCGTGGTCTGCACGATGATGTGGTGCACCATGTAGTAGATCGTCGCGCCGAGCGCGACAGGGGTCGCGATCGCGATGCCGAACACGAGATAGCCGACGTGGCTGACGAGCGTGAACGACAGGATGCGTTTGAGCTCTGCCTGTGCGACGGCGCCGAGCACCCCGACGATCATCGTGGCGAGGGCGACGATCAGCAGCAGCGTATTGACGTCGTTGTCGCGGAAGATCTGCGTCTCGGTGCGGATGATCGCGTAGACGCCGACCTTGGTCAGCAGCCCCGCGAAGACGGCCGTGACGGGTGCCGGCGCCGTCGGGTACGAGTCGGGCAGCCAGAACGACAGCGGGAAGACGGCCGCCTTGATGCTGAAGGCCAGCAGCAGCATGAGGTGCAGCACGAGCTGCGTCGACTGCGGCAGCTCGCCCATCCGCTCGGCGAGCTGCGCCATGTTGACGGTGCCGAGCGCCCCGTAGATCGCCGCGATCGCGGCGAGGAAGATGATCGACGACACCAGCGAGACGACGATGTAGACGACGCCCGTGCGGATGCGCGATTCGGTCGAGCCCAGCGTGATGAGCACGTAGGAGGCGACCAGCAGGATCTCGAACCCGACGTACAGATTGAACAGGTCGCCCGCGATGAACGCGTTGAAGATGCCGGCCGAGAGGATCAGGTACGACGGGTGGAAGATCGTCACCGGGGTCTCGTCATCGCCGTCGGCGGCGCCCTGCCCGACCGAGAAGAGCAGCACCGCGAGCAGCACGATGCTCGAGATCACGACCAGCAGCGCCGCGAGGCGGTCGACGTACAGCACGATCCCGAACGGGATCGGCCAGCCGCCCACCGAGACCGCGATGGCCTGACCCGACGAGTCGACGGCGTAGAGCAGCACCGCCGCGATGACGAGCACGAGGGTCAGCGTGATCAGCGAGACGCCGATCTGCACGCGCCGGCGCCGGCCGAAGATCAGCGCGATCGCGGCGCCGAGCAGCGGCAGCGTGACCAGCAGGGGGACGAGCGCGCTCATCGGCGATCACCGCCGTCCGAGGCATCCTCGCCCGCCTCACGCGGTGCGCGGGGGCGATCGATGCCCGCGTCGTCGCGGAGACCCTCGACGTCGCGATGGCTGAGCACCGTGATGGGGGCCGTGGCGGTGCCGACGAAGTCGGTGGTGGCGTCGTCGTCTTCGTCTTCGATGGCGATCTCGTCGTCGAGCTCGTCGTCCGAGACGGTGCCGCGACCGCGCAGGGCGACGTCTTCCTCGTCGTCGTGGACGGTGTCGGCCTGACCGAGCTGCCACGACCGGTAGATGAGCGCGAGCAGGAACGCCGAGACAGCGAAGGTGATCACGATCGCCGTGAGCGTCAGCGCCTGCGGCAGCGGGTCGCTCATCCCCTCTGTGCCGGTCCCTGAGCTTGTCGAAGGGTCGAAGAACGGCGCGATCCCCGGCTGACCCATCACGACCAGCAGGAACAGGTTCGCCGCGTTCCCCAGCAGCAGGAAGCCGATGAGCACGCGCGTGAGGCTGCGCTCGAGCATCGCGTAGACGCCGCAGGCGAAGAGCACACCCATGATCACGATCAGGACGAGAGAGACGTTCACGGGGCGCTCACCCCCCGCGGAGAGGCGCCGGAAGAGGCGCCCGACTCGCGCAGCGCCTGGGCCTGGCGGTCGACCTCGCCGCCGAGCGAGCGCAGCACGTCGAGCACGAGGCCGATCACGACGAGGTACACGCCGATGTCGAACAGCGTCGAGGTGACGAACTCGACGTGGCCGAGCACGGGGATCTCCCACTCCCAGAAGTAGCTCGTCAGCGGCGCGGCCCCGAACAGCAGCGGCACGACAGCGCACGCGACGGCGAGCGCCATGCCCGCGCCGAGCAGTCGCCCGGCATCCGTCGGCGCGGCCGCGCCCAGCTCGTAGCGGCCGCCCGCGACGTAGCGCATCACGAGCGCCATGCCGGCGACGAGTCCGCCGGCGAAGCCGCCGCCGGGCAGGTTGTGGCCCGAGAACAGCAGGAAGATCGACACCACGATGATCGTGTGGAACAGAATCCGCACGATCACCTCGAGCATGATCGAGCGGTTCTCGGGACGCACGCGGGCGCCGCCCACGAGCCACGCCTGGCGGGTGCTGCCGGGGTCTGACGCGCGCGGGCGCGGCCCCTCGTCGGTCTCGACCAAGGGGCGCCGCGTGCGGGTCGCGCCGGTCGGGATCGGCGCGATGGCACGCGAGAGCAGGTCGGAACGGTGCGTGACGAAGACGAGGGATGCCACGCCGGTCGCCGCGAGGATCAGCACCGACAGCTCGCCCATCGTGTCCCAACCGCGCAGGTCGACGAGCGCGACGTTGACGACGTTCTTGCCGTGACCGAGCTCGTAGGCGAGGTCGGGGAACGCGTCGGAGATCGGCTCGGCGACGCGCGCGCCTGTGGCCACCAGCGCGACGAGCGCCATGGTGGCGCCCACGGCGATGGCGAGCACGGCGCGGGCGACCGGCCACACCGACGCGTTGTGCTCTCCGAGCCGCGCCGGGATGCGCCGCAGCACGAGGGCGAAGGCGACGAGCGTCACCGTCTCGACGAGCACCTGGGTGAGCGCGAGGTCGGGCGCACCGCTCGTGGCGAAGAGCAGCACCATGCCGAGGCCCGTCACCGAGACCAGCACGACTCCCGTGTAGCGCTTGCGCGCCCGCACCGCGACGATGCCGGCGAGGATCATGATCGGGGCGACGACGACCTGCATCGGCGTCTGCCAGGCATCCAGCTGCACCTTCCACTCGGGGGCGGCGAGCAGTGCGGTGCCCTCGGCGGCGACGAACACGACGAAGATCGTGCCGACGTAGACGGGCAGCGACCCGCGCTGGGTGAGGCTCGTCGTCCACACCGCGAGGCGCGCGATGCCGCGCAGCGTCTGGTTGTAGAGGTCGGCGGCGGTGAACGGCAGCACGCGCGCGTGCCACCCGGTGCGCTGCACGAGCCAGAAGACCGCGGCGCCCGCCGCGATGCTGCCGAGTGAGAGGAACAGCGCGGGCTCGAGCCCGTGCCAGAGGGCGAGGTGGTAGGGGTGCTCGGACGGCGGCGCGGTGTCGGCGTAGCCGCTGAGCGCCGTGTCGAGCCACGGGGCGGCGAATCCGCCGATCAGCGAGAGGCCCGCGAGCACGACCGGCGCCGCGAGGAAGCCCATCGGCGGGTCGGGCCATGCCGTGGCGGGAATGTCTCTCTTGGAGCCGAACGCCCCCCACAGGAAGCGCAGGCCGTAGGCCGTCGTCAGGATCGACCCGAGCACGATCCCGACGAGCGCGACCGCCGCCCACGGGTCGCTGGCCGCGTCGAGGAACGCCGTGAGTGCGGCCTCTTTCGCGACGAAGCCCAGCGTGGGGATGAAGCCGATCATGGATGCCACGGCGATCGTCGACACGACGGCGAGCGTCGGCGCCTGCCGCCACACACCGGAGAGCTCGCCGATGTCACGCGTCGACAGCTGGCGGTCGATGACGCCGACGACGAGGAACAGCGCCGACTTGAACAGCGCGTGGCCGAGCACCAGGGCGATGCCGGCAAGGGCGGTGTCGCGCTCGCCGTAGCCGATGACCGCGGTCATGAGGCCGAGCTGGCTGACGGTGCCGAACGCGAGGATGCGCTTGAGGTCCGATTCGCGCAGCGCCTGGACGCCGCCGAGCAGCATCGTGAAGATGCCGAGCGAGATGACGACCGGCCGCCACGGGGCCGCGACGGCGAAGAACGGCGCGCAGCGCGCGATCAGGTAGATGCCCGCCTTCACCATCGCCGCGGCGTGCAGGTAGGCACTCACCGGGGTGGGCGCCGCCATCGCGCCGGGCAGCCAGAAGTGGAACGGGAAGATCGCCGACTTGCTGAGCGCGCCGATCAGCAGGAGCACGATCGCGGTGTCGACGAGCGGGTTGGAGGTGAAGGATGAGGCCGGATCGGCATACAGGGCGAGGATGCCCGAGAGGCTGTTCGTCCCCGCCTGCACGACCAGGATCACGGCGCCGACGAACATGACGAGGCCGCCGAGCGTCGTCACGAGCAGCGCCTGCAGCGCGGCACGGCGGCTCGCCCCGCGCGCGTGGTAGAAGCCGATCAGCAGGTACGACAGGATGCTCGTGATCTCCCAGAACATCACGAGGATGATGAGGTCGTCGGTCAGGACGAGCCCGTACATCGCGCCCGCGAACGCGAGCAGCACGGCGCTGAAGAGCCCGACGCCCGCCTTGGCCTTCCCGGTCCCCGAGCCCTTCCCGGTCCCCGAGCCTGTCGAGGGGCCCGCGAAGTACCACCGGCAGTAGATCATCACGAGGGCGCCGACGCCCGTCACGATGAGCGCCATCACCCAGCCGAGCGTGTCCATCCGCATCGACAGGTCAAGGCCGAGCTGTGGAATCCACGAGTATGTCTCGGTCGGAATATCCCCCGCGAGGATCGCCGGCGTCTGGAGCGCGGCGTGGACGAATCCGGCCACCGGAACGAGCGCGGCGACGAAGAACGCGCGAGGGCCGATCCTGCCCACGAGCCACGGCAGAGCGAGCGGCAGAACCGCGAACGCAGCCAGCAGCACGAGCAAATCTGGCCTCCTGACGGGCGCGGGGGGTCGGACTCACAGTCTACCGGGCCGAGATCACCGGACCGGTCGTGTTTCCCACGCGGAACTGGCAGGTGAGCAGCACCGACGCGGGTTCGTCACCCGCGAGCATGGCGGCGACAGCCTCTCCGGCGGCGCGGCCCTTCTCGGCCGCCGCCTGCACGAGCGTCGTCAGCTCATAGGGTGCCAGACCGTCCGCCGGCAGGCCGTCGAAGCCGGTCACGCTGACATCCTCCGGCACACGCAGGCCCGCCTCTTCCGCCGCACGGATCACGCCCGCGGCGAGCAGATCGCTCTGCGCGATCACGGCCGTCGGGGTCGGGCGATCACTTGCGAACAGCACGCGCCCCGCAGCCCACCCTTCGTCGATCGAGCTGCCCGCGGTGGCGAGCGCGGGGGCATCCGGATAGACGTCACGGGCGCCGAGCAGCCGGTCGCGTGTCACGTCGATCGTGATGTCGGCGGTGGCGTCGGGGTCGATCCAGCCGACGGTGATCTCCGCGCCGATGGTCGGGGCACCCGTGCTGAGCATGACGATCGCGACGTCGGTGTGCCCGAGATCCGCGAGGTGCTGGGCGGCGGTCCGCTGGGCTTCCCGGTTGTCGAGCAGCACGCGGGGCACGCCCGGGCCGGCATCACCCTCGATGACGACGACCGGCAGGCCGCGCCGGTGAGCGGCTTCGAGCAGCTCACGCAGGGGCCCGTCGCACCCGACCAGCACGACGGCGTCGAGCGGGGCCGTGGTGAGGGTGGGGGCGTTCTCGATGTCGGTGTGGTTCCGCAGCAGCAGCAGCCCCGCGCCGAAGGGCGCGACCGCCTCGGCCAGGCCGTCCATCATGACCCGCTGCACGGGGTCGCGGAAGAGGTCCTTCAGACTCGACCCGACGACCACCCCGACGATGCCGCTGCGCCCGAGCCGCAGCGAGGCGGCGCGGGGGTCGGGTCCGGAGTAGCCCAGTTCGGTGGCGGCCTCGATCACGCGTCGGCGCGTGGCATCCGACACCGGCGTCTTGCCGCTGAAGACGACCGACGCGGTCGACGGCGACACGCCCGCCTCGCGGGCGACGTCGGCGATGGTTGCGCGTCGCGTCGTCATCCCTGCATGGTAGCCCGCCCTGTCGCGCAGCGTCGAATCGATTCGGTAAGCTGTTCCGATGACGACGATCCCCGCGCTGACGCGCCCACAGCTGGTGCACTGGCGCACCGCGATCTTCACGTTGTTCTTCCTCTGCGGAGCGACGTTCGCCTCGTGGGCGTCGCGGCTGCCGGCCGTGAAGGCGAACCTCGGCATCGATGACTTCGAGGTCGGCGTGCTGCTGTTCGCCATGGGTGCGGGGTCTCTCGCGGGAGTGATGTCGGCGAATGTGATCGTCGCGCGGTGGGGCGCGAGGCGCGGACTCTCGGTGACGATCGTCGGTGTGGCGGTGGGCCTGCTGATCGCGGCGATGGCGGTGGATGCCTGGGCCTCCTACCCGCTCGCCGCGGCCGGCCTGGCACTCATGGGCCTGTGCTTCGGCGCGACCGACGTGATGATCAACGTCGAAGCCGCGTCGGTCGAGCAGGCGTTCGTCCGCACCCTCATGCCGCTGTTCCACGCATTCTTCAGCCTCGGCACGGTGGCCGGCGCCGGCATCGGCGTCGCGATGGCGGCGTGGGGGGTCGGTGTCTCGTGGCACCTCGGCGCCGTCGCCGTCGTGTGGATCGTCGTGACCGCGACCGCGTTGCGGTTCGTGCCCGCGCACACCCCCGGCACGAGCGCGGACGCGGGCGACACCGGCGCGACGCTGTCGCGTGGCGAGCGCGTGCACGCCGCGCTCGCGGTCTGGCGTGACCCCCGCACCTACGCCATCGGCGCGATCGTCCTCGGCATGGCGTTCGCCGAGGGCAGCGCCAACGACTGGCTGACGATCGCGGCTGTCGATGGCCACGGCGCGACCGAGGCGACGGGCGCGATCTTCCTGACGGTGTTCTCGGTGTCGATGACGGTGTTCCGGGCGCTGGGCGGCCCGCTGGTCGACCGCGTCGGTCGGGTGTGGACGCTGCGCGCGCTGTCGGTCACGGCCGGCGTCGGCCTGATCGTGTTCATCCTGGCGCCGAACCTGCCGGTCGCGTTCGTCGGCGTGGCACTGTGGGGCGCGGGCGCGTCGCTCGGATTCCCCCTCGGCATGTCGGCGGCGGCCGACGATCCGGCCAAGGCCGCGGCATCCGTGTCGGCGGCCGCGACGATCGGTTATGTCGCGTTCCTGTGCGGTCCGCCGGTGCTCGGCTGGATCAGCCACCAGATCGGCATCCTCAACACGCTCTGGATCATCGTCGCCCTCATCGCCATGAGCGGCTTCGCGTCGGGCGCCGCAAAGCCCATCGCCGGCTCGAAGGTCGGCGCCGGCCACCACTGATCCACCGGCCGGCCCTGATCCGCCGACAGACCGACCGGCTGCGGCCCACGGCCGTACACTCGACGAGTGCGTCTCGTCATTGCCCGCTGCTCCGTCGACTACTCGGGTCGCCTCACCGCACACCTGCCGCTGGCGACGCGGTTGCTCATGCTGAAGGCCGACGGCAGCGTGCTCGTGCACTCCGACTCGCTCAGCTACAAGCCGCTGAACTGGATGAGCCCGCCGTGCACGCTGAGCGTCGAACAACCCGATGCCGAGTCGGCGTCGGCGGGCGTGCAGGAGTACTGGCGCGTGACGCACGCGAAGACGGGGGATGCCTTGCTCGTCCGCATCTACGAGGTGCTGCACGACTCGGCGCACGAGCTGGGTGTCGATCCGGGGCTGCAGAAGGACGGGGTCGAAGCCGATCTGCAGCGGCTGCTGGCCGAGCAGGTCGAGGTGATCGGCGATGGGCTGTCGCTCGTGCGTCGTGAGTTCCCGACGGCGATCGGCCCGGTCGACCTGATGCTCCGCACGTCCGGCGCGGACTCTGCCGCCACGGTCACCGTCGAACTGGCGCATGTGGCCGTCGAGGTGAAGCGCAAGGCCGGCATCGACGCGGTCGAGCAGCTGACGCGCTACCTCGAACTCCTGAACCGCGATCCGCACCTGCGCCCGGTGCGCGGCGTGCTCGCCGCGCAGTCGTTCGCTCCGCAGGCTCGTACCCTCGCCGGAGACCGCGGCATCGACTGCATCACGCTCGACTACGACGCGATGAAGGGCGTCGAGAGCGGCACCCCGACCCTGTTCTGAGTCAATTCCCCGTACTCCGCGCGCCTTCGCCGTCACGCGGCGAGGCGCCAGGGTGTTCGCGGTGGCGGGTCGAGCATCCACCGCAGCGGCGACTTCGACGCGAGTTCGATCGGCGCGCGCGCGTCGCCGGGCGGGAACGTCAGCCGGAACAGTCCGAGCCCGTCCCGCGCGATCTTCATCCCCGTCATGTGGACGTGCATGTGGTGGTAGAAGCAGAGCAAGATCCCGCGCGCGATATCGGTGCGCCCCTCATCTGCCACCCACTCATCGATGTGATGCGCTTCGCAGTAGGAGGGCGGCCGGTCACACCCTGGCCACATGCACCCGCCATCACGAGCGGCGAGGGCAATGCGCTGCGCCGGAGTGAACAGCCGATGCTCACGCCCCACATCCAACGGATTCCCGCACGCATCCAGCGTCACCGCGATGCTGCCAGTCTCGCAGAGGGTCCGTTCGAGGACCGATCCGGGGATCGTGACCTCACCGTCCTCGGTGTGCGCGACGGCGAGCAGCCGCCCGAACAGGTCACGCCGCACCGCACCACCCTCGGCCGTGCCGCCTCCGGCGCCCGCGGCGTCGCCCGCGCCCCCGCCGTCGCCCGCGC